>JASJDA010000128.1 GCA_030065755.1 Prochloraceae cyanobacterium | reverse complement strand
TGGCTATAACTTGAGTTGTATATAGTTTAGAGATTCTCGAAGATAAACTGTTGTACGATCGAGAAGATTTGACGAATTATTTACTTACAAAGAATTGAATACTACTACAGAAAAAGCTGTTTTAACTGATACAGAAACTTTAAAAGAAGTTGTTGACTGTTTAAAAGAAAATATTTCAATTAATACCCAAAGTGATTATCAGCAAACAGATTTGTTTAATATTTTAGTGGGAACTGCAAGCAGAGCTGATACCGTAGAAAATACAGCTGCCACTCTAAAAAACTCTTGGACTGGTAGAAATATTAGATATCATTTGAGTAAATTTAAAAATTTTCAAGAATTAGAGAAAGAACTAAATCAATCGTTAATAACTAAACTACCCCGTCGAATAAAAAAGAGAAAACATAAATTGGCGCTCGATTTAAATTTAATTCCTTACTATGGAAAACCGACAGAACAAGAACAGGATTACATTTATCGCAGTCAAGCAAAAAATGGAACTTGTTCATTTTTTGCTTATGCTACTATATATATAATCGCTAAGAATAAACGATTAACTATAGCTGTTATTGGTCTCAAAAAAAGCTATACTAATGTAGCAATTATAACTTATCTTTTAGATAAAATACAATCTTTAAACCTCAAAATTAAAACATTGTATTTAGATAGAGGCTTTTACAGTAGTTCAGTCATAAGATGGCTAATGGCTTTAGATATACCTTTTATCATGCCAGCAATTAGGAATGGTAAAACTGGGGGTATTAATCAATATTTAAAAGGACAAAAGAGTTATAAAACAACTCATACTTTAAATAAAGACAAAGATAATGAAGTAACTTTTTCTCTCTGGATTGTTTGTAAATATCTTAAAGGCAACCAATGTTTTTATTTTTATAGAGGGAAGTCTTCCAGACAATAAGTTATATGCGAAGGAACAAAAGTTAAAACAAAAAAGACTTCCCTCTATAAAAATAAGTACTTCTCTCGGCAAACGAGGAAAATTCGGGATTGAATATTTACCCTATGTAGTTTACAAAGTAAATATAAGTTTAAATTCTATCTATCAAGATTATCGTAAAAGATTTGGAATTGAAAGTAGCTACCGTCTTAAAAATATTTGTCGGATTAGAACTACCACTAAAAATCCTATAATTAGATTACTCTATGTAGGGATTTCATTTTTAATAGTTAATATTTGGATTTATATTTTATGGTCAAAAATTTCTAAAGCCAGACGAGGTAGCCGTTTAGTCTATCATTCTTTATTGACTTTAAAACAAATGCTAGCATTTTTATCTAATGTAATAAATAAAATTTATGAAGTAAGAGAAACAGTTTATATTCCCACTAGTTAATTAACAGTTAAAAAAATATATATAAGCGGGAGCGTCTATTAAACCCTTCAAACTGGCGCTCTCAAGGGATACTTTTGTCAAAAAATGCTTGAAAGTCTAATATTTTTCTAAAGTACTTGCATTAAATCATTCAGTTTTTTTTAGTCAATATACCTTGAAAACATTTTCGCGCCGCTACGCGGATCTCGTAGAGATCGCTTTTCAGTTTTATTCCCTAAATATCCAGTTTTTACTACAACTCAAATGAGGGCAAACAAAAATTATAAGCAATGCTTATGTAAATTTGGAGGACTTAGAACATTAAAACTACTATTAGTGGTACTTAGGAGTCAAGTTTTTAGCTGGCGATCGCCAGCATAAAAAACTTGTCCAGATACTGATAGACGGCCGTTTGTTACTTTGAGATTCCACACCTCGGTTGATTTGAGCTAAAACTACAAATGGAACATTAAACTGTTTGGCAATATCCTTACAAGCACCTGAGTACTTGCCAATAACTTGCGCTCTGTTTCCTGCTGCTCTATCTCCTAGTTTCTGAATATAATCAAGTACAACTAATCCTAATTCTCCTCTCGAAGAATTGGATTTTTCTTAGCTCAGAACGGATTTTAGCAGGGGTTAATTGTGAGGCTGGAGTATCATTAATCTCAATGGGTAACTCGGCTAAATTACTCAAACCATTAACTAAAGAATCATACTCATCTTGATAGATAACATTATTCATTAATCGTTGAGAATCAATACCAGTGTGCATTGCCAAAAATCTTTTAGTTAATTGTTTTCTGGACATCTCAGCACTAAAGAAAACTACAGGTTTTTTCTCATTACTAGCAATGTAATTAGCCAAATAACAAGCAAACCAACTTTTACCCATACTTGGTCTAGCAGCAACAATAATTAAATCTTGTTTACTTAAACCACCAATGAGAGAATCTAAGTCAGTTAAACCAGTAGGATAAAGAGGTAATGAACCCTGTTCTAGTTCATTGAAGATATCAGCTAAACAGTCATTAATTGGTTCAGTGGTAAACTTGTCTTTCTTATCTGTAGTTAAGTCAAATATCTTGGATTCAGCTCCCTCAAAAACTGTTTCTAATTCGGTGCTGGTATCGTATCCTAGATCGACTATTTCATGACCAGCAGTAATTAATCGACGACGTTGATACTTATCTAAAACTAATAAGCTGTAGCGGTCAACATTAACTGCTGAGACAGTACGATTTAGTAGTTGTGATAATTTGGTTGTACCTCCTACTTTTTTTAGTAATTTATGGTCAGACAACCAGGTAGAAACAGTCATTAAATCTACTTGTTTATCTTTGTGATGTAACTCTAATGCTGCTTTGTATATCTGTTGATGAGCCGAAACAAAAAAAGCTTCTACTGGTAAAATATCGGCAACAATCGTAATCGCATTTGGGTCAAGTAATATTCCTCCTAAAATGGCTTGTTCAGCTTCAATGTTAGTAGGAGGCAAATTATTATCATTCATCTTTGTTAAAAATACTGCTGAGTTTTTTAAGTTGAGTCAGGCTAACTTGCTCTTTTTGTGGTTTGTCAGTAGCCTTGACTATCTTTTGTTCGGGTTTATTTGATTGTTGAGTAATCACTTCTGCTTTAGTCCAACCTTCTTTAATTGCTTTATTTAACCAACCCCCAGCATTAGGAATATCTTGTTTAGTAAGTTGGTCTTTTAAAGCTTCAATCGCATTTAATACTGTTGACTCTGAAGCTGCTTTAATAGTCTTAGTCAGGGTAGGATTTAACTTAACTTCTATCACTTGCAATTGAGTCAGAATATCAGGCTTAATCTGACTCTGTTTTTTCTTGTTAATAGGCGTAACTTTGGCATTACTTAACGATTGTTCTAACTCTTTTATTCTGGCCTTCAAGGGATTATTTTCTGCTTCTACTTGACGCAGTTCAATAACTTTACCTTGAGCCACTTCGATATGCTTTTTCAAGTCTTCATTATCATTACGTAATCGACGATTTTCTTGGCGTAATTTACTAATAATTACTGCTTTGGACTTATCGGTAGCTGGTTGAAACTTAGGAGTTTTATTTACTAGGCCGCCACTGGCAGCTTTTTGTTGGTTACGTAGTTCGGCAATTCGATTTTTAATCTTTGGATATTTATAGAGGTAGCTAATAGATAATCCTGCGGTTTCTGCTATAGCTTTAAAAGTAATAGTTTCTCCAGAATCTAAGACTTGTTGAATCGCTTTTTCTAGTCTTTCTGCTGCATCCTTTTTCTTAGCTGCTGCTGCTTTGACTAATAATTCTGGATTGCCCTTGGAGTTGTTACTCTTGAGAGACATTATCTCTTCTCCTCCCATTCATTATTACCAAGACCTCTCATGGTTTGGTGTTTTTCCATTCCCGAAATAATTTTCTTAAGTCTTTCTGCTCTGGGAAGATTTTTTTCTATTTGTCTTTGATAGCCTTTTTGACGGGCATTTTCGATAATCTTTTCTGTCTCTTTTAATTCCTTTTTATGGCTATCTAAGAAGTCTAAAGTTGTTACCCAACTACCACAGTTTTTACAGGGTAAATCTTGATGGGGACAAGTCTGTGTCCAGAGTAAAGTACAGTAACCATTATCTGTAGTTTGCATCCCCATTCCTTTCTTTATCCATTGCATTTCTGCTGTGTCTAAATCTGGATTTACTGGAGCTACTATTTCACCTTCCATGTTGAAGTGGGCATTATCCCAAACTTCTTTCATTTTCTTTTTCTGATCATCGTTAGTTAGGTGAACATAACCCATTGCCATTTCAGGAGAAGCGTGGCCAGCACGTTGCATTATATGAGCTATTCCTGTGCCTTTTCTTGCTAAATCTGTTAGGTGGGTATGGCGGAATAGGTGGCATTTCCAAATAGGATATATTCCACCAGAAATATCTATGATATTGTGTTCATGAGCTAATTGATGAAGATATCCTCTTACAACAGCTTGAAATATTGGTTGAGCAATGGGAACAAAGTGATCTATTTCTCGTTTTTTACGATATTCTCGTTTTGTGGGGTATTTGGCAAACCAACTATTTCCTTCAGTTGTACAAAAAAGATAGTTGAAGTTATTTTGAAAATTATCTCTAATAAATTTTTGTTGCTCTTGAATTTTAATTGCTAATTCTTTAGAGATGAATAATCTATCATTTTTATATACTTTGCTTCTGGAGCATTCAATCCACCAGTCTCCATCACTATCTTGTTTAATACAGTTTAACTGTAATGTTGTCCAAAGTCCAATACTATCTTTATTCGCTTCTTTATTAACTGCATCGGATTTGAAGTTCGCACCTTGATTTAACTGCCAATCAATGGCGTTGAGAATTAAATGTCCATTCCCCGTGCATTGTTCTTGATATTCCTCTTGATTGGCTATTGCTAATCCCAGTTTTTCGATGGTTTTTCCGTACTTTTTATCTTTAGCTAGATCTTTTTCTTCTGGTGTTAAAGGTCGGTTTCTTTCTAGAACTGTTTTGATAATTTCCACATAGGGAGAAGCTTCTGCTGCTGTCTCTTGTACTTCAATTTGAAGTGCGCGTCAATTGGATGATTTCTTGTGCCCCAAGGACTATTGGTGACACTGTTTGAGATTCTTTTACAGCAATGGAAGACTTTAACTTAGACCCCGATGATGGTACATAAAATATATTTTCACTGTTAATCCCCTCGGGAAATTTGCCAGCTTCTATCTCGCCTTTTGACCACATTTGTTGGATGATTAATAGAGCTTTACTTCGATTTTTCTGAGTATCTCCTCCTTGACCTTTTACTTCTATCAAAATTCCTTCTTGCTCTTCTGGTGACTTCTGAAGATCGCTAACCGCTACAAAATAACTTACTGATGAATTAACACTCATTGCTTCGAGATAATTAACATAGTTACTCTCGGATTATAATCAACCTTAACCCTCTTAATTAGTATAAATGAACTTAGACAAATTAGAACTCAGATTAGGAGCTAACTTTTCACCGGATGTATTGAAAATATAGTGCAAGTTAGCTAGTTCGTTCCTTCTTCGCGATCGCTCTTTGTTGCTTTTCACCTTATTAAACTAAACGGTTTATTCTAAATAAACCTTGACTCATTTATTAGCCTTAACGCGCTAAAATTTCAGCTCCCTCGAGCGCATTTCTATCCACTTGAAAACTTAATCTTCAGCAATTCTCATTTTGAATCGGTAGCATAAGCGAATACAGAATGAAAGATGAAAATAAGGACTTTATTCGCGAGACATTCTCGCGAATAAAGTCAAAATTAATTGTCTTTGTCTTCAGCTATTTTCTTATCAACCTCGCGACTGGAGTTTAGAATAAACTCACCTAATACCAAACTAAACGGTTTGGTTATTTAATGAGACATGAAAATTTGACTTAGCTTGTCAAAAAAGCTGAGAATAATACTAATAGTTGAAATATTTGTTTTAAGCAGCTTCTTTTTTCTCTTTTTTTTCTTTTTTCTGACGAGTTACTGTCTTTTTAACTATTGGATAACGGGGTTTTTTATTCCTTTTTTTACCTGGAATCCAACCTGGAGACTTTCCACGGGGTTTTGGCGATTTGGTCGGAGTACCTATCGTGGCTAAAACTCCTGAAAAGCTTTGAGCAACTCGACCAGGTGTTAATTTCTCACTACTTTGGGGTTTTTGCCAAGGAAGTGGATTATCTTCTATAATCTCACGCGCTAACCATAATTGCCAAGTTAAAATAGGCATCAAATCGCTCCACCTTTGACCTTTATCTGTAGTTCCTAATTTCGGCAATGTCCAATGTAATCTTTGTTTGACAAATCGATTCCAATGCTCGATCCCGAAGCGTCTTAAATAATGTTTCCACAGTTCTTCGAGAGAAAGTTCTTCTTCACCAATCCAAGCTAACCACATAGGTTTAGCTGCTTTTTTTGAAAGTCCTTTTCCCTTCCTTTGAATCAAGATAATTTCCATGGGATGGTCAGCTGAATGATAAAAATGAAATTGACTCCACCTTTGAATTTCAACTGTCCCCCAAGTTGGATCATTTATCTTGATTGATTCAATAGGAACTCCCCAAGTTGTGGGCTCAGATAATTTCATTTTATGTCCGTGCTTTTTCGGTCTTCCCATCTTATTTGGCTCGTGTTTGGGTTGTCCCCAAACACAGCGATTGGGACGTATTCTTATTAATTTGTCAGCCTTAATATCTGAAATTATATTAACAAATTTGGCACAACCATACTCACTATCCCAAAGAGTTATTGGTCGTGCTTCTAAATGTTTACAAACTTGTTTGAGTTGAAAAGCTGCTCTGGTTATTGGTGTTTCAAAGGAAGTAATTCTTTCGTGACATAAGGGTAAAGCCCAACTTCCTTGTTCTTCAGGTATCCAGGCTAGTGTACTATAACCATGACCAAGAGTAACTGGTTTACCTGAAATAACTTTAGCCCCATGTTCGTAGGTTCTATCTTTCAAAGTGGGTGCTTCAGTTCTAGAACACCGATTCAGTAATCCCAAAAGCTATTTTTCCAGACATAGATTCAAGGAAATCTAGCATTTTCAGAAACAACGAAACCTCTGAATTGGAATGGATTCTGAATAGTGAATCGGTGTTCTAGATGGTCATGCAAGGGTTTTTGAGTATTTTAGCCATTTTTCTCGAATTTTGCCACATGGTTTTGCAGCTAAAATCCAGATAGGGCAATCTTTTCAAGCTTGCGCAGCAAGCCCTAATTATATCTGTTACAAGTAAAAAAAAATAAACTGGATGTCGAGCGTCTTCGTTTAAGATGTTAATTGTAACAAGTATAATATAATTATCAAATAAATTATAGCTGTTACAATTTATAAGAAAAAGCCTGAGAGACTATCAACGCCCTCCAGCAGGACAGTAGACTGGACCTTCGCAACAACTTGGCGTTTGCTCCCAATGGTCTTGGCTATACCTAAAGCCATCGCTCTGATATCGTTTGTTGATAAATGTGAGTTCGACGAAGTAAAAAGGGCTGAAATCAAAGTAGTTGGGGGCTATACCTCCGTAGTAAGTATCGGTATAGCCCCCAACTGTCTGACTAAACGGTTTAGTTTGTGTAAAAGTAGATTAAATAACCATCTATAGTGGGATTTTCCGAAATTGGTATAATATTAGCAGTAATCGCAGCGATCGAAGCTCGAAACATCCCTCAAGGATTAGAAGTAGAAAGATTTCATTTTAAATCTAAAAAATAAATTTAACTTTTCAGGGCGCAAAGTGCTCGAATCAATAATAGTTTCGGGAATGTCTCCGCAGTGCGTATCGGCATTCCCACCCCCCCCCCTCGCGACTAAACGGTTTAGTTAATGAGCAACGATGAAAACTGCAAAAGTATAGTCAATTTAAATGTTAAAATTAATGGGCACCTCGAAAGGTTTTGTCTCATAGAAGTTTGATGAGCTTTTTGCAGATTTTTGAAGATTTATTGGTCAACCCATTCCTGTTTTTACACGCCACTCTCCAGATTTTTTCTTTCAACCAAAAGCTACAAAGCTCTTGACAGAAGCGATACAGGCTTAACTTGTGACAAATGGTTTCAAGCATGAGTTTCCCTGGCTATTATTTCGGAACGCTTCTACTCGTCAAATTCGATATCCAGAATCACTCTTCTGACTTTTACAGATTTTACGTTTCCAGCACTTGCTGTCAGATTCTTGAGTAGATCTCTCGTACTGCCAAGGCTCTCGAGGACAGTTGCAGTCTCGCCGCCGCCCAGGGTGGGATCGAGCCGATATGTAATTCCACCGACAAAGTTATCATCCGCTAATGCAAAGACCACAATGTCTTTATCACCTGATGCCTCTACCTCGCTGGCGCTAAAATCCTCGCCGGGTTCAAGTACCAGGTCAATCTCTTTCTGCCGTCCCGGTCGGAGCGCGAATGGGGTTTCTCCTAGCCCACCAAAGGACAGTTTCCAGCCTTTTGCAGTCAATACCTTAGGTAGTCGAGTATCCAGCTTCATTTTGGATATAGTGTTGTTCGGATTTCCAACCCAAAAACTGATCCCGTCAAATGCTTTTTTCAGGGCTTCCACATTTGCCCCCGAGACGACCTGGACATTCCGCTGAGCAATGTTGTTGTCGTTGGGTACTAGACGCCATTCCGGAATCACTTCAGTGCTTGTTAAGTTGTCAACATTACTTCTATCTCGCTCGGAGGAAACCATCATCATCATGGAATCGTGCCCGTGAGCATTGATGATGGGTATCCACTTAAAGGGTCCGACAATTTTCTCTTCGGTGTTATTTCCGTTGATTGTACCGACTGTGATTTCCGGAGTTAAAAACGGCTGGAGGTCAGTCGGCCAAAGAATTCCAGCAGTGGGCTTGCAATGAAAGCCTCGCACCATGACACCGTTTGCCGTTTTCGTGCCTCGGTTTCTAATTTTTACGTACGCATAGTTCGTAGTTCCCTGTATGGGGTTCTGGTGTACCTCCAGTCCATCAGGATTATGCCTGTTCCAAATGGTCGTGGTGTTCCAGTGGATGTGCTGGTATTCATATTCACCCTCACGGCCATCATCAATGTAGACATCCTCATCCGGCGGGTTTCCAGGACTAACGATCGTACCGAAACGCGGGTCATTTCTCGTAACAAGTGGAGTCTGGTACTCACCCTGTTTCTCGAAGGACCAGCGAATGACCTTGTTGTACGCACCTCCAACCACACCTTCCGACGTCCAATCTAGTCGATCAACCGCCATCAATTCTTCAGCAAACTCGCGCGCATACCTGGGATTACTTGCCGGCGTTAGGTTTTGGATAGTGCGCAGGATGAGGTACATCATCATCCTGGAGGCGAATCGCCGCCGACCTAAATAGGGAGAATCGCCACCAATTGACTGATAGATCCGAAAATGACAGGTGGCCAGTATTTCCTCGGCTCTGTATCCCCGATCGTCACGCCAACCTCCCCAAGCCCAACCATCAGAAACATTGCGATCAAATCGGCGACGAAGCGTTGGGTGCCATGGAACATATTCAAATCGTTTCGCTCCGGGCGCACGAGATTCCGGATCGAAAAAAATTCCCGAGATCCCGTCGCCTGCACTGTGGGCAAAATGGAAATTGGGACCATCGACGCTCTCGTACAAGATTCCGTGGCCGCAAAGTTCGTGCCAATGCACACGCGGGTCGCAGGCTCGTCCTAATGGTTGGGCTAAGTTTGTTGTGTCCATGATGCCGTAGCACGCATGGCTGATGCCTCCTATGCCATCACCGACACAGTGCGCATTGATCCTGTTATTCATTCCGCGGTGATCAACCTGGATGGGAAAGTTGGTGTTGCTGAAGTACGAGCTAATAGGAAAACCGAGGCTCTCGATCACTTCAAATATCTGATTTGTATGGAAATATGCGCTGACGGCTGCGTAATTATTGGTGCGCACGTCGTAATCAAAGCCTGTTCCACTGCTCTCAGTGGGTGCGGCAATTGTCGGAGCATGCACGTCAACCAATTTTACGTACTTGCCTCGTAATGACTGCACTCCGCTGTTTGTCTGCTCGAGGTTGGAAAGGGTCACATTATTACGAAGCGGATTCAAACGCGTATTGTCCTGATCTGAAGTCAATGTTGTGTCGCCTGTAGCAGAAATCGGATCAAGTAAAAAGACAGAACCGCTGACCGCTCCAGACGACAAAGCACGAAGGTACAACACCGATTTTGTCTCGAGTTCAACCAGCATTCGCCAGTTAATATGGTCGTAGTCGGGAGTCGAATACGAAAAGGTTATTTCAGCAACAACATACCAATCCCCATCTTTGATCTTTTTGTCTACCTTCGGCAACGGGAGAGCCGGTTCATCGTGTCCTTCCGTTCCTTGAACACCGAGCTGTCCCCCTCCCCCCGGGAGCCTCTGAGATTCGTCGTATCTGTAGACGTAGAAACGTCCACGGATGATGCGCGCATCTTCGTCCCGTGCCGTTTCTGCATCTCCTTGAGCTCCCGCGACGCCCAGCGCTTCATAAATCAATTTCGCCTGGTCCTGCTGGGCTGGAGGTTGCCAATCATCTTCTTCTGCCGGAGCACCATCATGCAGATTCCTGGGAAATAACTTTCTAAATGATTTGATCGCTTGTTTTGATGGCAACTTTGCTTTGACATTATCCTCACTCGTGTTGACTGCGCTCACGATTCGGCACGGAGCATCCTTACAGGTCACCTTCACTCCAGACTCCCAGACCGGAATGTTCATATACGTTTGAGCGAAGGAGTATGTGTGCGAGTCAAAAACCTTCTTTTCTTCCTGCAGGCCATACTCCACGTTCTTCTCAACTGGATCGAGATAGGAAACTTGCTTGGGCAGGTTCGAAAGCTGTTCGTCCGGTATTCCAAATGTTCCGCACACCTGATGTAGATAGTCAACGGCAGCTCGTAAAGGAGTCGTTTCGCTGGACTGAAAGTACTCCGACGTGTGATTGATGGCTCGGACCTTTTGTCGATCATCACTAGAAATTTCTGCCTGCAGCGATTTATCGAAATTTGGTTGTGTCATGACTGTTCTACCTCCGGATGGCTGTGGTCCTTACTTATCAATTGCGGGAAATACGTCGTCAAACAATTCTTCAGGCGAAATATGGTGTGGATTGAGCGCGTCGGCATCCTCTTCTCCAGCCTCAAACGGTGTTGGGGTCTCAGAGTAGATGTATTTATTGAATAAATCCTCCAATGAGGCTCCGTAAAACGACTCAACGAGAGTTTGAAACTCCCGTGCGGTTACGGTCGAGTGTTGTTTTCGCGCAGCATAATCTGCAAGCACTGGTCTCAAGCCACCCCGATCTCGCAAAACAAAATCAAGATGTGCTAGAAAGTCTCGACCAACGGTATAGGCATCCCTACTTGTAGTTCGTTTGTAGGCGGACCTTTGACCCATGTTGGACATCCGCAATGGTGGAGAGGCGAAAGAGGGGTAGTCAATGTCCCCCCAGCTGGCGATGGCTTCATCAATCCAACCGGCATCTCCGTTAGCCGGGGTTATGCTTCGAGCAAAATAGCTGTGATCGAGTTCATGCCGCAATGAACCCAGTCTGGTTGCCGTCGCACCAGCGTACTCCATTCCTCCCTGTCCTATGCCAGTGGCAAATATCGTAACAGAGTCGTGTGGAAACGGACCGAAATCCAATTCCAACTCACCTAAGACGCTAAATGCATGTTCCTTAAAGCGTTCCAGTTCCAGCCCCCTCTGAACCTGGGCAGAGGTTGAGTAGACCAGAATCGGAATGGTCCGCCCGTCAGAGGATGCAAATTCACTTTGCAACAAGTCATACTCGTCCGACGGGCCCAAGTGAAACCAGGGGCAGGAGGTCGTATAGAAGGCTGGATAGTCAATATTCCACTCACCGGCCGCCGTGCTGATCGTGGCCCCGTTGGTAAAGATAGAATGCTCAACCGTCGAGTTGATGATTTTGACGGAGAACCTCATCCGAAAATGGTCGTATTCATAATTTGACGGCATATAAGCTTCTAGGAAACCGCCGTCTCGATGGATATCCGACATGCCGAAAATACAGTGCAGACGGTTCGGAGCTGACAACCATTGAATCGGTAGCCCGCGCGCCCCCTCCTCTGTGATGAGATTGGCGATCTTCAGCTCGTGTCTGCCAGGTTGCACGGATTTGGTCAGTATCTTGAAGGAAGCTTCTTTATCGGGAGAGTCCTGATCCTCTAATCCGATCTCCTCCCCGTCTAGCTGGATTGATGTTACCGGCTGTTTCAAACTAATGGCTGGAAATCCATTTGAGTCGGAAAAGAAAAGAATGTTTGAATTAACCGTTGCTGTCTGAAGATTCACGTCAAAGACGAGTTCATAAATGGCAGAAATGAAATCGACGAAAATGACCCTTTGCCTGGAATTATTAATAAATTTCGGAGGAGCATAACTAAGATCTAAACTGTCATTAGAATCATCAGAATGGCTCATTTGCTTTGCGTGTGCTAGTTTTAAGACTTAATAAAAATTATAATCTAGAGAATGCCAAGCAACTAAGTTCATTTATAATATTTAGCAATTGGGGTTGTGAATGGCGTGTTTTTGGGAAGTTTTATGGTCTGTTTAATTTGAAGAACAAATTTGGCATTGCTCCTGGAGTGTTTAATATCTTAATTGACATCCGGGCAGAGTTTTGTGAGCGAGTTTTAGCTCCATAAGGATGGAAAACGTAAAATTAATTTTTACTAAAAGTTTGCAATATCCTTTTGTTTATTTTGCTACAAGTCAAGTAATTTAATTAATAAAAACTAATTTCAGAAAAAAATGCCTCAAAGATTTAACGGAAGTTGGCGAGCAGAATACCTAGATGAAACACAGTATACTGGTCATGTTCGGATGGAAGTAAGAAGTAACACTTTTCATCTAATAACTGGGGATATCTTTCTAAATGGCGTTTACGATGGTTGGTGGGAATCAAGTAATGTAAGGCTTGCAGCAAATCGCCTTACATTGCGATACAGTATATTAAGTACTACAGGTCAAAGGTTTGGTGGTAGCCTTGACTTGACAATGCAAAATGCTAATTCAATATCTGGTCGTTATAACGATGATAATAATGGTGGCTCAGGTCGTGTTGTATTGACCCGTATTGACAATGCCTATCGCCAAATGACAGCAGAAATTGATGCGATCAATGGCATACCATGGCTACCAACTGTCAATTTGGGTGGACGTAATTGGAATCTTGCTGGAATTTACAATAATGCTGGAATTAATCTAACTGTCAATCAAAGTCAGAATAATATCCCTAATCCAGGAACTCCTCTTTCTCGTGCTGATTTACACAACATCATGGCCACTAATCGGGTGGTCGGTCAAGGACCTCCATGGTGGGGTTACATGCTCCTTGCTACGACAACACAAAGTGGTGCTTTGGGAGTTATGTTTGATACCCCCCCTAGACCAGCTCCTGCAAGAGAAGGCTGTGCTGTGTTTGTTACTCAATTTAATACGAGTTTGCCTGCTGCTGTAAGGAATTCGGCAATACTTCGCACTGCTGCTCATGAATTTGGTCATGCATTGAATTTACTACATCCTAGCACTGCTAATGCGGGAACAACAATCATGAATCAAACCCGAGTACTTCAAAATATGCCTGGCTGGCCCAATAATATCAGCTATACATTCCGCGATATTAATGCAGAACATTTACGTCATCATCCACACCCTAATGTAGCTTTTGGAGGAAATGCTTTTGGAAGTGCTCCACATGATATATTCTTCGACGAAGACGTTTCGATTAATAGCTCTATTGATCGAAGGCTAGAACTTACATTAACGCCAGATCAATTAGTACTTTCAATGTGTGAGCCTTTGTACTACAATTTGTCACTTCGAAATATTAGCAATAATTCTGTGACAATCGAGAGATATCTATCTTTAGACTCAGGGGTTATACGTTTGATAGTTTATACTCCTTTCGGAGAGACACGAGTTATTCATCCATCTGTTGTATATGATGTAGCCACAAATCAGATGGAATTGAGATCAAATTATAAATATGAGGAAGCTTCATACCTACTGGTAGATAGACAAGGACCAATTTTTGATTATCCAGGTCGCTATCGTATACAAGCCGAATATTTTGGCATAATAGACAATCCATGGGTGATGGTTAGATCTAACACTGTTAATATAAGAGTTCTCCATCCTACGCCAAAACAAGAGCTTGCGTTAATTGAATTAGAATCTTATGCACCTAGAATGTATCTAGAACTAGATGGTGCAGATCACCTTGAGGATGATGTTGCTCCAATTCGCGAACTTTTTGAATATGACGAGCTTAGACCTTTAAAAAACCATTTTTATTATATCGATAGCAAGCGATTAGCTATTCCATTTCAAGACTTGATTAAAGACTCACAACGAGCATGTGATTACGCTAAGTCATCAGAACTTTTGAATAAGATTGAGCAAGATGATACATTAAATTCAAAACCATGCTTCAATCAATTAATCAATAATCAAATAGAAAGTCTTGAAAAAATAAAAAAGACGTGAGTTCGTAAACAAATAGAGCCAACCTTATTGTCATACCTCTTTTCAGACTAAACGGTTTAGTCGCACAGGGAGGTGGCTATACGCTTCGCGCATAGCTACTATTATTTTTGTTTTCCGACACATAATTCGAAAATACTACATTAATGACTCGCGGAAAGTGGGTTTCAAGTAAAGTTCGGGAGAACCGTTTTTTACTTCCCATCGCCTTTCTATCGCCCCGATCGCGATCGCGTCGATTATCTCAACGAGAAATTTACACCTGGAAATTTTTTTTTTTTAAATACCGCTGTTTGTTAAGTTTATAAATTTCCTGGGATTTTGAGTTTGTTTTTTATTAGCATTAGATTAGTAAGCCTGATGTGGATTAGCGTCGTTCCTAAATTCACATCAGATGTTAGTCTAACTCATCATGTTTGACGAAGAAAAGACAAATTAGTCCATCTAATCTGCCCGTTACTTCGCGACAGTATAGGCTAAACCGCGTCCAGATAGAAAACTGGATTTTTTCTAGAGAAGTAATTTTCATCTCCCAATCCCTAATCCCTAGTCCCCAATCCCAATAACGTTATCTGTAAAACTACAGGTTTCAAAGTAGACGCGGTTTAATGCTTAATGTTGACTGATTGTTCTCAGAAATAGTTGTCAAACATGGCATAGAAAAGGGAGCAAGATTATGGAAAGACATGTTCCGGAAGATTTTCACGCTCGGTACGATCAAGGGGTTCGCGCTGCACGTGGCTTACCATCTTTAACATCGCAACCATTGGAAACCACTGGTCTTAATCGACTATCTACTGATGTTCCAGACCTTGTGGTAAATTACGATGAGGCTACACAACTACCCAACTTTGTTTCCAGTAGACAGCCGAGTACACGAATGTCGGAATCGCGAACTGGTTCTCCTGAAGAAGCAGTCAAACAGTTCATCGAGCGTCGAAGCGATCTCTGGAACCTTACGCCCGAAGATCTGGCAACCATTGAAGTCGTTTCCGTCAGCTCGAAGGTTCTAAACACAGTCCGTTTAATTCAACGGCTTGAAAATAAAGAAGTCTTCAACTCGGACGTTACCATTGCAGTGAGCCCAAACAATGAGGTGCTCTCTTCTGCTGGACAATTTTTTCCAGGAACTACTGCGGCGCGATCGAGAGCTAGAGCAGCAACAACGACTTCAGAGTCAGAGGCGATCGCCAGGGCAACATACGACCTGACAGGCATCGTATACGAGGCTTCTGACTTTTCTCCAGCAGAGGCACCATCTGATAGTGGTTTATATCGCTTCTATCAGTTTACATCGAGAGAAAATGATTCCCGCCCACCATTTGCACGTCCTGTAAGGATTAAGGATGTGATGTTTCCGTTGGGTGAAGGTCAGTTTGTTCCTGGCTATTACATGGAAATCTTGATTAAAGGCTACCCTGGATTTAGCTACGTGATCGATGCTATTGATACCCCAGATGTACTCTTTCGGAAGAAGTTGACTTCCGACATTGCGTTCAAGTACAACGTGCATAATACTGGTGACGCTATTTTTCGGCCCGAAGATGGTCCCGCACCCGGCACTCCTCACCCAACCGGAATCCCTGACGGTTATCAAGCGCCAACAATCCCGGAGAAGCTCATTGAGATAGAAAGCCTCCTTCCCGGCGCTCCTTGGCTTCCCTCTGGAGCAACAACTACTAGCGGGAACAACTGTATTGCCTATGCAGATTTGACTAGTCCTGACGGATTGAATACAGGTGATGTCTTGGGAAATGTAACATCCCCAGGAGTTTTTGATTACACATACGATCACAGCAAACCCGCCAGTAACCCGCAGAATCTTCAAAATAGTATTGTGGGGATGTTTTTCCACGTTAACTGGCTTCACGACCGATGGTATGAAGCTGGTTTTGATGAAGCTTCTGGCAATGCTCAGCAAGACAATTACGGCAGAGGAGGTTTAGGAAGTGACCCAATCCTGGCTGAGGGAAATGACTTCAGCGGTACTGATAATGCTAATATGTTCACTCCTGCTGATGGTTCCAGTCCTCGGATGCAGATGTTTGAGTTTCTGGGACCTACTCCAGATAACCCGAGCCGTACAAGCAATCATGAAGCGCTCATCACGTTTCATGAAATGGGTCACTACATCACCAACCGTCTTATTGGTAACGCAGCCGGCTTAACCAACCAACAAGGTCGAGCTATGGGGGAAGGCTGGGGTGATTTTTTTGCCATTTGCATGACTTCTCAAAGTACAGATGACTTTGCCAATGGCGTTTTTGCCGTAGGTGGTTGGACAGATTTGACGTCGTCCTTTCAGGAGAATTACTACTTTTCTATTCGGCGTTATCCCTACTCAGCAGATATGAATAAGAATCCACTGACATTTAAGCATATCAGTTCTGGTGTTGTACTTCCAGTAGGTCCTCCAATTAGCCCAGAGTCTGGAGGTTCTAACAACGGAGTACATAACGCAGGTGAAGTTTGGTGCACGGCTCTTTGGGAAGTGTTCGTGAATCTTGTTGCTAAACACCCACATGAAGAAGCTGAAGCAAGAATGCTCAAATATGTAATTACCGGATTAAAGCTCACCCCGAACCGTCCGACTTTCACTCAAGCACGGGATGGAATCATCGCAGCCGTATCTGCTCTAGAACCTGGAGATCTCCCAGAAGTATGGGCTGGCTTTGCCAAACGCGGTATGGGGGTAAGTGCTATCTCGCCGCCTGCGTCTTCTACCTCCTTAGCAGGGGTTATTGAAAGCTTTGATACTCCGTAAACATAAATAAGGAGTTAAGGTATGAAAATTGCTACGTGCTTAGTAGAAGTAGACACTCAAGAGGCTCGCTCCAGCGAGGTAGAAGCTCTTGGTGCCTCATGGGCTAGATTTGGGGAGCAAGTTCTATTTTTCGCGGAAAACTCTGAATGGGCTGATGTATTGGGAGGTGCCGAGCGAAGCGGTCTTCTATTGAAGGAGCATCCTTATGACGTGCCAAAAGAAAATTTGCATCTGGTAGTACAGAAAGGACGATTATTCCAGCAGGAGTATCCAGATGTTCCAGTTCTACTGGACAAAGGACGATTTCTAGTAGTGGACTTATCGCCTGAGTTGGCTAACACTTTCAATAGAGGAGATGAACCCTGTTACACAATACGACCTCTATCCGAAAATATGGTTGCCTTCAAAGTACGACCGAAGACAGCCGCGAGAAGAAATCCCGTAGCCTGGATTCAGAATCTAGTCGCTCAAGTATCGCGCTCTAGCTTGGAGGCTAACCTTGCCCATCTTGTCTCATGGTCTACTCGTTACTCCACTAGTAACTCTTACTCTCAGGCTTCTGATTGGGCAAAACAGCAATTAGAAATAATGGATTACGATACAAGGCTGGAAACTATAGCTGTTGGCAGCAGTACCAGTCAGAATGTGATTGTCGAGCAACCTGGCAATCATTCAGGAACAAGAGAACTGGTACTTGTAATAGCACACCTAGACTCTATTAATGAAGACGGACCTAACGAGATCGCGCCTGGTGCAGATGATAATGGTAGTGGTTCTGCTGGTTTGCTTGAGATTGCTAGAGTACTAAAGACACATCAAAATAAGCATGACTTACGTTTTATTCTCGTTGGTGGTGAGGAGCAGGGGCTTTTCGGTAGTAAGCAGTATGTTGCGAGTTTGCCGACTACAGAGCGAGCGAGAATTAAGGCAGTCCTGAACATGGATATGATTGGAACAGTCAATAATGCTACGCCTACTGTCTTGCTTGAAGGTGCACCCATATCGCAATCGCTTATTGATGGTCTGGCTGAAGCAGCAGAAACATATACGGGGCTGACTGTTCAGACCTCACTTCATCCCTATAATAGCGATCACGTACCTTTTATTGACGTAGGAATCCCAGCAGTCCTCACTATTGAGGGGTCTGATGGGGCTAATAGTAATATCCATAGTGCTGGCGATACACTGTCTCATATTAGTTATGACCTCATGCTTGAAATTTTACGCATGAATATTGCTTTCATTGCCAATACAGTTGGACAGTAATGTCTAATGTCACTTTGCTAGTAATTGCTTTCATTTTTTAGGAGAAAAGGCAATGATTAAAGAATTAGAATCAATAGAATTCAAGGGAGATATCCATAAAGAAGAAGACATTAGTGCAATTGCTTCTTTTAATCGCTTTCTAGTAATTGGCTCTGATGAGACTAAAAAGAAGATTCAAGTTCTCAAGAAAATTGAGGATAACTCCTACAAAGTCAGTCATGATATTAAGCTTCCAGTTTCAGAGGGAAGCGACAAGGAGGAATTTGATATTGAAGGGATGGAAATCGGCAAAGATAATACTTTGTTTGTTATCGGTTCTCACTCGTTGAAACGCAAAAAAGTTAAACCCGAAAAAACATATGAAGAAAACCGAGAGAGAATAGCCACAGTTGAACCAGAAGATAAAAGAAACAGAATTTTTAAATTAACTCTTGATTCTGAAACTGGAGAACTAAATGGAAGCATTGAAAGTATCAATATTAAGGAAACTATCCTTCAAGACAAAGTGCTGAAGATTTTTACTCAAATTCCCAGTAAAGAAAATGGGATTGATATCGAAGGAATTGCTGTTGATGGCGACCAACTATACCTGGGTTTTAGAGGACCAGTTTTGCGCTTGAATTATGTCCCTGTGGTAGTAACAAAATTTGATAACCCATCAGATTACGAAATACGTTATGTGAATCTGGGGGGCAACGGAATTCGGGATCTAACCCAAGTAAAAGATGGATTTTTGATGATTTCTGGTCCTGTTGGCGATGGTGAGGGTTCTTATCAACTTTATTTTTGGGACGGCTCAGATAGTATTCCTGGAAGAGATAAGCAAAAAGAAGCACAGATCAGCTTGCTTGGTAAGATTCCATCTCCTAGAGGTGCTAAAGCAGAAGGAATCACTGTTATGGAAGAAATCAGTTCTGTGTATAAAGTCATCATTGTTTATGACGGCTTACCAAACGGTGCCGCAACACTGTTTCAAGTCACAAAGCCAGCTCTGTCATAGTCACTCACTGGCGGGAAATAACGTTAAGTTTAAAGGAGATCAGACTGTGTTAGCTCAATTGTCCCGAGTATTAGCTCGAATAATTTTAGGATTGGCTTTAGTAGTAGTTCTGTTCGCTGCCAGTTCAGCCCCAGCTAGCGCACAGCAAGCAGAAGCAAGCCAGATAACAACGGTACTGCTCGTGCGCCACGCAGACCGGGATAATGATGATGATTTCCTAAATTGTCAAGGAAAGGCACGAGCTAAGGAGCTGGTTCAGGTAGTGGAGAAAGCCAATGTCAAAGCGATCTTTATGACAGATACTCAACGTAGTCAGCAGACTGCTGAACCTCTGGCTCAACACCTGAATTTAGCTCCAACCTCATATGAAGGCCTACAGGAGTTGGTTAGCCAAATTCTCTCACAATACAATGGTCAAGCCGTGTTTGTAGTCGGACATAGCAATACCTTGCCTCTGATTGTCCAAGCCTTCGGCGGCAACTCGGATAACTGCCAGCTTAGTGGCAACGAATACGACAACTTGTGCGTGATTAGCGTCTATGGTTCTGAGCGAGCGAACGTTATCAACCTACAGTATGGAAAACCAAGCTCGTAACGTTGATATCCACTTTCCGCGAGTCTTTATGTAGCATTGTAGAAGTATATGTCTAAAAACAAAAATAATATAGCAATCTACCCTTTCCGAGATAAAATGACCAATTTTTGAATCATAAACTGTTCGAACAGTAACGTATTTAATGGATTTCAGCCAAAGAAGATTTTAAGATTTATATCATATATTGTCCGCAAAGGGAGATTTTGAACAATAATATGTCCAAGAGATTTTTTAGTTATGGTCGCCGAAAAATTAAACCATTGAGTACTCTAAGACAAGTTATGGTTCAAAATACTGAATTACTGAGGGTTCGCTTAGTAAAAAGTTAACTTTTGGCATTGCAGTACGGAGAAGAGCGTTGAAAGCTGAAGAGTTTCTAGAGTGGAGTCGCAATACTGTTCGGTTAACGGGTAACTGCGATCGTGATGGAGAAACGGCGATCGTGATGGAGAGACGGCGATCGTGATGGAGAGACGGCGATCGGAACGGAGAAACGGCGATCGGAACGGAGAAACGGCGATCGGAACGGCGATCGTGATGGAGAAACGGCGATCGTGATGGAGAAACGGCGATCGGAACGGAGAAACGGCGATCGGAACGGAGAAACGGCGATCGGAACGGAGAAACGGCGATCGTGATGGAGAAACGGCGATCGTAAAAGGAGAAACGGCGATCGCTTCAAACAAAAAGTTGTTATACCAATTTCGGAAAATCCCACTACAGATGGTTATTTAATCTACCTCAATACAAACTAAACCGTTTAGTCGTTGTATGGGGTGCGATGCCGACACGCAAGCGCATCGGCATCGCGTCAACTGCAAATGAGGGTGAGCGAAAAAAAGTGTGGGAGAAGGCTTAGTTAGCGGGTATAATACGATAACTTGAGCGACTTCCGATTAACCCCAATGACTGACTTCAACTTGATTCTAGGAAAAATAAATCAAACACTCTCTTCGTTACCAGATTGGAATAACCTAGAAGATTTTGTTGGGAGATTTCATCAAATTTGGCTACAACTAGGAAATTTTGTCCAACAAGAACTGGTACAAGGCAAGATAGAAGAAAAAGAGGCAAAATATGAATCTCCTCGAACTAAACGAGAAAAAAAATATTACACGCCATTAGGTGAAATGATAGTTAAGCGTAGAGTTTATAATACAGCCGATGGTTTAAAGTCAAAAGTTGAAGAAGTATTAGAATTTCCCAAAAAGAAATGGTTGTCAACAGTATTAGAATTAGCTTGTGATGCGCGGAGTTAGTAGTGAATTTCCCAATTCTCATAAGCTTTTCCAGAAATGGACAAATATTAAATTAACAGAAAAAACTTTAGCTAATCAAGTAGAAAAAACTGGGAATATTCTTCAAGCACAAGAATTTGATTCTGAATCAGAACGAGTATTAGTATCACAGTCTCAATCAATTGAATTGCTATCAAAAAATAGTGAAAAGCCAGACTTATTATATGTTGGAGTTGATGGTGTAATGACACCATTGAATCAAAAACAAGGATATAAAGAGGCTAAATTTGGTGTAGTTTTTTGGAACAAAGATTATCAAAAAGGTAATAAAAAAAGACGAGGAAAAATCCGTCAAAGAGAATATATAGCTACCTTAAAATCTCGTAAGGAATTTAGAAATAGAGTCTCTCAATTATATAATGAAGTCAGCAAAAATCCAAAAACAAAAACTATAGTTATTGGGGATGGCGCACATTGGACGAGCGGAGATGGCTGAAGAACAATTCCCTGGAGCCATAGAAATTCTTGATTTCTATCATCTTTCTGAATACCTGTGGAAAGTGGCTAAAGCAGCTTTACCCTATCAAGAAGAAAAGCAAGAGCAATGGACAAAACAACAACAAAAATTACTCAAAAAATCTCAATGGCAAACTGTTATAAAAAACTGTTATAAATTTAAAAGAAAAAAGAAAGATTTAACTAAAGCAATTACTGATTTAGAACGTTATTTAACTAATAATAAAAATCGGATTGATTATCAAAGTTATTTAAATGCAGGTTTAATGATTGGTTCTGGAGTAGTAGAAAGTTCCAATCGTCGCGTTGTTACTCAAAGATTAAAACAAGCTGGAATGCACTGGTCTAAATTTGGAGCGGAAGGAGTTATGGCGCTTAGGGCCGCCTATTTAAGTAATTCAAATCGTTGGTCCAATTTTTGGTCAAATAGCTCCTACATTTGTAGTTAGATTGCGCGTAAATTTGACCCAAATATTGCTCATTTGATATTAAGTATTAATAGTGGAAAAAACTAAACAACAAAAGAAATCTGACTTAGTAGATAGAGTTGAAGAACTGGAAGCCAAACGGTCAGAAATTAAGCTAGAAATTGCTTTAATCCAAGCTTCAAGAAATTTAGCCCCCAATGGTTGTTGGATTGTGCGTTATCGTGCTAAAGGCAAAGGAGGAGCTTATTGGTATTATAAATGGCAATCTAGTGACCCGATTTTTGTGACCAAAACTGGAAAGAACTCTTGTCATCAATATATTGGAAAGGCAGGTAGTCCAGCATTTTTAAAAGCTGTCGAGATGATGAAAAATAGGACGAAAATAGATGCCTTACAGCAAGTTCTTCATACTTTAGAATTGGGATTAGAAGATTTAGTTGAAGAAGCTAACCGAATAAACAAAAAGCAGAAAGGGTCGAAAGCGCGCTGAAGTTTTTTTATAGTTAGCGGAGATCACCCGCTAACTATAGCCCTTCCCCACACTTTTTTTCGCTCACCCTGCCTGTGTCCTTGGCACTTTTTAGGTTTAATATTCCTTTCCACGGTATTAAATCTGTTAAATCTGGTAGTCTTGGTTCGTGTATACGATGGTCAATTTTGTAGCTCAGTCGATGAGTTTCTCTTAGTTGAACTGCATTAGAACCGTTTATCTTTGGCCAACGCTTTTTCTTATTTTCTCCATCGCGAGCGTCACTATTTTCCGACGCACAAATCGCTTTTTTCTGGGCTATTGTTAATATTCTTTGTTGTTCTGTTATGGTTCTGTCGATCGTACCCTTAAACCATTTGGCTTCTTCTTCTGGTTTTAAACGATCGCTTCTCATTAGCGGTCTACTTCGATCGTAAATCTCTTCACTGCCAAAGCTGAGAAATTCCTTGAAACTTATGTATTCGATCTTCTCTAGCTTCTCAGTTGGGATTTCATCAATATCTCCTGCTTCTTTTGAGATCTGTCCCCACCAGGCGATCTTTACTGTGTATCCCCAACTCTCTAAGAGATCGATCGTCTTCTTATAGACATGAACCACACTAGGATTATTGACTGCTCCTGCATCGGCAAACAACACTATTTGTGAACTTTTGTTACAGCCAAGAAAATCTAAATATTCTTTTAATAATTTCTCACTCCTCGCAAAATTTCCTCCACTAGCTCCAATAAACGGTATTCCCAGTCGGTTGGCTGCTATTTGGGGCTTAAATGCTATTCCTTCTGCTAAGCCTATAATATTGTTTTCGATCGTGGTTTTGGGCACATATAACGCGATCGGCAGCTCTCCAGATCTCAGGTGCGATGTCGGTCGATTAGCCCTTTTTCTCTCTCCTGCTAGCCAGACGTATTTCTGTCCGTCGGTTGGATTATTTAGCCTTACCTGCCACCCAATGTACTTACCAGTACCATTGGCGATCGGACACAGTATCCCATCCCCTCTTACTAAAAGACTCCGTCCTCCTTCCCTCACCCCTGGTAGGCGATCGTCTACTGGGCTATGAAGCTTCTGCCACTGGCTTACCGACTTACAGCCGCTCTCTGCTATTAGGCGATCTTGCTCTTCTACATTATCGGTGATTACTGAAAAACGCGATCTCAATCTTTCTCTGTCAGCTATACTCAAGCTCAATTGATCTGATACTTTTCTTATTTCGAGATCTAATTGGGCGATCGTTAACCCTAATTCTCTCGTCTTACTTTGCTGCTGCTCTGTTTTGACCTTCTTTATCCTTTGTAGCTCTTTCCAAGCCACCCCAGGATTGGACTTATTATATGATGCACGTGTGCTTATCTGTCGCCACATCATAAATCCCCATGCGTCTGGTCTTACTTCCTCCCAATCTGGAGGTCGAGCTTCTCTATAGCGGCAATGTACCAACAAAGTATCTAAGCTTTGCCTACAGTCTCTTCTCAGCCCCCAGCATATTGGGCAATCCCCTTTAGTGAAATAAGTCCAGCTCATCGAGAAACCTCCCATGAACTAGATAAACTTGATTTACTTATCAATACTAATTGACATAACTCTCCGTGAACCTTCACGATCGCTCCCTCCCACAAAGGTTTCTACACCTGCTAAATTGTTAAATTTTCCTTAAATTAGTAATTCTCTCGTGGGCGAATTTTTTTTTTACTTATTCGCCCACTTTGACTCGACTACTTCAGTAGAAAAAGATTTAGAAATCTTCTACTTGCTGAGAGTTGCTAATTAATTTCTTTTGGTTATTAGCTGGAGG
>JASJDA010000003.1 GCA_030065755.1 Prochloraceae cyanobacterium | reverse complement strand
ACAAAAAGTTCATTTTTATTAGGGAAGTCTTCATCAGCAGTTCAGTTATATACGAAGCAATAAAGTTATCGTTAAAAGACTTCCCTAATAAAAATAAAAACATCTCTCGGAAAAACGACACGAGCGGTTTTAACCGCCGTGAAAATTCTTGGGAACGAATCCATAAATATATCCATCTTTTCGGTGTATAGAAGTACAGTACCTATAGCTAATTCCTTGTACTGTTTCTTTTAGAGTTTTGATGTTAAAAGAACCACTACTTCTAACAGCTACTTTACCCAAATAAAGACCAACTTTTTTTCCGCGAGCGACAACAGCTTTAACAATATCTCCAGTCTGAAAACCTTTAACTTGTTTAATATGAGCTGATTTTCTCACCTGGTTTCCTGTCTTGTTTAGTCTAGGAAAACCATGTTTATCGACATGAATAACTTGTCGTTGACCATGACCACCGCATTTAATTAGTAATGGTTCTCGGGTCAGTATCTTTAAATCAGGAGTATCCCCAACACAAGCAGCATCCAAATAATGACGTTTTTCTAGTTGTTGTTGAGTACGATTAAACTTGGTTTGTCCTCCCGTACCAGTTGTTACAGGTACGCCAGTTTCTTTGAGTGATTTAAACAGTTTCCACCGCGTAGAATTAACTGCTGCTGCATCTTTTAAAGGCGCTTTAGCTTGAGTTAATATCTTTTTGAGCAAAGATGGTTTTTTAGCTAAAAAATCTTTGATATCTCGATTAGATTTACTTTGATTGCAGGGTACACAGGCAATAGTCAAATTAGATATTCGATTACTTCCCCCTTTGGACTTGGGTACTATATGCTCAACCTCTAAAGGAACATTTTTAACACCACAATAAGCACAGGTTCGATTAAACTTTTCTAACAAGTATTCTCTAACCTCGTACTGATAAAGTGTTCCTTGTTGGTATTGTTTACCTGATATTTCAGGATTGTTTATTTTCTGAGTATCAAACCTAACTAGTTCTGTTGCTATTGAATCAATAGGACAGAATTTAATTAACTTATTAACCCAAGTTAATGTCGTTAGAACCCGATGTTCTAAACTAGGAGCTAACCACCCTTTTTCTCTAGTTCTATTGAGAAATCTTGGTTTTCTGTATCTAGTTTTTCTGACTCTACGTCCACGTCGTAGAGAGGAGCGAGATTCTAGATCGTCTTTTATCTGTTGTCCTCGGTGCGTTAATTCTGCTGCCCAAATAAGTTGATTTTCTTGAATTATTGCTATTCCAGTGGTTTTAGATCCAGGGTCAAGTTTTAATTGACATTTTTTTAGCTCCTGTTTCCCAATTGCTTTCTTTAAAATAATTGTGAATGGATATTGTCTAAATATTGCAGCTTTCTGTGCTTTTAGTAGCTTTTTAGCTACTGTTGGCGAGCATGGTTCTAATGGGTGCTTGTTGGTATCTATTACAAATACTTTATTAGACATTTTTGCGTCTCTATTTCTCCAAATATTGGATAATGTTTGCCTCGCTAAAGTTATTGGTCGGTACTATCTCAAAAGCACTGTTTTACCCCTCGTAAAACTGTTTAACTTTTAAGTTCTAGAGCTTGAAACTGGCACGCATTTCAAGGTAGGTCTTCAACTCTTGCCAATAACGTAGTTCTCAAAAAGAACTCAAGCTGGTCAACTAACTAAAGGAGGGCACGAAGCCCCGTCACTTTAGTGCGGGGTGCTGACAGCATTTTTGTTTTGTTAGAAAGATAATGAAAAATTACCTCCCACTGCGATCTCATCTTGTTCTCTAACTCGCAGTTGATGCCAAGTAGAAGAACCCACGCGGTTAGTTACGTATATACCCACAGCAGGATTAACACTATTTAAAGAAGGTTCGGGGTTCCATTGAAAACCGACATTCCAAGGAATGCGGTCTTCTAGTCTATTGCCGATAAAGGCATTACCCCGACCGGCAAAATTAGCCCCTACTTCTCCTATGAGACTAAAATTTAGAGGCAGTGGTGCCGAACCGCCAACATTAAAACCAGCAATTTCCGTTCCTAACCGTTGTGCGAAACCCACTATAGGAGTTAACCAGATGCCTGCACCATTCTCAAAATCGTAATTTATTGGTAAGGAGACGGTAGCAACAAACCTTCGTCCCTCTTCATTATCTCGTTGGAAGAAAAAGGGAACCCCTGCATCTATATTGCGTCGATCGAACTCCCTTTTGTCGTTGTTACTAAAATTGGTAAAAACTTCGTCAGTTATACCGAGAGTTGCGCCTAAGCTTACGGTTAAGGGATAGTTTTCTGCTTGGTTCACCAGTCGGATCTTGGCACTAAACCCTTGTTCTGATTCGTCTACGTCTCCCGAAATGTAATCTAGATAAGCCCCTAACTCGAAATCCTTGAGTACCCCATAGCGTAAAGCAGTGAGAACCCCTTGACTTCCTCCTTGTAAGTGAAACTTAAACATTCCACTGGGTACGGTACCCCCATCAAAAAAGCCCAACCCGTCAGTAGTGAAAGGTTCTTCAGCGCGATCGTCAGATGATGCGAAACTATCTGAGTAACGACGATTAGCAGGTACGAACTCTGGCA
Source organism: Prochloraceae cyanobacterium (assembly GCA_030065755.1). GTDB lineage: Bacteria > Cyanobacteriota > Cyanobacteriia > Cyanobacteriales > JASJDA01 > JASJDA01. Next base: position 88,973 of record JASJDA010000003.1, on the reverse strand, counting down.
TAAATAACAATCCTACTCCTAAAGCCGCCCAGTCTCGATCGGCTGTTAAGGCAAGAGGAATTTTACTACCTTGGGTATTGGAAGCATATATGTCTAATCCCAAACGAGGGTTGACCAAATAGCGCACCCCAGCATTCAAAGCTACTGTTTTATCTGGAAGACCGGAATCTCGATCGATACTATTATTACCAGTAAGAGGAACGAAACCATCTCCCCAAAGAACTAAACGCGGGGAAACAATAAAGGAAATCCCACCTGTTAAACCAAAAGTAGTGCCAAAAGATCCAGGATTGGCAACAGGTGGTCGATGGATGTGAAGGGCATTTTCTTCGTCAAAGAAGGCTATAGTAGGCGAAAAAGTGAAATAGGCGCGATCGTTAACAGAAGCAGTAAAAGGAATGGCAAAGGCTGGAACTGCCCCCGATCGCGAACCGTCTTGAACTATTCTCCCATTTCGATCGCGAAAAGAAAAACCGCGATCGCCTATAGAAACAGCAGCAACACCGCTTAAAGCCAGTGTTTCCGATTCGTTGTGCCAAAATCTTTGTTTGAGTTGAAAGCTTAATTCTTGTTCGGATAAAAAGTTATTCTCTCCTCTCGGATTTCTATTAGCGCGAAATTGCCCTTGTCTTGTTGGAAAGGCAGTATCCACTCTTTGAGATTCTATAGTAAATTCTAGGTTATCTAGAATACCCCAAGTAGCGCCAAAGTTTAGATAGGCTGCTGTTCCGTCTTCTTCGACCGAATCTGAGGTAAAAAAGGAACGATTGATAATATTGAAAACAACTTCTCCTCGACGCAAATGCTGTGCAGTTGGCTGTTGGAAAAGCTTATTGGTGAGGGGTCCGTATCTGGTTTGGTTATTAAATCCTAATTGAGAATTTTGTGCTATTTCGTACCACTGTAGCGATGCTGGGGCAAAAGTTCCTTCTTCTGACTGTTTGTCAAAGATTAAAGGTAAAAGCACCCCTGACAATTCAATCTTCAGGGTTGAGGGGGATTGAAGAGGGTTACTATTAGTTGTAGTTACTACAGGATCGGTCTTGGGTTCTGGAGAAGCGATGCTTTTTTGGCTATTTGCAGCGCAAGCAAAACAGATCAGACCACAAAAAAACAGAGTTTTAAAGCGCATATTTACGATTTGGTAACTAAGTCAATTCGATCGGTAACTGGATGGGACTCAAGTCAACCATCATAACTTGACTTGCCTTCGATGAATCTTTTTGTTTTTCTAAGACACCTGAGTGTTTTGAAAATTATATTTTTTGTGTTTATTTGTCAAGTTAATTATTTTTTAATTAATTTTTATGAGAGCGATTGCTATATAGTTTGTCAATATTTATGAATAAATATTTCATTTTTGTTATCGAATTGTGTCAAATCAAAGCTTTAATGCTTATTTTGGGAGCATTTTTTGATACAAACACATAGTAGGCACAAAAATTGTTTGGCACCTCTTTACCTGGTCTGTATCTGCTACGTGCAAATTAAAGGAGAATACATATATGTTCACTCACGTCAAGTCCACCATTCGGCACATTTCCCCAGAAAATGTGAAAGATCGTTCTTTGCTTAAGGTGGTCTATGTCGTGTTAGAGCCTCAGTATCAAAGTTCTCTATCGGCAGCCGTAAGAACTATAAACGAAAATAATCCCGATATAGCCATAGAAATTAACGGTTATTTACTCGAAGAATTGCGATCGCCAGAAAATTACGAAGACTTCAAGCAAGATGTTGCTGAGGCAAATATTTTTATCGCTTCTCTGATTTTCATTGAAGATCTAGCAGAAAAAGTAGTTTCTGTAGTTAAACCTCACCGAGATAAACTCGATGCTATTGTAGTCTTTCCCTCCATGCCTCAAGTAATGCGCCTCAATAAGTTGGGTAGCTTCTCCATGGCGCAACTAGGTCAGTCAAAAAGCGCAATAGCAAAATTCATGCGCAAACGCAAGGAAAACTCTGGCGCTTCCTTCCAAGACGGGATGCTGAAACTACTGCGCACCTTGCCTAAAGTCTTAAAATATATGCCAATGGACAAGGCGCAGGATGCTCGCAACTTCATGCTAAGTTTCCAATATTGGTTGGGAGGTTCTCCTCAAAACCTAGAAAACTTCATGCTGATGTTAGCTGATAAATACGTATTTAAGGACTTAAAGAAAGATAAAAAAGTTCAATATCAAGAACCAGTAGTTTATCCCGATATGGGAATTTGGCATCCACTAGCGCCAAAAATGTTTGAGGATGTCAAAGAATATTTTAAATGGTATAGTAGCCGCTCTGATATTGCAGAAGAACTTAAAGATCCTCTTGCTCCCTGTATAGGATTGGTATTGCAACGGACTCACCTAGTTACTGGAGATGATGCCCATTATGTAGCAATGGTACAGGAACTCGAAGCAATGGGTGCTAGAGTAATTGCTGTATTTGCTGGAGGTTTGGACTTTTCTAAACCTGTAGATACATATTTCTGGGATAGCGCAGTAAAAGGAATGGCACCCATGGCCATAGTGGATACAGTTGTATCCTTGACAGGATTTGCTTTAGTGGGGGGCCCAGCTAGACAAGATCACCCCAAAGCAATAGAATCTCTTAAGAGATTAAATCGCCCTTATATGGTAGCGTTGCCTCTAGTTTTCCAAACTACTGAAGAGTGGGAAAAAAGCGATCTGGGCTTGCATCCGATTCAAGTAGCTTTACAAATCGCCATACCAGAACTAGACGGCGCGATCGAACCGATTATCATGTCTGGAAGAGATGGGGTAACAGGAAAGGCGATCGCCCTACAAGATCGCATCGAAGCTGTCGCCCAAAGAGCAATGAAATGGGCTAATTTACGTAAAAAGCCCAAATTAAACAAGAAAGTTGCCATCACTGTTTTTAGTTTTCCCCCAGATAAAGGAAACATCGGTACTGCTGCTTATTTAGACGTGTTCGGGTCTATTTACGAAGTGATGAAGGCTTTGAAAAATAACGGCTACGACATTCAAGATTTGCCAGAGTCTGCAGAACAATTAATGCAGGATGTCATTCACGACTTACAAGCCCAGTATCAAAGTCCAGAACTCAATATAGCTCATCGGATGTCAGTGGAACAATACGAAAGACTGACCCCTTATTCGGTACGTTTAGAAGAGAATTGGGGTCCACCTCCAGGACATCTTAACAGCGACGGACAAAATTTGCTAATCTATGGCAAACACTTCGGTAATGTATTTATAGGGGTGCAACCCACCTTCGGTTATGAAGGGGATCCCATGCGGTTGTTATTCTCTCGATCGGCAAGTCCTCACCACGGTTTTGCAGCATATTACACCTATTTGAATCAGGTCTGGAAAGCTGACGCAGTTTTGCACTTTGGAACTCACGGAAGCTTAGAATTTATGCCAGGTAAACAGATGGGAATGTCTGGGGACTGCTACCCAGATAACCTGATCGGAAGTATTCCCAATTTGTACTATTACGCTGCAAATAATCCCTCCGAAGCAACGATCGCCAAACGTCGCAGTTATGCGGAAACTATTTCTTACCTGACTCCTCCTGCGGAAAATGCAGGTTTATATAAAGGGTTGAAAGAGTTAAGCGAGTTAATTGGTTCCTATCAAACACTAAAAGATACAGGACGGGGTATTCCTATTGTGAATACGATCGTCGATAAATGTCGCTTGGTGAATTTAGATAAGGATATCGACTTACCAGAAACAGACGCCAAAGATTTGACTGCAGAAGAAAGAGACGCGATCGTCGGTTCGGTTTATAAGAAGTTGATAGAAATCGAATCTCGCTTATTACCCTGCGGACTCCACGTTATTGGGAAACCACCCACAGCAGAAGAAGCAGTCGCAACCCTAGTAAATATCGCTTCTCTCGATCGCGAAGAAGAAGAAATAATCTCTTTACCTCGCATTATTGCTAATAGTCTCGATCGCGATATCGACGAAATCTACACTAACAGCGATAAAGGTGTTCTAGAAGATGTAGAACTGTTGCAACAAATAACCGAAGCAACTCGCGAAGCTGTTGGCGCGCTAGTCCAAGCGCAAGTAGATGCGGACGGAAGGGTATCGGCGATCGCAAGACTAAACATCTTCAACCTCGGTAAAAAAGCGCCTTGGGTGCAAAAATTACACGAACTCGGTTACGCAAAAGTAGACACCGACGCACTAAAACCCTTGTTTGAATATCTAGAATTCTGTTTAGAACAAGTATGTGCGGATAACGAACTAGGTGGGTTACTCAAAGCATTAGAAGGGGAATACGTACTTCCAGGACCAGGAGGAGATCCCATCCGCAACCCCGACGTATTACCTACAGGAAAGAACATACACGCCCTCGATCCTCAGTCTATACCGACGATGGCAGCAGTTCAGTCGGCTAAAGTAGTAGTCGATCGCTTGTTATCGCGGCAAATGGCAGAAAATGGCGGCAAATATCCCGAAACTATTGCTTGCGTACTCTGGGGAACCGATAACATTAAAACCTACGGAGAATCCCTCGCACAAATTATGTGGATGGTGGGAGTTAAACCCGTACCCGATGCGTTAGGAAGGGTGAATAAATTAGAATTGATTCCCCTCGAAGAATTAGGTCGTCCCCGCGTTGACGTGGTAGTTAATTGTTCTGGTGTCTTCCGCGATTTATTCATTAACCAAATGAATTTACTCGACCAAGCTGTGAAAATGGCAGCAGAAGCAGACGAACCAATTGAGATGAATTACGTCCGCAAACACGCTTTAGAACAAGCAGAGGAGATGGGAATTAATCTCCGTCAAGCAGCTACTCGAGTCTTCTCTAATGCTTCTGGTTCTTATTCTTCCAACGTCAATTTAGCAGTAGAAAATAGCAGTTGGGAAGAAGAAGCAGAATTACAGGAAATGTATCTCAAACGCAAATCTTTTGCCTTTGATTCTGACAATCCTGGAGTTATGAAAGACGATCGAAAAGTGTTTGAAGCAGCCTTAAAAACTGCTGAAGTTACTTTCCAAAATCTAGATTCTTCTGAGATTAGTTTGACCGATGTTTCTCACTATTTTGACTCAGATCCGACTAAAGTAGTGGCTACTCTGCGTAAAGACGGGAAAAAACCCACTGCTTATATCGCCGATACCACCACTGCTAACGCCCAAGTACGTACCTTATCAGAAACCGTGCGTTTAGATGCCCGTACTAAGCTATTAAATCCCAAATGGTACGAAGGGATGTTAAACCACGGTTACGAAGGCGTCAGGGAACTTTCCAAGCGTCTGGTGAATACAATGGGTTGGTCTGCAACTGCTGGCGCGGTAGATAATTGGGTATATGAAGACGCAAACGATACCTTCATTAAAGATGAAGAAATGTGTCGGCGGTTAATGAATTTAAATCCCAATTCTTTCCGCAAATTAGTCGGTACTTTATTGGAAGTAAATGGTCGCGGTTATTGGGAAACTAGTGAAGAAAATCTCGATCGTTTGCGCGATTTGTATCAAGAAGTTGAAGATCGAATTGAAGGGATCGATTAATTTTTAATTTGGGTAATTTAATCCTATAACAAAATATTGTAGAGACGTTCCATGGAACGTCTCTACATGGTTTTAGGATATTGCCATGACATTGTATAAAAAAAAATATCGTATTGAATCTATCCGATTGCCTAACAGGGATTATGGGGCTAATGGTTGGTATTTTGTGACAATTTGTACGGGCGATCGCCTTCCATATTTTGGAAATATTATCAACGGACAAATGCAACTCTCTGCTATTGGAAAAATTGCCCGACAATTTTGGTTAGAAATTCCTAATCATTCTAAATATACATATATAGATGAATACGTAATTATGCCGAATCACGTTCATGGCATTATTGTTATTGACAAACCCGATCGATATTGTAGAGACGTTGCATGCAACGTCTCTACACGGTCAAATGATAAATACGATCTATCTAGGGCAATGTCGCAAATGTCCCCAAAATCAAATTCTTTGGGTGTAATTATCAGGTCATACAAATCATCTGTAACCCGTTGGTGTCGAACAAATAATCGCCAAAATTTTGCCTGGCAATCGAGATTTTACGATCGCGTTATCCGTAAGGATGGTTCTTTAGACAGAATTAGACAATATATAATTAATAATCCTGCCAAATGGGAAAAAGATCGAAATAATTCCGCTTCTTTGTGGATGTAAATAACTATAGATCCAGAAGTGGCGATCGAAGGACTTGCTAGCTAATCTAAACTCTCTCGATCGTTTGCGAGATTTATATCGAAAAGTTGAAGATTAAATTGAAGGGATTGATTAATTTTTAATTTATTGTATCGATTTGTTCTAATTTAAGCCGTTTTAAACTAGCTTCAACGCTGCGTCTGAGACTTTCTGGTCTCCCATCGGCTTGAATATTATCGGGTGCGGGTTTATTAATTCCGCCTTTAGTAGCAATAACTAAATCTTCTGAGTATGGATGCAAAGCATAGGCGATAATTTCTTCATTGAAACCTGGGCCATAAGCTTCGGCAGTATCGATGAAATTTACACCCAATTCAAAGGCACGACGTAAAAGCTTTTCTCCTGCTTCCCAGTCTCGATAAGGCCCAAAATTACCAGGTTGTCCAGTGAGTCTCATTGCACCGTAACCAATACGATTAACTAGCAAATCATCACCGATAGCAAATTTTGTGTTAACTGATACAGAATTTCTATTCACGATCGATCTCCAAATTATTTTTTTTCCAATTAATAAGAAATGACTCGTCTGTCGCGCCAAAATTTACCTGTCTCATTGCGGGAAGCTTCTGTAGCCAACCAAATTGCCGTATCTGCACCTTCTTCTGGCGATCGCGTTGCCGATTTACCTCCCATATCGGTTCTCACCCAACCAGGACACATGGCATTTACGACAATACCTTTTGAGTGCAAAGCATCAGCAAGCATAATTGTTGCGCCGTTCAATGCTAGTTTGGACAAACAGTAACTGGGAACATTCGCAGACAGTCCGTCGATTTCCCCATAACCACTAGAAACATTAATTACTCTTGCATCTTGAGATTTTTCTAGAAGTGGTAAAAATACCTGTACCATCCGAATTGCACCAAAAGTATTGGTATTGAGCGTTAATTCTAAAAGTTGGCGATCGATGGTGAGAATATTTACGCCTTCGTCGGGATAAATACCTGCATTGTTAATCAAAACATCTAAGCGATCGATTTTTTGATTTAATGTTTCTTTGGCTCGATCTATAGAGCGATCGTCACTCACGTCTAATTTGACAGGAATTACAATTCCTTGCAGTTTCTTGGCCGCTTCAGTAGCTTTGTCGAGGGAACGAGAAGTAATAATTACCTCGTAGCCTTTTTGTAATAAACCATTGGCGATCGCAAATCCAATTCCTCGATTACCACCAGTAACTAATGCTGTTTTACTTTGTTTGCTGTCCATGATTTCTCTCTATTGTGATGCTTATCCTAGAATTCTCAATTGAAAATAAGTTATCGATCGACGAACTACATTTCCGATCGCTCTTTTAAATGAGCTATTTCCCTTTCTAAATCCATTTTTCTTCGATCGCCAAAAAAATATTGTATTGAATCTATTCCTCTAAGAGTACCTAAGCTACTTTTTTAGAAAGATAAGAAAAGGTAAACTAAAGTAATATTTAGCTTATTTGGACATGAAAGATACATCCCAATCCTTGCCTCCAGGCAGTTTCGGTTTGCCGATCGTAGGGGAAACAATCCAATTTTTGTTCGATTCCGAATATGTAGATAAACGAGAAAAGCAATATGGTTCGATCTCTAAAACTAATATTTTAGGTCGAAAAACAGTCTTTATGAGTGGTGCAGAAGCAAATAAATTTATATTGTCCAGCCATATGGACTATTTTTCTTGGGGTAAAGGTTGGCCAGATAATTTCAAAGAAATCTTGGGAAGATCTTTGTTTCTCCAAGACGGAGAAGAACACAAACGCAATCGTAAGTTACTAATGCCTGCTTTTCACGGACAAGCATTAGCTAACTATGTCACAACGATGGAAGAAATAATTTCTAAATATTTGCAAAAATGGGTCGTTAAAAAAAAATTGACTTGGTTTCCCGAAATAAAGCAAATGACTTTTGAAATAGCCAGCGTCTTGCTTTTGGGTAGTCCTCCAGAAGATAAAACTAAGCTTTTATCACAATGGTTTACTGAGTTAACAAACGGTTTGTTTGCTATTTTTCCCATACGTGCAAGTTGGACTAAATACGGCAAAGCATTAGCCGCACGCGATCGCCTCTTAAAATATATTGACGAACAAATAGAAAAAAGACTGTCTAATCCAGGAAAAGACGCATTAGGATTAATGTTACAAACCACAGATGAAGATGGCGATCGCCTCAGCAGAGAAGAAATAAAATTACAAGCGTTGCTATTGCTATTCGCAGGTCACGAAACCACTACATCTATGTTGACTTTTTTATGTATGGCTTTGGCACAGCATCCAGAGGTATTGGCTAAGGCAAAAGCAGAACAGCAAGAATTGGCGCTCGAAGGGGATTTGAGTTTAGAAAAACTAAAACAAATGACTTATTTGGATCGAGTTCTCAAAGAAGTAGAACGCTTGTATCCACCAATTGGCGGTGGTTTTCGCGGTGTAATCAAACCTTTTGTTTTTAAAGGATATTACGTTCCCGAAGGTTGGATCGTTAGTTACCGAATTAATTCTTCCCATCAAGATAGTAACGTTTTCACTAATCCCAAACAATTCGATCCCGATCGCTTCAGTGACGAAAGGGCAGAACATAAAAAAACAGAATATAGTTTGGTAGGTTTTGGTGGCGGTCCGCGTTTTTGTTTGGGATACGCTTTTGCTCAAATAGAAATGAAGATTTTTGCTTCTCTAGTATTGCGTAATTGTGCTTGGGAAATACTTCCCAATCAAAACCTAACTCCCGATCGCATTCCAAGTCTGCATCCGCGATCGGGATTAAAAGTGAAACTAGTTAATTCTAACTGTTAAGGAAAGATTTTCGTTACCACTCTCTTTCCTCGATCTCCAGTGACAATTACTTTATTTTTAGCTAATTGACCCACTGCTTTAACTCCTGTTACGTTAAATGCTGGGTCAGTTTGTTCGTAAACTACATTTCCTATGGCTTCGATCGTTCGATTTGGTATGCTCCAGATCAATTCATTAGAATATAAAGTAGCTCGATCGGACGTGTTAATTCCCCTCACTCCACCTTTTAAATGAGCTATTTCCTTTTCTAAATCCATTGTTCCTTGATTGCCAGTAACGGTAATTTTAGCTTGGGAATGTACTATTTTTACAGGCTTATCTGAGGTAATTAGATCCTGTTTGTATTTCCAGATTAATGAATTTGTCGCAATTTGTACGGGGGGATCTGCAGATTTGACGCGGACGTTATCTTTGAGGGTGACAGTATCTGTATTGAGATCCACTTCAAAGCGATCGGCATAAACTACCTCGCTAATTTCATCGCCTTTATAACGCCACATCTGAGGCGGACGATAATTTTTGCTATCCTCTGTTAGAGGAGGTTCGCCGATCGCTTTTTGTGCGGATATATCCCAATACAAATATTCGGCTTTCATTCGTATTGGTTCCTCTTTTGCTACCGCAACAATTTTTCCCCTCAATTCTAGGCGTTGTTTTCCTAGATAAAAACGTCCTTCATTTGCCCATATATCTAATTTAGGGTGATTGCCTCTCAAATTATCGCGAACGATTAATAAATTTTGTTTTGGATACCATCGCGCCTCATTTGCTCGAATAACTACTTGATTTCGAGGATAGGTAGCTATAATATCCTCTTTGAGAATAATTTCTTCGCCATTTTTTTCGATCTGACCTATTTTAGCACTGGCGCGCAAAATTATTTCCCCGTCTTGGAGGATATTTGCTACAATATCCTCTAGAAGAGCAGCTTCTCGATCGGGGCTATAAGTAGTATTAGCTGCCTTAACTTTCCAGGAAATTCCTCCTTCTGGATTAGATTGTTCTAAAACAGCATTGTTAAGGGTTAAGCGATTCTCGTTGGTTGAAGCCGAAATAGGCTCTCGGGCTGTTCCCTCTTGTGGTTTATTGACTTTTGAACAAGCTGAAATAGATAGAAGCAAGGAGAATAATAATCCTTTTACTACCCAGATTGATACTTTTTTGCTATATGCTAAGCTTTTCCACCAGTTTGGAATAATTGGCAGCATCATTGCTCCATCAATTGACTTAGGTTTCTGACCTTCTTTCTTCATCTAACAGGTGAAAACCTGGAAAACTAGGACAAGGATGGTGGGATTTAGAAGATTTTTGGATATCTTCTTTGATTTGGTCGAGATCGATATAGCGATCGGCAACGTTAATCAAACTGTCGCTAGTCATCGATCGCAAGCTCACTACTTCTACTCTAGCGCCGCGATAACTGACAGCATTCACAGCATAGGCTAAATCTCCATCCCCACTAACTAAAACTGCTGTATCGTATGAGCTAACTAGCGCCATCAAATCTACGGCAATTTCTACATCCAAATTAGCTTTTTTGGAACCATCGGGTAATTGCACCAGATCTTTAGAAATCACTCTGTACCCGTTACGACGCATCCAGAGAAGAAACCCTTGCTGCTTTTCATTAGTAGGGTCAACTCCAGTGTAAAAGAAAGCTCGCAGCAATTTCGAGCCTCCTGTCAAGCGATAAAGCAGTTTAGTATAGTCTATTTCTACTCCTAACTGTAGCGCCGCGTAAAACAAATTTGAGCCGTCAATGAAGATTGCTACCCGACCGCGATTTTCTAGCACTTGTTCGGGTGTAAATACCGAGTCGGTATCGTAATGATCGAACATTTTTCTTATGCCTCATTTATTATAATTAAAATCTTCTACCTCTCTTTTTACCTCCAATTGAATTCAATCTACCTTTAATTACTTATTTTCTTTTGCTTAATTTACAATGGGACTGACTTATCCTCCTTTTCGGGTTGTTCCAATTTAGCAAAAATTGGTCTGGGCTTATTTAAATTTTGATTAGCAGGTAGATTACCCCATTGAGAATGCTGCTCGAATACACTTGAATAGTCCTTAGAGTTGCGATCGTTAAAATCTATAGAAAAGCCGAGTTGTTGGTAAATATCGGTGCTGAGATTGGGAATAATTGGAGATAGTAAATAAGCTGAAAGTCTGATGGATTCTAGAACAGCATACAACACTCGTTCGACTTCGGTTTTCTTACCTTGTTTGTTTAAACTCCAAGGTGCGGTTTCGTCTATATATTTATTGCTAGCACGAACCAGGGTCAATATCTCTTCACAAGAAAGATCTAAACGTAATGATTCGTAAGCTTTGCTTGCCCGTTTTCCCAATTCCAAACCAATAATTTTTAAGGGATTTTCATTGGGAATATCTTCTGCCGTTAACTTTGGCAAAGAACCTTTGCAATATTTTATGACCATATTGACGGTGCGATTGAGCAAATTACCTAAGTCGTTAGCTATATCGGCATTAAGAACATTAACAAATCTAGTTTCGTTAAAATCTCCATCCCTTCCCAACTCTATTTCTTTGAGAAAATAGTAACGAATTGCATCAGCACCATAACGATCGACTAAAGCAAAAGGATCGATGGTATTGCCTAAACTTTTACCCATTTTCTGACCGTCTTTGGTGAGGTATCCGTGAGCAAATACCCGTTCTGGCAATGGTATTTCTGCTGACAATAACATAGCCGGCCAATACACTGCGTGAAAGCGCAAAATATCTTTACCGATCAAGTGTAAATTTATGGGCCACCATTGAGATAAAGCATTTTCTAAAGTTGGTTCTTGTTCTGGAGGAACTAAGGCAGTAACGTAACCTAAAAGAGCGTCAAACCATACATATATTGTGTGTTGGGGATCGCTAGGTATGGGAAATCCCCACTCTAAATTAACGCGAGAGATGGAGAAGTCTTTGAGTCCCTGACTGACGAAACTAAGTACTTCGTTTCGACGAGTTTCTGGTTGAATAAAATCGGGTTGTTTGGCGTAGAGGTCTTCTAATTTTTGTTGGTATTTCGACAGCTTGAAAAAGTAATTTTCTTCATCTCTCCACTCGGCTTTTTTGTTGGTGTGGATCCCACAATAACCGCCTTCAACTAATTCTCGTTTTTCTTTAAATTCTTCGCAAGCAACACAATACCAACCTTGTTGACGATCGAGGTAAATATCTCCACTAGCCTTAACTCGCTCGAAAAATTCTCGGACGATCGCGTGGTGACGTTCTGATGTGGTACGACTGAAGCGATCGTATTGTATGTTAAGTTTGTGCCAGAGAGCGTCAAAATTGGCAACTATTCGATCGCAATGTTCTTGAGGATCCAATCCATTAGCTTCTGCCGATCGCTGGATTTTTTGTCCGTGTTCGTCTGTACCAGTGATAAATAATACTGAATGTCCTTGGAGTCTCTTAAAGCGAGCGAGGGCATCTGCAGCCATTGTAGGATAAGCGCTACCAATATGGGGTAAAGCGTTAACATAGTACAGAGGGGTGGTTAAGGCAAATTTTTGTTTGGTTGGATTATTGCTCATCTAACAAATGGAACGACTCAAATCTATCTAGATTATTGCTCGCTCGAAAAATTATTGCTTTGGATTACTATTTTAGTTGCTACCCATGCATAATTATTCTTTTTCTCGATTTTTAAATTAGATTAAAATAGTTTAATTTTTTTTAAGAAAAACTAAAAAATATTATATTGACTGATTTCAATTTCGATCCATGTTTCCTAAAACTTCATTGTTAATGTCTCAATCCCTGTTAGAAATAATGGGAACCAAGGTATTCGTTTACCACCGAGATCGAATTCCCCAAGAAACCCCTGCGATCGTCATAACCAATCATCGCAGTGCTATGGATGCTTTTATTACGATCGCTGTTTTAGAGGGTAAGGTTCGTTTTGCTTGCCATCACTATATGGGTCAAGTGCCAATAATGCGAGAAATTGTGGATTTGCTGGGGTGTTTTCCACTGGAAAAACCACAACAACGAAAGCAGCATTTTTTTAAGCAAGCAACTAACCTACTCAAAGTCCAACAGTGGGTAGGCATATTTCCCGAAGGAGGGGAACCAATGCTAAATTTAACCAAGCCAACAGAAGTAGGCAAGTTCGAGCGCGGATTTGCTCATTTAGCTTTGAGGACACCTCTACCCAATCTAGCTATATTACCCGTGGCGATCGCCTCAGTAGAAGAAACAATAGAACAAGGATTGCCAATTAGATTTTTGCGGTTATTTGACCCCAAAGAACCCCTATTCGATCGTTCGGGATTGCATCCGATGGTCTTTTACAATCGCGTCAATGTGGCGATCGGTCGTCCCTATTGGATTACAGAAAAAGACAAACAGCAGTATCGAGGAAAACAAGCGAAAAAAACGATTGAAGAGATAACCGCATATTGTCAGCAGGAAATTTCTACCTTAGTTACTTGGGGATGCAATCGTTATTTGACCTAACTCACAGGAGTCGGTTTACTCCATCGTGTAGGCTGTAAATAACCTTGTTTTACTCTCTCCCGCGTCCGATTGTCCCAAACCAGCGCGAAATAATTACTGAATATCCAAATGCCAGCAATTCAAAGCGATCTTTGTTTTTTAACTCCAAAACCAATTCAGCCCGATCTCCCCTTGTTTGTATTTTTGCCAGGGATGGACGGCACTGGTAAACTGCTATATACTCAAGCTCATAGTTTGGAGAAATGCTTCGACATTCGCTGTTTAGCGATCGGGCGAAAAAACTTAAGCGATTGGAACGCGCTTGCAGAAAGAGTTTTAGAGCTGATTAAAGCCGAACTAGAAAAGAAATCTCAGCGTTTTGTATATCTGTGTGGAGAATCTTTTGGAGGCTGTTTGGCTATCGAAATAGCTAGGAGATCGCCCCAAATATTTAACCGAATTATTTTGATTAACCCAGCATCTTGCTTCAAACAACAGCCCTTACTAGGTTGGGGAGAGCATTTAGTTAGCTGGATGCCAGATTCTCTATATCAAGGAGTTACTTTAGGGTTGTTGCCTTTCATAGCAGCTCTAGAACGATTAAAAAAGAGCGAGCAACGAGCTTTATTAGAGGCGATGAAGTCAATACCCTCACAAACCGCTTCTTGGCGACTGTCTTTACTGGCAGATTTTATCCTCGAAGAGCGCTTGTTAAATGCACTGAAACTTCCAGTATTAATATTAGCTAGTGCCAGAGATGGAATATTACCTTCTGTCCGAGAAGCCAAACGTCTGGTCAATATTCTTCCTCAAGGTCAAATGGTAGTACTTCCATCTAGCGGTCACACTTGTCTGCTAGAAAGAGATATCAGTCTTTATAAAATTATCAAAGCCAAAAATTTTCTAGAAATCGATCCCTACCAAAAAAGTTATTTTGCTCTTGCTTAAAGACTTATATCGAGTAATTTCTTGCTGTGGACAGCTCATATCGCAAGGGATGAAGCCCCGTCCAAGCGAAGTGCGCAGGTTGGGGAGAAGGTCACCTCTTTTCAGATCTCAAAATGTTCTTTGACCGACCTCGGCTGAACTAAGCAGCTCTTTACCCCATCAGCAAAGGCTTTTGGGAATACCTATCACAGCTCAAGCCACGTTACAAATATTTTCAGTAGATTGGGTCTGCGCGATCGCACTCAAGCAGCACTTTTTGCCCTTCATTTTCTTTCCTTATTAAATAAATAAATTAAGCAAATTTACAATTGAAGTAATTTTTATTGTTTATTTATTATTTCTACTATTCCTAAATGATTAAGATTTTGGACTTCAATATTGGCTAATTGAGTCATTTATCTGAAGGTGCTGTTGATGATTAACATCAAATAGTCTATACCTCAGCCAATGGTTATGTGGTAAAAGTGAGTTATTGATACTATCTGAAATGATGAAAATAATAGCTGTTGACCAAGCAGCTAAGGCAAATGTTTGATATAATATACTGATATAATTTAATTTACAAAAAACGAATAATCTTAATAGTTTTAACTTTATTTTAGAAGAATTAGTGGACATTTGATTGTTTTTTTAGCTGACACTAACTTTGTTATTTGTCTATAGAATAACTGTTGTTTGAACACAACGTCTTCACTGTTTGTGCCTATTTAATTGCAATTTTAAGTTAGGTCAATTGCACAAAAACGCAATTTCTGTCCCTCTTATTTGTAAATACAAAATAGGTTATACCAAACCTGTCATGTAAAACTGTTAGAAATCATACTCTAAAAGCCCGATCGGATAAAAAAGTTTTGAGTCTTTTACTACGGCATTTATCATAACAAGTGGCGGTCGAAGCGCTAAAACTCTTATTAAACAAGGGTTACAGGGTTTAATAGTTCCGTAATCAACATGAGTTTTTTTGATAGAACCACAAAATCCCCAATCGGTTTCTTGACTTGTGCAGTAGGTGCGCACGAGTTCCTCCAGCACTCCCGTGCTGTTTTCCAAAGGTTTTTAGGACTGCTGGGACTCTTGCACGGGGAGAACCACCGCGATCGCCATCTATTCTCTCCCAATTTTTTTAAATATTAATTAAATTATTTTAATAGGTATCAAAATCCATCAAAGTGTGTGACAAAACTCACCAAGATACTTTTAAAGCGATCGCTTACCTATTTTTAAAGGAGAGATAAAGTATTGACAAGATAGCGAATTTTAAAATTTTGTCGAAGTATCCAAAATTAAAAAAATAAAACCGAGAGAAAATATGAAGTTGAAAAGGCTAGTCATAATGGCAACCATAGGTATTTCAATGCCTGTGATAGCAAATACTTTTATCCCTACTAAAGCTGTTGCCCAAAAAGATTTTTCTCAGGATATAACACGAGAAAAACAATTACTCAATATTCATCTTAACGATGCCGAAACTTATTACAGTCTCGGCAATGCTTACTACAATCAGAAAAAATGGGAATCAGCTCTAACTGATTACAACAAAGCCATAGAAATTAATCCTAATTATGCTGATGCTTACTTTAGTAGAGGAATGATTTGGATAGAGTTGGGAGATAAGCAAAAAGCCATTAATGATTTACAAACAGCAGCACAAATTTCTCAACAACAAGGAAATACAGTTGCTTATAAAAAAATTATGGATGCAATAGAAAAAATTTAATAACAGTAGAGAATTCCTAATAGTAAGTCCGTTTAATTAATTCTCGATCGAGGATACTGGGGGATTAGGGGACAGGGAGACAGGGAGAGAGTTGGATGCAGCAAAAATAATTTATCCTTCAGAAAACTCTTCCCAAAGTCTCCCCGTCTCCTCGATTTATTGATAACTATATTTCGCTCCTTTCTCCGCAATCGCGATCGATAGCAAATATAAAACATCAATTCGATAATTTTAACTGCGAACCCTGCTCGGTTTTACTAACTTCTATACGAGTTTGAAAAGCTTCTTTAAATTGACGCATGTGAGTAACAGTTAAAATACAGCTAAAATCAGCAGCAATAGCATTAATTGCTGCAATTAACCGCTCGCATCCTTCTACATCTTGAGTACCAAAACCTTCATCAATAATCAGCATTTGTAAAGATGTCCCCGCACGCTGCACTAATAACCTTGCTAATGCTAAACGAATAGAAAAATTAATTCTAAATGCTTCTCCTCCAGAATAAGTTTCATAGGGACGAGTTCCCCTCGCATCTGCAATTACAATATCGAGGGTATCAATTAATTTAGTCACTTGTTTTTTAGAACGACTCGATCGCCCTGCTTTTTGGGTCACAAATTGTATGTGAAATTGATTTCCTGTTAGTCGTGCTAATATTTGATTTGCTTCGGCTTCTAATTGAGGTAACACATTCTCGATCGTCAAAGCTTGGATGCCATTTTTACCAAAAGCTTGAGCTAATTCCTGGTAAACTCGATACTTTTTGCGTACATCTTTTAACTGATGTTCGCTATCTTCATATTGAATTTGTAGGATTTCTAATTGCTTCAGTTGCTCGTCGAGTCTTCCTTGTCTGGCAATTAATTCGTCTAGTTTCTTGCGTCTAGAATAAATTTGCTCTTCTAGACGATCGATTTTTTCTCGACTGTCTGCGATCGCTTCCATTTGTGCAGCAGCGCGATCGAGTTGTTCTTTTATTTCTTCTTTATCTTTAAGGCGCTGTTGTAATCTAACTTCTAGCTGCTGATGTAATCCTAGTACCTCGGGATATTCTTGCTTTGCTCGTACCAATTCTTGATGGGATAATTGCCACTGTTGTGCTTGACGAGTTAAGGCGATAATTTGGTTGTGGTTGGCGCGATCGTAACCTAATTCAGCAATGTAGCGATCGAGCCTCTCTATTTGTTGCTGAATGGGGGAATTGTCCCGTAACTGAGTAATAGAAGCTTTTAAATTGCTAATTTTTGCTTCTAATTCTGGTTTTTGAGCGTTTATTGACAATAGACGGCGTTTAGCTTCTTCAATTTTAGCTTGTTTAATTTCCGCCCAGCGCCAGCGTTTCTCTTGTCCCCGAACTAGAGCGTGAGTTTTTTCGTCATAATTGAGGTGCGCCAGTTGCTCGTCGAGTTTTTTTAACTCTAAATGTAAATCTCGCGCATAATTTTCTCCCCCAAGCGATCGCTCTATTTGTTCTGTTTCTGTGTTAATTTGTTGCAGTTGAGTATATATCTCCCCTGTTGCTTCTAATTTTGCTTCTAATTGTCCTAATTGTTGCTGTAAATTTTTATATTCTCCTAATTGCTCGGATATTTGAGAGTATTCATTTCGTAAAGTCTGAAGTTCGCGCTCGCAACTCGCCAGTCTCTCGCGAATTTCCCAAATATACTCTTGAATTTCTTCGAGTTGTTTTTCGGTTTTCTCAACAACTTGGTGGCGATAGTGTTCGTCAAGTCCCTGTTGGCACAAAGGACAAACTGCTTCTGGTTTAGCTAACATTTCCAGTTTCTTCTGCAATTGTTGGCATTGCTCTTGATAAATTCTCTGATTTGCCTGTAATCTCTCTTTTAAATTGCTATTTTCTAACTCTTTTTCCTCAACGTACTTTTGACGAACCTGTTTTTTATCTAACTCCCCAATTTCTGCATCAACCGCAAGCGCTGCTTGTCGCATCTGGGGAATTTGTTCCAATGCTTTGGATAATTTGGCTTGTGAGTCCTTTAATTGTTCTAATTTCGCTGTCAGTCGCGCTTTTGCTGTTTCTATTTGTGTTTGCAATTCGCTGCGTCTTTTTAATAGAGGGGAAACTTGATGTTGCAGTCGATCGAACTCGGCGATCCGCTGGCGACATTGGTATAGTTTTTCTAGAGCCGATCGTACTTCCCCGTCCCCTTTGACGACTTCTTGCATTTGTCTGTCTTCTTGTTGGACTGTTTCTAAACGAGTTTGGGTTTGGCGAATTTGCAGATTTATTTCATTGACTTGTCGATCGAGTTGCTGAGTTAGTTGTTGTTTTTGCTGTTGTGCGTCCTGAAAAGCTTGAAATTTTTCTGCGAGGGTTTGTTCTTCTTGTTGTAAGCGCAGTAGGTTTTCATATCCAGCAGTAATTTCTGATTCTCGATCGAGTCTCTTTTGTAAGTTTGTAAGTTTGGTGTTGGCTGAAGATTGTTCTCGAACGATGCGATCGCACTCTTGAGTGAGATTTTGATATTGTGTCTGTTGCCAGCTTAGCTGTTGTTGCCAGGTTTTTCGCTGATGTTCTATTTCTTGTAAACTCTGGAGTTGTTGGCGATCGCTTTCTTGTTGTCGAGTGGTATTAGTTAATTCTGTTTCCAGGTTAGTTTTTTCGGTGGCGATCGCTGTTTTTTTTGCCAGTTGTTCTTTTAGCGGTTGCAAACTCAATTCTAACTGGTCTGCTTTTCCCTTATATTGTTTCGAGACATCTTTAGCTTTAGTTGCTAACTCTTCGTAGCGATCGAGTTTGAGCAGGTTAGCTAAGACTTGTTTTCTTTCGTTAGGACGACGCAGCATAAATTCATCTGCTCTTCCCTGACGCAAATAAGCAGAATTAATAAAAGTATCGTAATCTAATTTCAAATCGCAGATAATCTTTTGTTGGGTAGCGCGCAAGCCTTTTGCTGTCAGAGAAAGAAATCGATCGGACTCTGTTTGTATTTGAAATTCTACCGAAGTACTTTTACCTCTGGGACGAGAGCGAATAATGCGATAGATTTGCTCGTTACAAATAAATTCAAAATCTACCCTGACATTTTTCTCTCCCGCGTGAATGACATCATCTTCTGTGGCTGCACGACATTCTCCCCAAATTACCCAAGTAATTGCTTCTAGCAAAGAAGACTTTCCCGCACCGTTAGCACCGCAAATACAGGCTGTATGAAGTTCGCGAAAATCTAGATTGGCTTGGCGATAGCTGAGGAAGTTTTTCAGAGTTAACTGCAGTGGAATCATGCTTCACAAAAAAAAATATAGTACATTCACACTGCTTATTTTACGCTCCTCCTTCAAACTCACCTAAATGGATCGAGCAAGAGGTGTCCCAAGTGTGGGGTGTGCGGGAGGTGTGGGAAGTGTGGAGGACTATTTCTTTTCAACTTTAACTTCCACCACCCAAGTTTTTACTATCTACCTTTGCATTTCTTAAAACATTATTATTTGCTTTTACAAAATAACTCGATTTGTAGTTATTTATCTTTCAGGATAAATCCGTGTTTTCACTTAAATTATTTCTCAGGGTATTCACGTGTTTTTAAATTGACTTAATTTTTCTCCGAGTATTTACTTGTTTGCTTGACTTCACAAGCTCCGATCCCCTTGAGTATAATCTCCTGTCGCGGCAGTGATTTTCTCTAGCTTTGTTTACTTTAAGTTACCATAAGTAAAAACACTTCAGTGTTTTTACTTATAAGCAAGCAATCTTTACATTAATTTTAAATTTTGTTAGTTATTATTTCTGATTTACACTCTGCGAAACAAGGAGCTAACTTGGAGATGTAAGAACATTAAGTTCATCGAAAATTTATAAAGAAGGATTGCCAAAATGCAAAAATACTTTGGTGTACTAGGAACTGCTACTTTACTGGCTACAAGTCTATTCGGATTAGCTCCAAAAGCTAACGCACAGATTATGTTGAGCACGATGGAAACAATTAGCGAAGAAAAAATAGTTTTTAAGTGTTCACAAGATGTTTCTGGTAATTGGGTTACAGTACCTCAATATGTAGAGCAAGTAACATATGTAAGATATCCCAACACAGTAGTAACTGAAGATATCCGCTTTCAATCCGACGAACCATTAATTAGCTGGACAAAATCTTTAGATAATGGTCGTTTTGTTCCTGAGTCACGTTGCTATACTGTTAGCGAGCGTTTGACCGATTTAGTTAGTGGTGTTGCAGCTGCTAAACGCAACATGAATCCTTCGATGAGAATGGGAGAAAGCTTCATCAGCGCTCTGGAAGAAGTATCCGACATCAGCCGAGCTACAGGTGTTTACGGCAGAAACCTTTTTGGCGAATACATCAGTGAAAGAGTAATTCTCGCTTCTGACCAAAATATCACTGGTGCTTACATTCCTCTACGCACTATGCACACTGTAGTGGAAGAACCTACTGATGCGGATCAAACCGTTATCTTTACTCTTTCTCCTGCAAATGCGAGACAGTGGGATGAAGTTCTCTCTAGTTTCAAAGCTGGCGTATCAGTAGCTGCTGGTGGCGAAGCAGATCCTAGCGTAGAATTACCTATCCAAGAGTAGGTTTTTCAACTTTCCGCACCTGAAACAATAGTTGCTTAGTATAGAATAGTCTTTTTAATAGTTCGCGACCAGTCCCCGCGAACTATTTTGCTTTGGAATTTTAAACAAATTGGGGAAACCTGTGAAGAAGGAGGAATTCCCCAAGTCAAAATATCCCTAGAGGTTTAGGCAGTTGGAAGAAGTGAAAAATGGAGCCGAGCAGAGTCGAACTGCTGTCCAAATTGGGTATTGACTTTCCGATCTTTCACAGGCTTAGCCTTTCTAATCCTCAGGCGGGAACCGTCGATTATCCCTGACGGTGGGATGCTCTGGTAAATTCTTAACTAGTTAGCTCACCAGAGGAACCTAACTAGAGCATCCGTTGGGGGTTAACTTTTAGCCCTTAACGGAGTCAAGCTAAAAGTGAGCAAGTCTTAAGAGTTATGACCTAGGCAATAGCTACTGCCTTACGCTCGAATCTTACAATGTTGTTCGCATTTACAGATTGTTTGAGTCTTTGATTTACGAGAGGAGACTCACTCTCGACCTGCATCACGGGATAGTTTTCGCCAACCTGTCGAAACCGTTGCGGCCCCATGTGTCTACCTATAATTATAATCATTTTTGTTCCCAGTGACAAGGGGGAGGAGACACAGAGCTTTCTATTTTAGTAGGATACATTCCTTTTGCAAGACAATAGTCATAAAAAAAATTTGCAGCATCGAGGGACCTGTCAGATGCAAAATAGCTGACAAATCTAGATAATCTATGTATTGGTAGGATTATCTATTATCTAGTGGCAACTATAAATGAATGTCGAGACAACTAGTAACAACAATTTCCGTCGAACAAGCAGTACAAATAATCAATAAGCTAATTCAACCCAAGCGTCTAAACGACGTACAAGATTTAGTTTTGCGTCACTCATACTTAGGACAAACCTATGAAGAAATAGCTGAATCTTCTGGTTACAGCATCCAACATATTCGCGATGTTGGTTACAAATTATGGAAATTACTGTCAAAAGTTTTAGGAGAAAAAGTTACTAAAAGTAATATCCATTCAATCCTCAGCCAATATTTACAACACTTGAATTCTACAGGAGAGGGAGACGATCTCCTAATATCTCAACCTCTTGCAAAAAAGATAAATCCTTCTTTTCCTGAAGGTCCAGTTAGTATAGACTCTCCTTTGTATATCGATCGCCCTCCTATTGAAGAACAGTGTTACGCTGCGATCGCATCTACTGGCGCATTAATCAGAATCAAAGCACCCAAACAGATGGGAAAAACCTCCCTGACTCTCAGAATTATGGCTCGTGCTGCCTCTTTAGGCTATCACACAGCGCGTCTCAATCTCAGCCAAGCAGAGCTACCAATTTTAGGGAATCTAGATAAGTTTTTGCGTTGGTTTTGTGCCAATGTCAGTCGCCAATTAATGCTCGAATCAAAAATAAACGACTATTGGGATGAAGATCTAGGTAGTAAAGTTAGCTGTACTGCTTACGTACAAGGTTATTTGCTACAACATTTAAATTGTCCCTTAGTTTTAGCATTAGACGAACTCGATCGCATTTTTGAGTTTCCAGAAACTGCGGCTGAATTTCTCCCTCTATTGCGTTTTTGGCACGAAGAAGCTAACAATATAGAAGTTTGGCAAAAACTGAGGTTAATTGTCGTTCACTCTACGGAAGTTTATATTCCTCTTAATATAAATCAATCCCCTTTTAATGTTGGTTTGCCGATTAAATTACCTGAATTAACTATTAAACAAGTACAGCAATTAGCAAAACTTTATGACTCGGATTGGACAGATGAAGTAGGAATAAAAAAAGCTAATTCTTTATTGGCTTCTATCGGCGGACATCCTTATCTTTTGCAATTAGCTTTCTATCATTTAGCATCTCAAAATATTACTTTAGAAAAACTCCTGCAAGAAGCACCTACTCGTTCGGGTATTTATAATCACCATTTAAGGAGACATTTAGCCAATATTGAAACTAATCCAGAATTAGCAGCAGGGATGAAAAAAGTAGTAATGGCAGACACGATCGTCGAATTAGAATCAATAATAGCCTATAAGTTAGATAGTATGGGATTAGTTAAATTACATCAAAATAAAGTAACTCCAAGCTGTCAGTTATATGCTCTTTATTTTCGCTCTGAATTAGTTTAAAGAAAAAGAGAGGGAGAGGGGGAGAGGGGGAGAGGGGGAGATGGGGGAGAAAATTATATACAAACAACCAACAGCTAACAGCAAATAGCAAATGACAAATTATCAATATCAAGTTGGTGGAAGTCTGAAATTCAATTCACCCAGTTATGTCGATCGACAAGCAGATAGAGAATTATATGAAGCTTTGAGAAAAGGGGAATTTTGTTACATACTTAATTCCCGACAAATGGGTAAATCTAGTTTGCGAGTACGCATTAAACATCGATTGAAACAAGAAGGATATAGCTGTGTTTCAGTAGATCTTACTAGTATTGGCAGTCAAAATATTACTCCACAACAGTGGTATAAAGGATTAATATATGAGTTGTGGCGGGGGTTAAATTACTCTGGGAAAATTAATTTAAAATCTTGGTGGAAAGAACAAGAAGGATTGTCTCCGGTTAAAATTTTACAGAGATTTATTGAAGATGTTTTATTAACTGAAATAAGCAGCGAAAAAATTTTTATTTTTATTGATGAAATAGATAGTATTCTCAGTTTGAATTTTTCCAGCGACGATTTTTTTGCTTTTATTCGTTTTTGCTACAACAAAAGAGCAGAAAATTCAGAATATAATCGCCTGACTTTTGCTATTTTTGGAGTAGCGACCCCCTCAGATTTAATACAAGATCGCGATCGCACTCCTTTTAATATTGGTAAAGCAATTCAATTACAAGGATTTCAATTAGAAGAAGTTAAACCTCTAGCCAAAGGATTAGCAGGAAAAGTTGGCAATCCGCAAGCAGTACTTAAAGAAATTTTATTTTGGACAGGAGGACAGCCATTTCTCACCCAAAAATTGTGTCAGTTAGTGTGGGAATATGGAAGCGATCGACAGTGGGATAATCTCCAAGTTGGCGATCTAAAAAAAGTAACTCAGCCCAAATATACTCCCTCTTTTCCTAATTTAGATTCTGAAGATAATAATAAGTCAATTGCCCAGATTATGAGGCAAGCTAAGATAGCCTATATAGTAGAATCCCAGATTATTAATAACTGGGAATTTCAAGACGAACCAGAACATTTAAGAACTATACGCGATCGCCTGCTCAAAAACGAACAGCGTACTGGACGTTTACTAGGAATATATCAAAAAATTCTGCAGCAAGGACACATTATTACCGACAATAGTGCAGAACAAATAGATCTACTTTTATCGGGATTAGTCGTCAAGAAACAAGGGGAATTAAAAGTTTATAACCGCATTTACGAAGCAGTTTTCAATCGAGAATGGGTAGAAAAAGAACTGTCAAAAAGGCGACCTTATTCGGAAAATTTACGAGCGTGGATTATTTCTGAATGTACCGACGAATCTCGACTTTTGCGGGGGAAAGCATTAGAAGATGCACAAGCTTGGTCGGTAGATAAAAGTTTGAGCGATTGGGATTATCATTTTCTGGCTGCCAGTCAAGAATTAGATAAAAAAGAAGTACAAACTGCCTTAGAAGCCGCTGAAATAGCCAATCGAATCTTATCAGAAGCTCAACAAAAAGCTAAGCGAACTATTCGCTTGGGATTAATTGGACTGTCTAGTATTTCTGTTTTGGCTATTTTCTTGTTAGGATTAGCAGCAAACCTATCGATGCAAGCTGCTAAACAAAAACAACAAGCTACCCTCAGTGAAATTCAAGCTCTAATAACTTCTTCAAAAGCTTTATTGGCAAATAAAGAAGAATTTGACGCACTGTTAGAAAGTCTCAGAGCCGCTAAAAAGCTACAGTCTGTAATGAAAAAAGATCCAGAAGTACAAAATAAACTAGAAAGCTCTCTGCAAGAAGTTATGTACTGGATTAAAGAGCGCAACAGACTTCAAGGACATAGAGATTCAGTGATGAATGTAACTTTTAGTCCTGACGGTCAGTTAATAGTCAGTAGCGATCGAGAGGGAAAAATAAAAATCTGGAATCCTCAAGGAAAAGAATTGCAAAGTTGGCAAGCTCATGAAGATGCCGTTTGGAGCCTTAATTTCAGTCCCGATAGCAAAACTTTAGTGACTGGTAGCGAAGATAAAACAATTAAAATTTGGCAGCGAGATCGAAGTGGAAAATTTCAACTTCAGCAAACTTTGCGAGGTCATAAAAGTTGGGTAGTAAGTGCGATTTTTTGTCCCAAAAATCGCGTCATTGTAAGCGCTAGTTGGGATGGGAAAATTAAAGTTTGGAATTTACAAGGAAAAGAGATCCACAGTTTTCAGAGCGATCGAGGTGGAATATTCGATCTCGACGTGAGTCCTGACGAACAAATGTTTGCCTCTGCAGCTGCAGACGGTTCGATCGAACTGTGGAGTAAAAAGGGCAAAAAATTAAAAACTATTGAGGGACATACTGACTGGGTCTTTAGTGTCAAATTTAGTCCCTACGGTCAAACCCTTGCTAGCAGCAGTCGAGACGGAACAATTAAACTGTGGAGCAAAGACGGGAAGGAAAGGGTATCTTTTCCCGCTCACAATGCAGCCGTATTTCGCATCAATTTCTCTCCTGACGGTCAAACCCTTGCTAGTGCTAGTTGGGATACTACAGTTAAACTCTGGAGTTTACACGGAAAAGAATTAGAAACCCTTAAAAGACATCAAGATTCTGTTTGGGGTGTTAGTTTTTCTCCCGACGGTCAAACCATTGCTAGCGCTAGCGAAGACAGAACCATTAAACTATGGCAGCTCAACAACAATACCCTCAAAATTATTCAAGCAGATAACGCAGCAGTTAGAGACGTTACTTTTAGTCCTGACGGTAATATTCTTGCTACTGCGGGGCTGGATTTTAATGTCAAACTATGGAGTCTGTCAGGACAACTATTGCAAACATTAGAAGGTTTTCACTCCGCAGTTAGGGATGTTGCATTTAGTCCCGACAGTAGTAGTATGGCGATCGCCAGTTGGGGACAAACCATCGCCCTTTGGCACCAAAACCCAGAAGGTAAATTTCAACTCAATAAAATTCTCAAGGGTCATACTGGAGCCGTTTGGAGTGTAAAATTTAGCCCAGACAGCCAAATTGTTGCTTCTGCTAGCGAGGACAAAACAATAAAATTGTGGGACGCAGAGGGAACAGAGATCGGAACTTCGATCGGTCATGAAGGTGCTGTTTTTAGTATCGATTTTAGTCCCGACGGAAAAACGATCGTTTCTGGGAGTGAGGACAAAACAATAAAATTGTGGCACCTAGACGGTACATTAATTCGTACCTTCAAAGGTCATAAAGATTGGGCGATCGAGGTTAGTTTTAGTCCTGACGGAAAGACGATCGCTTCGGCAGGAAGAGATGGAACCATTAAAATATGGACTCTAGAGGGAAAAGAGTATCTTACCCTCAAAAGCCCTCAAGACTCTATTGGGAGTGCTAGTTTCTCTCCTGACGGAAAGACGATCGCCTCTGGTTCCTATAAGGGCACTATTAACCTGTGGAACCCCAAAGGAAAGCAAATTCAAATTTTGCAGGGTCATAATGGGGCTGTTAGAAGTGTTAGTTTTTCTCCTGACGGTAAAATACTTGCCTCTTCAGATTCTTTAGGAAAGGTAATTATTTGGAATTTAGATATCGATCGGAGTTTGGAGGCGCTGACACAAAAAGCTTGCAATTGGGTACGAGATTACTTGCAGAACAATCTTTCGACGGAAAAGAGCGTTACTAAGGGTCGATCGCAAGACGATCGCCAACTTTGTCACAGACCTCTTGCAAAAGCATCTGTCCCGCAGGAACCGGCTACGGGGCGCCATATATGGTAAGGAGTGTTTTTACCGGAATAGCGATGTTGAAAGCCCCTGTCTTTCAAGTAGGGGATGAAAACGAGCGAACCGTTTAGGTCAGACACTTTTAAGTGTCTCGAAACATGGTACAATTTTATTAGTGTAAATCCCAAAATATGTACGGTTGTCAGCAAGTTTTAGTAAGTCAAAACCCAGACCTACTCAACATACTAACATTCTTATGTGAAGAGTCTCATAAACTCACTAACATGGGGATTTATTATGCCAGACAACTATACTTTAAAGCTCAAAAAGGTATAGGTAAATATGACTTAGAGAAAGTCTACAAAAGCAACAACCACTACAAGGTTTTATACTCTCAAGCGGCACAACAAATATTGAGAACTGTCGCGGAATCTTTCAAGTCTTATTATGGACTAATCAAGGCATATAAAAAGGGCAAAATAACTGAAAGACCACAAATCCCTAATTATAGAAAAAAAGGTGGATTAGCCACAGTAAGTTACCCCAAGCAGGCATTAAAGCTAAAAGAGGGTCAGATTAGAGTACCACTAGGCACGACCTGTAAAAGATGGTTTGCAATAGATAGTTTTTTGATTTCAATACCTGCTAACCTTAACTTTGCTGACATTAAAGAGTTGAGAATACTTCCTAGAAATAAATGTTTCTACTTTGAGTTTGTCTATGAAAAACAAATAGAAACATTTCAGGTTAACCCAGATAATGTACTAGGAATAGACCCAGGAGTTGATAACTGGTTAACCTGTGTGTCTAACGTTGACACCAGCTTTATTGTTGATGGTAAGCATCTGAAATCAATGAATCGCTGGTATAACAAGAAAGTCTCAACTATTAAAGAGAATAAGTCTCAAGATTTTTGGAATAATAAGTTAGCTGCCATAACCGAAAAACGCAATAGACAAGTCAAAGATGGAATCAATAAAGCAGCAAGAATAGTAATTAATCATTGCCTAAAAAACAATATAGGTACTGTTATTTTTGGTTGGAACAAACGAAACAAAGACAGTATCAATATCGGCAAAAAGAATAACTCTGAGTTTGTCCCTATTCCTACAGCCAGACTCAAAGAAAGAATTGAACAACTATGTTCTCAATACGGAATTCAGTTCGTTGAAACTGAAGAATCTTATACAAGTATTGCTAGTTTTTTAGATGGTGACTATCTGCCAACCATAGGTGAAAAACCCAAAGATTGGAAACCATCAGGTACAAGAACTAAGCGCGGTTTGTATCGAACCGCTAACAACTGGTATATCAATGCTGACTGTAATGGAGCAGCAAATATCATTTGCAAACTAACACAAGTAAGCACAACCTCAAGCATTCTTAGCAATGTAAGCCTTGAGCGAGTGTCTAGGGGCGCTTTGACTCGTCCCCAGAGAATTAAACTTTGGTCAGCTAATAAGAAAACAGCGTTTGAGAATGCGGTTTTAACCCGTTCTCAAACCTCCTTATTAGAATCCCCTCTCTTTTAAGCAGGGGAGCAGTCAATTCATTGTCGAGATTGAGAATCTCTTACAAGTTCAGTAAATTTACAGTGGTATCTCTATCGGTTTTAAAGTTAATCTAGTGATTATACCCCAATCTATCGGACTGTCGATCGGGATTAATAAAATTGCTCTTCTAGCTGATTTAAGGGTATGAAAGATTCCCCTGGCAATAGAATGGGTTTTTTGCGAAAAATCAAATGACCTCGGTAATTATACCGATTTATGACTACGCCTAGAGGAATTTTAGGTAATTTAGAGTGTAACTGAGAGTAAGTTTGATAGGTTTTTCGCGCTGCTCTTAGTAATATTGGATCTAGGGATATGGGAATTTTAGCTCGATCCATTTCCATCTCTGAGGTTCTCGACATTATTTTAGTCACCTGTCTCTGTCTCATCGATCCCAGTAGGATCTAGCCAAATATAATACCTTGTTTTTGTTGGCAAGAGGTAAAGATAAATTTTATTGTATTTTTATAACTTCTATTAAAGCTTCTCCCATAGCAGTACAGCCCAAGAGATTCATTCCTTCTGACATAATATCTCCCGTTCGATCGCCTCTTTCTAAGACTTGACTTACTGCCTTTTCTATGCTGTTAGCTGCCTGAGGTTGATTTAGTTCGTAGCGCAGCATCATAGCCGCACTCAAAACCATAGCCAAAGGATTAGCTTTATTTTGACCTGCTATATCGGGAGCAGAACCGTGGACGGGTTCAAACAGGCCAGGGCCGTCAGCACCTAAACTAGCAGAGGGTAACATCCCTATACTGCCAGTAAGCATAGCAGAAATATCGGAGAGGATATCCCCAAAGAGATTGCCCGTAACAATAGTATCGAATTGTTTGGGGGCGCGAACTAGCTGCATGGCAGCATTATCTACGTAGAGGTGAGATAGTTCCACATCCGGATATTCCTGAGCCATGTTAGTAACGCGATCGCGCCACAATTGAGACACGTCCAAGACATTTGCCTTATCCACCGAGCAAAGTTTGCCAGAGCGTTTTTGTGCCGTTTCAAACCCCACTTTAGCAATGCGATCGATTTCAGCTTCGGTATAACCCATGGTATTTACCCCCCGTTTTTGCCCCGTCTCCGTGGCAAAAATACCTTTAGGTTGACCGAAATAAATACCGCCAGTTAGTTCTCGCACCACCATAACATCTACCCCTTCAACGACTTCCCGTTTGAGGGTAGAAGCATCGACCAATTGAGGGAAAATAGTAGCTGGTCGCAAATTAGCAAATAAACCCAATCCTGCCCTCAATCCTAACAATCCCGTTTCTGGGCGTTGGTGACGAGGTAAATTATCCCATTTATAACCGCCAATAGCCGCTAGTAACACCGCATCGCTATTGCGACAAATTTCTAGAGTTTTGGCGGGTAGGGGTTCTCCTGTAGCGTCGATCGCCGCACCCCCAATAACTGCTTCAGTAAAATCAAACTGGATATTAAATTTCTCGCCAATAACTTTCAGTAATTCTACCGTTACCGACATAATTTCAGGGCCAATGCCATCGCCAGGTAGAAGGGTAATGCGGTATTGTCCGGTCATGGTTAGTTAGTTGTTGTTTGTAAAAAGAGCTTAACTATAATATCTGGATTGTTATTGGTTATTGGCTATTCGTTATTTGTTGTTTGTTTTTGGATCGAACCTCTTCGAGATTGCGATCGCAATCCCCTCAAGATGGCGCCTGCTAGGGTTTTATCCCAGACCGTGCGCGTAAAAAACAATCTTACCATTTTTGTTGTTGGGCTATAATGAATATTTGTTAGAGTTATCTTGTAAAATACTCATTTAATCTACTATCCTTGAGGTGTAATTTATAATGCACCAATTCTAGGAAATTTAGCCTTGGAGTAAATGTTGGCATCGATAGATATTTATGCCTATAAAGATCTAGGTGTCAAGTCTAAAGTGTGCAATTACAAAAACTAAAACTTAGCTAGTATAAGCTTAAAATAGACATGCTCATAACTTTATGATACTGAGCAGAGATTTAGAAGAAAAAACAGATTCGAGTAGAATAACTAAGTCAAAAGACTTTTCTAGTTTAATGCCCAGACCTGGTTGGAGAGAATGTATAGGTCTGGGGACAGACTATCTATAGCGATAGTACTTTTGGTTCGATGTCTTCAAAGGGAGTAGAGTGTTCTACTAAAAAATAACATTAAAACTATTCGCAACCAGCCCTCATCATAAATAACTCTACGAATAAAATTTTTAGGTAATGAGGTAGAAAATTCCAATAGAGGGAACGAAATCTAATATCTAAATAGTTTCAAAATCTACTTTTTATTACTACTAAAAAACTGAGCTATCGATCTATTAGTTTCTATCCAAATAGTAGAAGATATTGGCTCTATTTTTGAGATATCAGAGAAAAATACAGAACTTTATCAGTAAAAAACATACTGTTTTTACCTTTTTTATGAATACCAGCAATCTAGACAGTGGCAATGTAATTTTGACAAGATATAGAAAAGGAGAGCGTAATTTTACTGGAATCAAATTGATTAAAGCAAAGTTAGTTAAAGCTAATCTCAATCGTATCAATCTTCGCCAAGCAAAGCTGAGAGGAGCAAATTTAAGTGAAGTTAAATTAATTGCTTCTAACTTAAATAGTATAGATTTGAGTCAAGGAAACTTATCTAAAGCCAAACTAGTTGAGACTACCTTATCTAATGCAATACTAACGGAAGCGATTTTAGTAGAAGCAGACTTAAGTGGTGCAATTCTTTGTCATGCTAATATCTACAAAGCGGATCTCAGCAATGCCTGTTTAGTTAGCAGTAGTTTAATTCAAGCCCAACTGAGCGAAACTCAACTAAGATCGGCCAATCTCACCGCAGCTACTCTAACCAGAGCAATTCTTTGTGATGCTAATTTAGAGCGTGCCATTTTCACAAAAGCGATACTCTCAGAAGCTAATTTAAGTAGAGCCAATCTCACCCAAACAATATTAATTAGAGCTTCATTAAATCGAGCCAATCTGCAAAAAGCAAATTTAAAGCAAGCCGATCTAAGTTTAGCCGATCTGCGGGGAGCTAATTTAAAAGGAGCTAATCTAGAAGGAGCTAATCTAGAAGGAACTAATCTAGAAGGAGCTAATTTAACTGGTGCTAACTTAAATAAAGCGAATCTACAAGAAGCAAAACTCAAGTCAGCCAACCTCAAACAAACTCAATTAACTCAAGCTAACCTAACAGGAAGTAGCTTGCTTAATGCTAAACTATGTAATGCTAATCTCTCTGGAGCCAACTTATTCCAAGCTGGTTTATTACTGAGCGATTTAAAGGGTGCTAATTTGAGTGGAACTAACCTCAATGAAGCTAATCTTATTGGAGCCAACCTCAGCAAAACTAATTTTCTAGCTGCATCTTTAGAAAAAACAATTATGCCTAATGGTACGCAAATAGCAATATAATATTCTCTCAGACCTCCCAAACCTCTAAGGTAGTTCTATTGAGGAATAGATAATCATGTGTTATACCTAAATAGCTTGGGATTTTTACGATGGAGTAGATTGAAAAGAATGGTAAAAGTGGGAACTCACTTGGTAGTAGATGCATGGGAAGCACCAACAGACCTGCTAAACGACCCCGATCGCATTCGCAGCGCTATTACAGACGCTGTTTGTGCCGGAGAAGCAACTCTGATTGATTTATGCGTACACCAGTTTAGTCCCCATGGAGTAACCGCAACAGCAACTTTAGCAGAATCTCACATTGCCATTCACACTTGGCCAGAATACGGCTATTTTGCAGCCGATCTATTTTTTTGCGGTCAAGGGAAGCCGGAAGAAGCAGTAGACTTTCTTACAACAGCACTTCAAGCTAAAAAAATTACTGTCAAAGAAATCGATCGGGGATTTTCCTTACAAGCAAATCACCCAGAAAAGATGAAAACTTACGTTTATTAACGAGCAACAAGAAAATAATAGTATAAACTAAACAATTGCAATTGATAGCCCCGTATCTTCAGATACGGGGTAAAAAATTTGAAAACTCTTTAGATTTAGGTCTTTGAGCTTTTGAGATAATGAGATTATAAATGTCGCGCTAGCAGCATATCAAAAAGGCTACAGCGTATAAAATACAAAACCCTTAGCCCACTATTTATTAAGTCCAGGCTGTAGTAACTAACTTAAAATACCTAAATCGGAAAGTATGGCGATCGAGATTATCCTCATTATTTTGCTCATTAGTCTCATTCCTTCACTACTTTATTTGGTGTTACTGCCCAAATTTAAGCGGCGATGGCCGAGAAGACCCAGATATATTCGCCCTATGACTTTTGAGAGACGAAGAAGGGGAAGCACGTGCCCGCCTGATGATGATGAATGGGAGCAAGTAGAAGAAGTCCACAGTTATTTTATTGGCAACCTGAGTTGTCGCTATAATGCTCGCTCTCCTTATATTCGCTGTGCTGTTAATCCCTCTGGCCCTTGTGATGATTGTCCTCATTACGAATCAAAACATTAGGTGATTTTTGGGTTATTTCTTAAAGCTTATTACTTTTGGTTATAATCTAATTGAGAAAGATAATCTAGTCCCAAAAAAAGGGCAGAAACACTACCAGAAACGCAAATTTCTCCGGTAAATATCCTTTCTTTTATTTCTATTAGCGGAATTAATTCTATTTCAATATCTTCGGTTATATCAAAATTTTGTTTTCCAATCGGAGTGGCATCTAGGGCAAGGAAAAGATAAATTTTGTTGGTGTCTTTAACAGGATTGTCGTATAATGCCGGTAATTGAATCAATTTTTCACTAATATATCCCGTTTCCTCCTCTAATTCTCGACGTGCTGCGCTCAGGCTATCCTCTCGATCGGCATCAAAACTGCCAGCAGGAAGTTCTAATAATATCTCTTCTACCCCGTGACGATATTGACGCACAAAAATAACTTCTTTGTTTTTAGTTACTGGGAAAACTAAAGCAATGTCAGGTCTAATATTAATAAAATAATCGTCAATTATTGTCCCATTAGATAATTTGACAGTATCTTGCTTGACTCGACACCATTTATTGTTCAAAACCAATTGAGAATTAAGGGTTTTCCATTTGTTTAAAGTAGTCATAAAATTAAGAACTTTGTAGATGACTTGCTCGTAAAGCACCATTACCTAATTTAACAAAAACTATAGTTTAAAATTAAGTTGAAAAAATGGATTTTGCAGTTGAGACTTTCACTATTTCCAAGCGATTTCCTTTAACTATTAGTCGCGGCACCACCTCCCAAACAACGAATATCTGGGTGCGGGTAAAAGAGGAAGGAATTGAAGGCTGGGGAGAGGCTTCGGCATTTTCTATAGTTGGTGAAAAATACAGTAGCGATCGACTTGTCACCGAATTGCAACAAATTATCCCTAAACTAGAAAAATTCAGCCCCTACCAAAGACAGTCAATTGAAGAGATATTGAAAGAATTACAAGTGTCATCATCAGTGCGAAGCGCCATCGACATGGCATTACACGATTGGCTGGGAAAACGAGTAGGTTTACCTCTGTGGCGTTTGTGGGGGTTAGATCGCGATCGCATCGTACCAACCTCAGTAACAGTAGGGATAAACTCCCAAGAGGCGGTAAAACAAAGAGTGCGCGACTGGCAGCAATTGATGGATGTCAAAATATTAAAAGTGAAATTGGGCAATCCTCAAGGAATTGAAGCCGATCGCCAAATGTTGTTAGCAGTTAAAGAAGAAGCGCCAAATGCTACCTTAAGCATAGATGCCAATGGAGGATGGAATTTAGATGAAGCTTACTCGATGTGTAATTGGCTGGCAGAATTGGGAAATGTAGAATTTGTCGAACAACCCCTAGCAGTGGGAGAGGAGAAAAACTTGTTCGCGTTGCATCAAAAATCCCCACTGCCAATTTTTGCAGACGAGAGTTGTTTTAGCAGCAGAGATATTCCTAAGTTAGCTAACTGCGTCTGTGGCGTTAATATCAAAATAATGAAAGCTGGAGGGTTAACCGAGGTGATGAGATCGATCCAAATTGCCAAAGCTTGCGGTTTGAAAGTAATGTTTGGTTGCTATTCTGACAGTACTTTAGCAAACACGGCTATGTCTCACCTCGCACCTCTGGCTGATTATTTGGATCTAGACAGCCATCTAAATTTGAGGGACGATCCATTTACGGGAGCAATCTTACAACAAGGACGTTTGCTGCCAAATAACTTACCAGGAATAGGGGTAGAATACCGTGCGTCTTTTAGCTGAACATCGGGTTGCTATTTTACTACACGAAGGAATTCGCAGCCACCAAGGAAAAACAGGGCTATCATATCTGCGCTATGGCCAAGCCTCAGTAGTTGCCTTAATTGACGAACAATGTGCTGGGGAATCTTTGTCAAGATTAACAGGGATAGAGAAAAAAGTACCGATCGTAGCTAGCGTATCAGAAGCGTTGCAACACAATCCAAACGTTCTCCTAATAGGTATTGCTCCTTCAGGGGGGTCATTACCCGAAAGTTGGTGGCTAGAAATAAAACAAGCAGTAGAAATGGGGTTGTCGGTAGTGAATGGGTTGCACGTCCCCATGGCATTAATATTTGGGAATTTGCAACCAGGACAGTGGATTTGGGATATTCGCCAAGAACCGAAAAATTTAAGCATTGGAACGGGTAAGGCGCGATCGCTCCCAGGAAAACGTCTCGTTACTGTGGGTACGGATATGGGAATAGGTAAGATGTCCACAGCTGTAGAGTTATATAGAGCAGCGCAAAAGAAAGGAATAGAATCTAAGTTTCTAGCAACTGGACAAGGGGGATTGGCGATCGCTGGTGATGGGGTACCTCTTGATGCGGTGCGAGTAGATTTTGCTGCTGGTGCGGTAGAAAAGATGGTACTCGATTTTGCTGACGAATACTTTTTACTAATAATTGAAGGACAAGGATCTATACTTCATCCAGGTTCCTCGGCTACTCTCCCACTTATTCGCGGCTCTCAACCAACCGATCTAGTCTTGGTGCATCGCGCCGGACAAAAACACCTTTTAGATTTACCACAGATAGCTATTCCACCGCTAACAGAGGTAATAAAATTATACGAAAATCTAGCATCTGGTGGAGGGATTTTTGGAGACGTGAAAGTTAAGGCGATCGCCCTTAATACTGCCCATTTGAATGCAGAAAACGCCCAAAAAGAAATTGATAAAGTCAAGCAAGAGACAGGTTTACCTTGCACTGACGTAGTGCGTTTTGGCGCTGAAGAGTTGCTCTCTGAAGCCATAGCGATCGTCTAGAAAATTTAGCCCCGCGCACCGCTGCGCGGACTCTTCGAGATCGCTCCTAATTCTCCTACGAGATGCTAATCTAACAAGCAAAAAATCAACTAAAAACCTCACGAACTACCGCGAGTTACCGAGGTAGAACTCGCGGTAGTCGATTCCTTTGACAATGTTCCTAGAAGTGAACATGACTTTAGTGACGAATCGATCCATTAAAGTTTAGTTCCAAAGGAGTTTTTTTTGTGAAAGTTTTTTATAAAATGTTGGTATCAGCCGCTTTGTCAACAGCTATTATTTTCAGCATTTCAAATAGTAACAATAAAGAAATAAAAACTCCTGTTTCTCCTAAAAGCAATCCTCAGATAACCTACTTACAGAGATTAATTTTACTTTTATCAACTGGCAAAAAAATAATCGCTGGCAGAAGATTTTCCCCTTATCTTGGAAATATATCAAAGCCAACAAAGATCTATTGCACGATCGAGCTTCATCCTTAATTGAAGAAAAATAGTTTTTTAAAAAAGAAAATACTAATAAATCTGTAAAGAAATATACTCAATATGGGAGAACTATAGGTGTAAGTTATATCCAAGGGTAATAAATAACTCTAGAGATATTGCATGAATGTTTTAGAAACTTCTAGTTCCTTGGAAATCTTTGGGCGACAAGCTCAATTTCAGCAAATTACCCAAGCACTTGCTCGCGATGGAGACTTACTTATTGCTGGGGTACCTGGAAGCGGACGGCGAACATTAGTACGCCGTGCAGCCAAAGAAGTCGGGGCAAAAACCCTAGATATAGACTGCGTCCGAGCAACCAATAACCAGCGCTTTTTGCAACTTTTGTGCGAGGGAATGAACAAAACCTTTAAAAGTGCAGCCTCCCACGAAGTAGTAGAGCAATGGCTATCTGAAGAGGGGGCAGAGTTATTTGAGAGGATAGAAAAAGGTAAATTCAAACCAAAACTCGCAGCCCTTCAGGAACAACGATGGCTGACATACAAGCTATTGCTCCAACTGCCCCAACTCGTAGCAAAGACTATTGGCAGACAGATGGTAATTATTCTGCACGGCTTTCCTCACATCCGTAACTGGGATCGCCAGGGAACTTGGGAGGGATTCTTACGCAAAGAGATAAAGCATCATACAGCAGTGAGTTACGTGCTAGTGGCAACTATAGGGGAAATTAGCAACCAGGAAGACTTTTACTTAGAAACAGTGCAATTAACCCCCTTAGCAGATGAAGTAGTTGCAGCTTGGGCGCAGGACATTTTGAGAAAAGAAGGATTAACCTTTAACCCACGATCGAACTCTTTAAAACTCTTCTTAGATGCGGTACAGGGGCATATAGGAGACGCTTCCAGTTTATTAAAGCGATTAACCACTTTGCGGGTAGAAAAAGGCTTAATTAACTCTGAAGACGTAGAGCAAACCAGACAAGAAATATTATCCAGCCTTTCGACCACCTTTGAATCTTTATTGACCCTACTTCCTGCCAATCAAGCCCATTTATTAGAATGCTTGGCAATAGATCCCACAGAAAAACCTCAAAGTAAAGAATATATCAACAGACACCATCTTTCCAGAGGAGGAAGCCTCCAAGGAGCGATCGCGGGGTTGCAAAACAAAGGCTTAATTTACGGTGCAGAACTAGGTTACAAAATTGCTTTACCCCTATTGGCCTTATGGTTGCGCCAGCGCCTAAGTTAAAGCTGTTAGCTGTTGGCTGTTAGTTATTAATTTCTCCCCTTGCTTCCCCCTCTCCCCCCTCTCCCCCTCTCCCCCTCTGCGAGAGATAAAATTACCAATGGAATAGAAACCGGATAATATATGTACTTAAAAACTCTTCACCTGCGATCGTTCCGTAACTACATGAATCAGCAGGTGGAGTTTGACGCTCAAAAGACCATATTAGTAGGAAACAACGCTCAAGGTAAGTCCAATCTACTCGAAGCAGTAGAATTGCTGTCTACACTCAAAACTCACCGTGCCAGACGCGATCGCGATTTGGTTAAAGAAGGACAAACTGCGGCTCAAATAGAAGCTAACATAAAACGTATTTATGGCGAAGCAGAATTAGCCGTCACTTTACGCAGCCAAGGAAGACGCACTGTCAGCCTCAATAAAGAAAATCTCCGCCGTCATCTGGATTTTTTAGGTATTCTCAATTCAGTACAATTTTCTAGCTTAGATTTAGAATTAGTTAGAGGTGCCCCTGAGTGTCGTCGCAGTTGGGTAGATGCTCTTTTGGTTCAGTTAGAGCCGATTTATGCTCATATTTTGCATCAGTATTACCAAGTTTTGCGACAGCGTAATGCTTTGTTAAAAACAATGCGCGACGGTTTAGAAAAACGCTGTGCAGAGGGCAATCGCAATTATAATTTAACTTCTGAACATTCTTATTCCTCAAAGATAGAAACAATTTCTCCTCAGATATTACAACTCAAACTCTGGGACGAAAAATTAGCCGAAACAGGTTCTAGAGTAACCCGCAGAAGAGCTAGAGTCATAGAAAGACTTGCACCAATAGCTCGATCGTGGCACGCCAGTATTAGCAGTAAAACTGAGGTATTAGAAGTAAAATATGCTCCCAATGTAAATTGGTTAGAAGACGAGCCAGAAAAAGTACAGCAAGCCTTTTTAGAGAAAATAGAACAGCGCCGTATAGCCGAAAAAAATTTAGGTACTACTGTTGTCGGCCCCCATCGAGACGAAATAGAGTTATCTATTAACAATACACCGGCCAAGTCTTATGGTTCTCAAGGACAGCAACGCACTCTTGTTTTAGCACTAAAATTAGCAGAGTTAAAACTAATTGAAGAAGTTATAGGAGAACCACCACTGTTACTTCTAGACGATGTTTTAGCCGAATTAGATCTCAATCGTCAAAATCAGCTTCTCGATGCCATTCAAGACCACTTTCAGACCTTAATTACTACTACACATATAGGTTCTTTCGACGCTCAATGGCTGCAAAATTCTCAAATTCTCTCTGTGGAAGCAGGAAATATTAGTAGTTTTTAGCCCGCTCGCAATCTATTTCTAGCTTTCTTATAGACATCAAATTATAGGATTTCGTCTAGGCTATTTTCTGAGGATTTTAATTGCCAAAATCTAACTAAATCTTCAGCAATTTTGACATTTTCTTTGAGTATATAAACTTCTATTTTTCCACAATTATTACCTGGAATATCTCTCAATATTTTTAAACTATGAGTTGTAATAATTAAGAGTTTTTTAAAGATATTTTTCTTAAACTCTACGCACTCAATATCATCTATTAAAACTCTAATTTCTTTTACCTTTTTTTTGAAAAAACCAACCTCAAACTCAAATATAAAATCTAATTCATCAACCCTTATGAGTCCTTGAATTTTATTTTTTCCTAGAGCAATAAATGGCAAGCTTCTGACTAACTTTGGCATAAATTTATAGGAATTTATTTATGTCGAGTTTTAAATATGTAGTATAACTCTCTAAATTATACGTCAGTTTTACTCTTCCATTGTCCCTGAGATTGACGCAAAATTGCGATCGCTTCTTCAACCGTATCCACGCATTGAGGAATATTCATGTCATTTTCTTTGGCTAATTTCGGTTCGCTATTAACCATGTACTTAGTAGCCCAATTCCGCAAATCGGACCACATCTCGCCCAACATGATTAAAGGTGTATGATTGAGTTGACGAACTTGTAGCAATTGCCAAATCATTAATGCTTCTAAAGTAGTCCCAATTCCTCCTGGTACTACGACAAAGGCATCGGAGACGAGAATGAAGTGATGTAAGCGAGAAAAGAATGTTCGATGCTGATATATTTGCTCTACGAAAGGATTGGGATTTTGTTCAAATTCTAGGGCCACGCGGATGCCAATGGATTTAAGTTTATCTTCAGGGTCAGCTATGACGCTACCTTCATTTGCAGCTTCCATTAATCCTGGCCCGCCTCCAGTAACTATATCGCATCCCATCGCAGTAAGTTCGGTCGCTAACAGTTTGACGTCGTTATAAATGGGAGTGTCTTTACCAATTCTTGCCGAACCAAATATGGTAACGCGATAATTTTCTCGTTTTGGCGGTCTGATGGTTGTTAAACCGTTGACTACTTCCCAAAGTCTGAGTACTGCTTCTTCAATTACTTTAAAAGTTGCTTCCCCATCAGAAACACTAACATTGTTAAGTTTTTCAAAGGCTCGATCGTTTGAGTTCAATGATTGATTTTCACTCATGGGTTATTGGCATATTGCTCTTGAATAGTATAGACGATAGATTTTTAGCACCAAACAAATATCTGTCAACCTTACTTTAAATAATCGAGGTATAATTATAGATTGTGTGTCTAATTAATGCTCGGATCGGGTTGAGACATAGCAAAAGCCGAAGTTAAGGAAAGGATAAAGGATGAAAGATAAAGGATAAGGCTTCTTACCCTAACCTATATGAAGACTACTAAATTTTTAGTAGGGGACTTAAATCCAACAATTCATAATTCATCCTTCATAATTCATCCTTATTAATTCACGGCTACCTGTACGGCAATTTAAGGAGAGTCGATCGTGACTTACGCAATAATTGAAACTGGCGGCAAACAACTGCGCGTCGAACCTGGTAGATTTTACGATATAGAATTACTTCACGTAGAAGCAAACGAGAACTACACCATTGATAAAGTCTTGTTGGTACGTCAAGAAAACGAAATCAGTGTCGGTCAACCTTACGTAGAAGGTGCGACCGTAGAAGGGACGGTAATGGAACATCGACGGGGACGTAAAATAATCGTCTACAAGATGCAACCGAAAAAGAAAACCCGTAAAAAACGGGGTCACCGTCAAGAGATAACCCGACTGATGATTAATTCTATCAGTATGAATGGTTCGGTACTAGCTTCTGCAACCGTAGAGATGGAAAAAACTACTGAAGCACCTGCTGAAACTGAAACACCTGCTGAAACTGCTTCAGAATAGAATAAAAGAGCGATATAGGAGAAAATTATGGCACATAAGAAAGGAACTGGTAGTACTCGTAACGGTCGTGACTCTAATTCCAAGCGCTTAGGAGTTAAGCGCTATGGAGGTCAAGTAGTTAGAGCTGGGAATATTTTAGTTCGTCAGCGCGGCACTAAAGTCTATCCTGGAAATAACGTAGGTCGTGGAAATGACGATACTTTGTTTGCTCTAATTGATGGAGTTGTTACCTTCGAACATAGAGATAGAAAACGCAAGAAAGTAAGCGTTTATCCCGTACCAGTAGAAACAGCGGTTTAGAGCGATCGCCATTCTGTAGTAGAGACGTTTCATGAAACGTCTCTACAGGTTATCAGCCTCAGTTATCCGACGAATATTGAGGATATCGCACATATTTCTGATTTTTTTGATGCTGCACTCTAATTGTTGACGATCGGTCACGTCAACGCTCAAGAAAATCAAAGCAGGTTTGCCAAAACTAGTTTTCACACCAGCATTACGCACGTTAATATTTTCATCACTCAAGCGCGCCAAAATATCCCTGAGTACCCCAACGCGATCGATCGCTTCAATTTGAATGTCAACTGGATAAGTCTGAGGTCTTCCGTTAGCATTGCTTCGGTTCCAACTCACTGGAATTAGGCGCTCCCCTGGGACCCCTTCTACATTAGGACATCCTTGGCGATGAATGGAAATTCCTTTAGCAGAGCGAGTAACAATACCGATAATCGGTTCCCCAGGAACGGGGTTGCAACAGCCAGCAACATAATAGACCATTCCTTCTATACCAATAATAGGAGATCGATCTCCTCGATCGCTTTTGATATCCTTTGCTTGGGTTTGAGGAGGTAATTCTGGTTGAAATTCTGTTTCTTCTTCTGGGGGTTGTTGCGCTTTAATCTCTTCTCGCAGTTTGTTAACTACTTGGTTTAAAGTTATTTCTCCGTAACCGAGAGCAGCTAGTAAGTCTTCAACATTTTGATAATTGCACCTACCAGCTACAGTTTGCATGGGATCGGATTTGAGCAGTGCTTCTAAACTACTTTTACCCAATTCTTTTTCTAGCAATTTTTGAGCGCGAGCCACATTTTCGTCTCGGTGCGATCGCTTATACCACTGTCTGATGCGATTCCTCGCACTGGGTGTAACAGCAAAGTTAAGCCAATCTAAACTGGGATGGCTGTTTTTACTGGTAACAATTTCCACAATATCCCCATTTTTCAGTGGAGTATCCAAAACCGACCACCGTCCGTTAATTCTAGCTCCTTTCATGTGATTGCCTACTTCTGTGTGAATTCGATAGGCAAAATCTACTGCTGTGGCTCCTTGAGCCAGCGCGATTACGTCCCCCTTAGGAGTAAATACGTATACGTCGTCCTCAAATAAATTATCTTTGAGACTATCTATATACTCCTGAGAGTCTTTTAATTCCTTTTGCCACTCTAGCAGTTGTCGCAACCAAGTAAATTTTTCGTCTTCTGAGGTTGACTTGGTGAAGTTAGATCCGCCAGTTTCTTTATATTTCCAGTGAGCAGCGATCCCGTATTCAGCAACTTGATGCATTTCCAGGGTGCGGATCTGTATTTCCAAAGGACGACCGTGTAAACCCACTACTGTAGTGTGAAGGGATTGGTAGCGGTTAGGTTTAGGCAAGCCGATATAATCTTTAAAACGACCTGGAATTGGTTTAAAAGCGTCGTGAGCCACCGCTAAGGTACGATAACATTCTTCATTTGTATTGACGATGATACGCACCCCAGCGAGATCGTAAATTTCCGTAAATTCTTTTTGCAGCCTATACATTTTATGGTAAATGCCGTAAAGGTGCTTGGGACGACCTTTGACTTCAAAGACATTGATGCCGATTTTCCTCAAACGTTCCCGTAGAAGTTCAATAACTTTTTCCAGTCTGGCTTCGCGATCGACCCGCTTTTCGGCTACCAATCCTTGTATTTTCCGATAAGCTTCTGGTTCTAAGTATTTAAAAGATAAATCTTCTAATTCCCACTTAAAACATCCAATCCCCAAGCGATTAGCTAAAGGAGCAAAGATTTCTCGCGTTTCTAGTGCAATGCGCTTCTGTTTCTCCGGTCTCAGAGGTTGGAGCGTGCGCATATTATGGAGGCGATCGGCTAATTTAACTACAATCACTCTAATGTCTTTCGCCATCGCCAGGAACATGCGGCGAAAGTTCTCTGCTTGACGTTCGGTTTTACTGGAGAAGTTAAATTTAGATAGTTTAGTGACACCCTCTACTAACTGTCTTACCTCAGCACCAAAGCGTTCTTCAATTTCTTCGATCGTCGTTTCGGTATCTTCGACTACGTCGTGTAGGAAACCAGCAGCTATCATAGCACTGTCACCGCCGAGATCCCGAAGTAAACCAGCAACAGCCACTGGGTGACCTATATAGGGTTCCCCAGATTTACGATACTGTCCTTCGTGCAATTGATAGGCAAATTGAAAAGCACTACAAACTAGATGATTGTCTTCATTATTGCCTTTTTCCTCAGCTAGCAAGCATTCTTGAAGCCAGTGGGGAACCTGAAATTGAAATTGCTCAGGAGCGGTCAATGTGGTTGAGTTCATACTAAGATGTTTGAGGAAATAGAAGTAGGAGTGAGGAAAATAGCTTGTAAATCTGGGTTTTTAAAAATTGCTTGGATAATACTGAAAGTAGTAACTTACTCTGGTGTTTCGGGATCTATGTCGTTCTCTACCAGCAGAGTTAAGTACTAGGGCAGGGTCTTATTATTTGTTTTAAGATAATTATTTTTAAACGTCTAGACTTGGGAGAGGATCTTCCCTAGCTCAATTTGTGCATTAAAGATAGTATTATTTACCAAAATTCTAACTTATTCTGGTTATAGATGTTACCTAAATCACACCGTCAAGCTTATCAGGAATTTTTAAGAACGCTCCTAGATTTACAAAATCTTTCTACTGCTTCCAACACCGATGCAGCTTCGTTACAACAAAATTTTCAAAATGTACAGCAAATTTTCCAAAAGCAAGTTGCAATTTTGACGAGTGATGAGGTAGATCCCGCGATCGCATCTCGATGGCAATCTATTCAAACCGAGATTTACCGAGCTATAAGGCTTCTGGGTACTGATATTTTGTTTTTGCGCTCCTCCCGTCAAGCTGCAACTACCGAAGCCAGATTGAAAACAGTGAGCGATCGCACGCAGAAACTTATCGGTTATTGTCAAGCCCTTTTACAAGAAAAATAACTTGATGTTAATGAGATCGAATTTACTAGTAAATTAAAAGAATGACAGCTATCGATCCCTAAACATGAACTGGCGCACCGCGAGCATTCCGATCGTTCTCCTCCTATTTGTAGGTATCTTTATATCTAAAACTCTCATACACCTGCTTACCGAAGCCTGGTGGTTTGAAGGAGTCGGTTTTTCTGAAGTTTTCTGGCTCAGAGTGGGCTGGCAAATTGGACTTTGGCTGGTTAGCTTCATTTTCTACTTTCTTTTTCTTTGGGGAAACTATCAACTGGCTCTGATAATAAGCTCGAGTGAGCCAGTGCGTTTACTCAAACCAAATCGCACCCTGAAGTTTCTCTCCGAGAACGGTTTAGAAAATGTAGTCAAAAAAACCATTAACTATATCGCTTTGGGTCTGATTTTTCTGATCGCTAGCAGCACAGCAACAGTGAGCAGCTCAGCCTGGGAAATAGTCTTAAAGTATCTCAATTCCAGTTATTTTAACGATCGCGATCCCATCTACGCTCGCGATATTGGCTTTTACCTTTTTCAATTACCCTTTTACGAAGGAATTCTCAATTGGCTCTTAGTGTTGGTGGTTTGGGGATTGCTGCTGTCGGTATCGGTTTACGGATTGAAAGGAAAAATTTCTTTTGTCAATGGCTGGAGTAGGATTATCTACGGTCAGAAAGCGAGGGCTCATCTGAACTGGCTTAGCTCAGCGATCGCTTTCTTAGCCGCCTGTGGCTTCTGGTTACAACGCTACCAGTTACTTTATTCTCCTCAAGGAGTCGTTTTCGGAGCAGGCTACACTGACGTTAAAGCTAGGATTTTAGCTTATTACGTTTTGAGCATAGCAGCCCTAGTAGTAGCAGCGCTATTTGTCTTCTCGGCCCTTGGCGGCAATTTAACCACCCCAGCAATCGGAATTGGTTTGAGCGCTTGTGCGTGGGTGCTGCTTTGGGGCATTTACCCCTGGTTTGTCGAACAATTTATCGTTGCTCCCAACCAATTAGAAAAAGAATTGCCATACATAGCTCATAATATTGAATTGACCCAGAAAGCCTACGGGCTCTCTGAGGTAGCACAGTTTAACTATCAGGTTAAAGACCAATTAAATCGCCAGGTATTATTAGAAAACCAGCCAACAATTGATAATATTCGGTTGTGGGACTACAGACCTTTACTGAATACCTATCGCCAGCTTCAGGAAATTCGTCTCTACTACCGATTTAAAGACGTAGATGTAGATCGCTACAACTTAAACGGCGATAATTACCGACAAGTGATGCTGGC
Source organism: Prochloraceae cyanobacterium (assembly GCA_030065755.1). Lineage (GTDB taxonomy): Bacteria > Cyanobacteriota > Cyanobacteriia > Cyanobacteriales > JASJDA01 > JASJDA01. The sequence goes on along the minus strand of JASJDA010000003.1, from coordinate 44,211 downwards.
GGCGCGGGAACTGGACTACGAACAATTACCACAAAAGGCGCGAACGTGGGTCAATCAGCGACTTAAGTATACTCACGGCTATGGATTAGTCATGAGTCCTGTCAACACAGTCACTCCTGATGGTTTACCCAAACTCTATATTAAAGATATACCGCCCGTATCCAATGTCAACCTGACAATTAAGTCATCAGCAATTTACTACGGGGAAAAAACAAAATCCTATATCTTTACTGGCACTACAACTGACGAATTCGACTATCCTCAAGGAAGTGAAAACGTATTCACCCAATACGACGGTACTGGTGGAGTTCCCCTGTCCTCTGTGTGGCATCGCCTGGCTTATGCTCTCGATTTTGGCAGTATCAAGATTTTAATTTCCAACTACTTTACTAACCAGTCCCGCATCCATTATTACCGGCAGATTGAAGAAAGAGTGCAAAAAGTAGCGCCGTTTCTACGATTTGACAACGATCCTTATGTGGCTCTGATTGACGGGCGACTGCAGTGGTTGATTGATGCTTATACGGTGAGCGATCGCTATCCCTATTCCGAGCCAGTTGGGCGCACTAATGATGCTCAATCTATTTTACGAGAGTCAAATGCTCAGCAAATTATCGAGGGTGGAGTTAACTACATTCGCAACTCGGTTAAAGTTGTGCTGGATGCCTATGACGGCAGCATGAAGTTTTTTGTCGTTGACGAAAAGGATCCTGTTCTAGCTACTTATCGCAAAATCTTCCCGAACCTATTTGAATCGAGCCAGTCAATTCCCACGGCAGTGAAAGTTCATTTTCGCTACCCTCGCGATTTATTTAAAATCCAGGGTCAAATGTATCTAACTTACCACATGAGCAATCCCGAAGTATTTTACAATCGAGAGGACTTGTGGCGCTTCCCCAAACAGATTTATGAAGGGAACTCCCAACTGATGCAGCCCTACTATGCGATTATGCGCTTGCCGCGAGAAAAAACAGCAGAATTTCTGCTGATTTTGCCCTTCACTCCCGCTAATAAAGACAACACGATCGCCTGGATGACGGCGCGATCGGATGGTGAGAATTATGGTAAGTTGCTGCTCTACCAGTTTCCCAAACAAGAATTAGTTTATGGTCCGAGGCAAATTGAAGCTCGCATCGATCAAAATCCCAAAATTTCCCAACAGTTGACTTTGTGGAGTCAGCAAGGTTCTAGGGTGATTCGCGGCGATTTGTTAGTGATTCCCATACTCAATTCTTTGCTCTATGTCGAGCCAGTTTACCTGCGAGCCGAACAAAGCGAGTTGCCTGAGTTGAAACGAGTTATCGTCGCTTATCAGAATCAGATAGTGATGGAAAAATCTCTCGATGAGGCTATTGCGGCCATTTTTGGCAGCCAACAACAGCAAATGCCTGAAGTACAGCTAGGAGACACAGCCGTACCGTCTGAAGTACTCCGGCTCGGCAAAGAAGCGCTCTTGACCTACCAAAAAGGAATTGAGGCGCTGCGTAGAGGAGACTGGGTCAGCTACGGTCAATATCAGCTCCAACTAGAAAACATATTAAAACAATTGAATCAACAAACACAGAAGAAACAATAGAACTAAAACATATAGTCTGAGTAAAGTGAGTTAAAAGTGGTTTTTCAGAAAGGGAACAGGGAACAGGGAATAGGGAACAGAGGGATTTGAGCTTTTTTTATTAATAAAAAGTATTTCTTATTTTTCCAGTTACTTTTGAGAATAGGATGTAAAATAACAGATACGAAATAAATTCATAATCGAAATTCTTTAATTTCTTGTTCTATTTTTATCGCTCGATCCATAAATTGAATTATAAAACTATAAACTTAAATTACACTCGATCGCATCTTGTCTGCTCAAATTCCTGTCTTCCCTGTTCCCTGTTCCCTAACCTTCTCCTAAGTCTCTCATTATTTTCGAGAATTGGCATAACAACATAATTAGAGGGAGAAAGATGAAGACGGATGGTATAGTAATGAAGATGAATATTCATTTCCCTTCTGATAATAGTTTGGAGCGCGGATGGAGTAAGGGTTGTTAATTGCATTTTATGTCAAGCAAAGGAAATTTTTTACTAGCTTCAAAAACAATTAATGCCCTTCTGTTTCGCAATCGTTATCTTACAGCTAGAAGGATTTCTAGAGAAATAGATACTCTGTCAAAAACGAAAAATAATAGTGTTTCAGGAGTTAAAATATTGAACAGAATCTTTAACCACAAATTTTTCTATATTGGCTTTTTAGCATTTGTCTTCAGTATTTTTCTACAATCCTCCAGTCTCGCAGAAACTACTATAGAGCGTATTAAGCGCACGGGAGTTATAAGAGCAGGTGCTTGGAAGGATGCCGAACCCTTTGGTTATGTCAATGAAAAGGGGAAATGGGTAGGCTACGGAATTGACATGATGACAGTTGTAAAAAGCCAACTAGAAAAAGCCTTAAAAAAGCCCCTCAAGCTGGAATTAATAGAAGTCAATACGCAAAATCGTTTTGATTTGGTTATGGATGGCAAAGTTGATATTTCCTGCGGTCCGACTACCTTTACTTGGAATCGAGAAAAATATGTGGATTTTTCCCTCAGTTATTTTGTCACTGGAACTCAATTATTGGTAAAAAAAGGAACCAAGTTGGATTCTCTAAAAGATTTGCGTTCTCTGCGCATTGGGGTTGAGCGAAATACAACCACTGAAAATGTTCTCAAAGTTCTTGACACTCGACTAAATTTGGTTACTGTGGCAAATGGTAAGGATGGTTTCTCTCAACTACAACAGGGAAAAATTGATGTCTATGCTGGTGATGGAATTCTTCTGGAGGCACTCAAACAAAGAGCCACTAAACCAGATACTTGGGAAATTGTCCCGCCAGACGATCTAATTAGTCGCGAATCCTACGCCTGCTTGCTACGAGAAAATGATTCTAACTGGCGAGATTTTGTTAATTATAGTATTTTAAGGGCGATTCAAGGATATCTTATTGAAGACCCTGAATTTAAGCAAATGTTTGATGGATGGTTTGGAGAATCTGGCGTTGTTCCTTATTCTCAAGAAGTCCTTACCAATCATTTCCAAGGCATTGTTGATTCAGTGGAAAGAATACCTAAGACAGCATTTTAATAATGAGCGTACAGTCTACTGAAGAGTTATTAAATGAGAAAGAAATCTCGTCATTTGGCTCGATTCGCTTGGTCATTATTCAGGCATCATCTTACTGTAACTTAGATTGCGATTACTGTTATTTACCAGACCGCCAATCAAAACACCAACTATCTTTGGAGCTAATTAGTCCAATTTTCCAAAGAATACTAACTAGTTCTTGGATGAGGAAAAAATTTACCGTTTGTTGGCACGCTGGCGAGCCTCTTACTGTTCCTCTGAGCTTTTACCAAAAAGCTTTACAGATTATTGATAACTTACAGCTTCAAATCTGTTCTGACAATACTAAAATAGTTTATTCTGTGCAAACTAATGGACTATTAATTAACCAAGCGTGGTGTGATTTTTTCCAACAATATCCTTTTAAAGTTGGGGTTAGCTTAGATGGACCTGATTTTATTCATGATGCCCATCGCAAGACTCGAACGGGGTTAGGAACTCATGCCGGAACGATGAGAGGAATTGAGTTACTGAAAAAAAATGAAGTAGATTTTCAAATCATTGCTGTCTTGACGGCAAATTCTCTCGATTATCCCGATGAAATTTTTAATTTTTTCCGAGATAATGGCATTAATAAAGTAGCATTTAATATCGAAGAAATTGAAGGAATTCATCGTAATTCTTCCTTAAATTCATCTCATCAAGCAGAGCGGATTAGAGCATTTTTTCAGAGGTTTTGGGAGTTAACAGTAGCAACTAAAGGTGAATTTCAAGTTCGAGAGTTCGAGCAAATCAGTTCTTTGATTCTCTCGGGTAAACAAAGAATAAAAAATGAGTTGTGTCATCCTTTCTCTATTGTTAGTATCGACAGCCAAGGTAATTTTTCGACATTTTCCCCAGAATTACTGGCAATGAAAAGCGAACAATATGGTGATTTTGTGCTGGGCAACCTTAGAGTAGATTCTTTAGAGTCAGTTTGTCAAAGTCATAAATTTCAAAGACTCTATCATGATATTAATAAGGGAGTAAGGGAATGTCAGGAAACCTGCGAGTATTTCTGTCTCTGTGGTGGAGGTGCGCCCAGTAATAAATATTGGGAAAATAACACTTTTAGCTGTTCGCAAACAATGGCTTGTCAATATAACAAACAGATAATTGCTGATATAATTTTACAAAACTTAGAAAGCCGCTTAGGATTAACAGTTATCAGCGAACATTGAACAGTTATCTCCCGAAGGGAGAGGGAAAAGGCAACAGGGAACAGGCAAGAGTAGGTTTTTTGGGGAAAATAACAAGTAAGTAAGGCTGTTCCGTTTTCTCTCCCAAACAATGGGTTACGGAGACCTGATAACTGATAACTGATAACTGATAACTGTTTTAACCAATTTGTCTTAGTTGAGGATATTTAATGATAAAAGTCAACACCAAGCTTGGCTATTTAGGAATATTAATGGCTCTAGCAACAGTTAATCCTGCTGTTGCTGAGGCTAAAATTTCATCGCCGAAGAAAACTATTTCAGAGCGTCTGGTAACCATTCATGAAAAACTTCGCGAAAAACACCAACAAGCATCACTTAATTCTCAAGCAGAGTTAGAAGAATATTTACTAGCATTTTGGGGAGATTTTGGCGATTCGTTACCATTTAGTGACTTTGGCGATCTAATCGGTCCTGGATTTGGCGATTTTGGTGATTCGTTACCATTCGCTGACTTTGGCGATATTTGGTGACTTTGGCGATCTTTTTTAATTCCAGCACAGTGGACTTTTCTCAGTCAATCCGCTCGGCTTCTTCTTTGTTCCATAAAAAGCAATGATGGAAACAAAAATAGCAGCACTGGTTTTAGCCGGAGGGAAAAGTTCGCGCATGGGTCGAGATAAAGCCTTAATTCCCTGGAAAGGTATTCCCATGCTCGATCGCGTTTGTTCTACCGCGAATATTTGTTGCGATCGCGTTTATATTATTACTCCTAGAGTTACTCAATATCAAACTATCTTAAAACAGGATTATTTTTTTCTCGAAGAGTCTAGCCAGGGTCGAGGACCAATAATCGCTTTTGCTGAGGGACTATCTCAAATAAATCGCGTTTCCTATTTCGATTGGATTTTACTTCTTGCTTGCGATTTACCTAAATTGCAAGTAGAAATTCTGCAAAGTTGGATACAATACTTAGACGGGCTTCCAGCTAATATCGTGGCTTTAGTACCTCAAAATAAAGATCGTCAATGGGAACCTTTATGCGCTTTTTACCGCCCAAAAATTTTATCCGACTTAGAAAAATTTATCGATCGAGGGGGTAATTCTTTTCAAGTTTGGTTGTCATCTGTATCCGTCAAACCAATATTTATGTCTTCTGAAGAAAATTTAATGCTGTGGAATTGTAATACTTCTTCTGACTTAAAGCAAGAAACAATAGATTAAATTTTAAGTTGTCAATTTTAAGATTATGAATCAAAATAGCGATTTTTTTAAATTCGAGTCTGATTTTGTCGATTCTCTACATTGTATTCCTATGATTGTTCGTTTAAAATTAGATACTTGTGGGATTAAATTAAAATTAACGCACTGGAATAAATTTAGCCAACAAGAACGCCTTATTCTTGTCAAACAACCTTGTCAAAGTAATTTAGAAATAAATAATTATCGCGAATTACTGCAAAACTTAGTCCAAAAATATACCGGAGAAATAGCTAAAAATATTGAAATCAACCCTTTACCACCTTGGAAAAACCATCTAATTATTCCTAACGAAGTACGAGAAAAAGCTCTTGAATTTAATTGTCAAATTACATCAGAACAATGGTTTAAGTTGAATGACCTTCAGCGTTTTGCTTTAATTAAACTCAGTCGCTCTAAACATGAAAATCTTAATTTTTTACCAGCCCTTAAAGAATTTAAACTAATTTGATTTTTAAATTTTTCTATTTGCTTTATGCTCGAAATTTATAAGACAAGAAAAATAAGCCACTGGACTACTAAAATAGCAGTTTTTTATGGTAATATATGTATGTCAGAATTTTAGTTTGCGAACAACCCTCGCCGTTGAAAATACCAGAACATTGTTCCCAGGTTTTTCACTATTAAGAAAAGCAATTACTGACAAACATTTTCCAGATTAAACCTAGATTATGTCATCTGCTGCAACACCTCTACCTCCAAACCTCGATCGCATTGTCCAACGTTTCAAACGTCGCTCAAATCCCAAGCAACGTTACGAACAACTACTGTGGTATGCCAAAAAACTTCAAGAAATGCCGCAAGAATTCAAAACACCAGAAAATAAAGTTAATGGCTGCGTTTCTCAGGTTTATATTACTGCCGATCTCGAAGATGGAAAAATATTGTACAAAGGAGACTCCGACGCTCAGTTGGTTAAAGGTTTAGTCGCTTTATTAATAGAAGGACTTAATGGTTTAACCCCAGAAGAAATCTTGCAAGTAACCCCCGATTTTATTGAAGAAACTGGTCTTAAGGTAAGTCTCACACCTTCCCGTGCTAATGGATTTTACAATATTTTTCAAACTATGAAGAAAAAAGCACTAGGTTTTAAAATTGCTACTTCTTCTTGAAATCCTTTATTTCTTTGTTATTGACTTTTGTAAATTAAAGAGAAATCTTTAGAATTTTGAAGAATTTTGACAGACCGTAAGACAAGCAGATTGCAAATAAAATTTATTCTTCTTCTTGTTCTAAAGGTTCGCTTTGTGAAATAGAACGACTGCAAGACCAATTACTGGGGAGACCAGAAGGCCATCCCATGCGCAAAGCTTCCGGACAAATAGCCATAACGGTAAGTTGGCAGTCAATAAGCTGAAATCCTTCTTTTTCGCACTGTTTGAGACTGTGTTTCAATATAGAGTCGTTGTTGAATTCGAGGGTCTTGTTGCACTGAATGCAGACTAAATGATGGTGATGGTGGGGATAGGGTTGATTGACTTCATAATGCTTGTGTCCTTCGGCTAACTCCAATTCTCGCAAAATACCCATGCGCGCCATTAATTTAACGCTTCGGTAAATAGTAGACAAGCTAATCGATTCTCCTCGGCGTTCTAGGAGATTGTGGAGTTCCTCTGCACTCAGGTGATTACCTTTAGGAAGATTTTGAAAAACGTGCAGAATTTTTTCTCTTTGGGGTGTCATGCGCCAGCCCCGTGCGTTCAACTCTGCTTTGAGTGAAGCGGCTGTATAAGAAGACAAGGGCGACATATTATCCTACTGTCAGTAAACTAAATCTATTGACAATCATAATTCTCATTACTGTTTATCTGCAACAAATTAAGTTAATTGATAATTAATCGCAAAAACTACTAGGAAAATCCAAAAATCTTCATCTAATCCAGGGTTATTCAATTGATTCGCGTGTTTCTTCTAAAGGCGTGGAAAATCTAAGGGGTTGTGCTTGTACAGTTTCCAAAGATTGACGTACGACATTACTAATTTGATGTCTGTACTCTCTTAGTGCGATTTGTTTTTGTCTGTAAACACCTTCTTCACTAGAAGCGTACAGAGGAGGTAAACGATTCAAAGCATAAGCTGCTACTTCTACTTCGTTGATATACTCTTTAATTTGTGCGGGATAGTGCTCTATTTGCTTTTTTATTTCTTGTGCAACAAGTAATTCCATTACATTAGTTTTAGTTTTAGGAATAAAGTTGCATTGTTCTAATTTCAGCTCCTCAAAGTTCATATTTTCTACTTTTGTCTTACTGAGTAATTAATATTTTATTACTTTCTCTCAAAGTATATATGGAGTAGATATAAAGAAATAGATTATGCAAGCAAAGTTGAGGCGATCGCAGTCAATTCACAAATAACACAGTAAACTTAAGATATTAAAACAGTAAACTTTGTCTGTTGTGACAAGACTTCGATCGCGCACCCAGACAAAGTTCAAACTAGAAGAAATCAGATTTTTACCAATACCTAAACCACTACTTAGCAGCGCAGGGGTTTTCTTTAGCAGCGCAAGGGTTTTCTTTAGCAGCGCAAGGATTTTCTTTAGCAGCGCAGGGGTTTTCTTTAGCAGCGCAGGGGTTTTCTGTCCGATCGCCAGCAGGTTTTTCTTTAGCAGCACAGGGGTTAGTACACGCAGTTACAAGTGCCAAAGATAAAATAGGAGCGATCGCGAGCATAGTAACAGATTTGATTTTCATATTTATCTCTCAAATAGAAATTGATATCTAATATTTAATTTAACGAGATTAAACTGAGTTTTCACTGAGAACCGACTAAAAAATATTTAAGACTAAAAAAGGCGATCGCGGCTAAAAACTTTATTTTCTCAGGAAAAATTTAGGTGCAGCTAGGGTAAAAATCATCTCAAACAGATGTTTTTCTACTAAATTAAGATTGAGGCAACAAAAATTGAGCTAGGGGCGATCGATAATGGAGAATACGGATTGGTTAGTGCAAGATGACGGTAGCTGTATTGCTTGTGAGATACCAAATAACTGGGAATGGTCAGAAAAACCATATCGACTCTATCGCTTCCTCACTGACTTAGAAGATATTATCGAGACAGTTGAAGACGATCGCCAGCGTCTCGAAGCAATTCGTCCCCTAGTGCGTCGCTTACTTACCAGTTCCTACTGGCTGCAAGGTGAATATCGAGAACCCAATCCCGAAACAGGTTGGTCGGTTTTAATGCTATATGACGAGATCGATTTTCCTTTAACCGTACAAACTGTAGTCTGGGAACCAAAAAAAGTCTCTCCCATACACAATCACGCTACCTGGGGAGTAGTAGCATTAATTAGTGGCGAAGAAAAAAATACTTTTTGGCAGCGCAGTGGCGATCGTGAAAATCGAGATCGCATTGAAAAAGTTGGAGAAAAAATTCTCCTGCCAGGAGATATTATTAGCTTTACTGCCGATGCTATTCACAGTGTAGAAGCAATATCAGAAGAACCGACTATTAGTTTTAATCTTTACGGCGAAACAAATTACCAACAACGATTTGAATTCGATATACAAAATCATAGCGCCAAAAATTTTTAAATGGCATCTAACAAAAATATTATGAAATTCTTCACGCATCTGCGTAAAAAAATAAGTGAATTTAAAAAGCAGATCGATCCGTCTTCTTTACGAATGAGGTTAACGGTTGGTGTTGTTACCCTTTCAGCACTCGGACTAGGAGGTGTTGCCATCTGGACGAGTTTGAGGATGCAAAATATTCTAGTTGTTACTCACAAGCAAAATATTCAATACATTGCCGATCGCTTCCCCCACGATGTAGAAATCTACAGCGATATGGTTTTGCTTCCAAATGCGATGCAAAAAGCCATCGATCGCCGGACTACCGCTAACATTTTACTGTGGATAAAAAATCAAGATGGTATTGTTCTCGCTCAATCGGATCCCATTGAAATGGGGATTAAAGGTAGGGATCTATTAAGCCTGACACAAGTCCCCCCAATTCCCGAAATAAAGCAAGTTGAAGGACGCTACTGGTTGCTCTGCGCTACTCCTCTAGAGGTCAAAGGAAATAGGCTGGGGAAATTTTATATCGCTCAGGATATCACTGGCGATCAAACCATGTTTTTGCGCCTGATACGCAATTTGAGTATAGCCAGCTTGCTGTCAATTGCAGGAATAACAGTGGCGCTCGCCATTTACGTGGGGAGATCTCTTCAACCTTTGCAGAGGATTTCTAAACTAACAGAAAAAATTTCCGCTGAAGATCTCAAAGAAGCGCACATAGACTTAGAAAATCCTCCTAGCGAGGTTAAGGAATTGGCACAAACCTTCGAGAAAATGTTAGTTCGTCTCTCGGATGCTTGGGAACACCAACAGCAATTACTCAGCAATGTTTCCCACGAATTACGCACTCCCCTAACTATTGTTTCTGGCTATTTACAAAGTACTTTGCGCCGAGGTCATAACTTGACACAACCTCAACGGGAAGCACTGGAAATAGCATCTTCAGAAGCCAATCGCACTATCCAATTAATGCAAGATTTATTAGATTTAGCAAGAGTAGATAGTGGTAGGATGCACTTTCAGATAGAGGCTATCGTACTCAACGATTTCATCGAAGAAATAGTAGGGATGGCGAGAGAATATTGCAATCGTACTGTCAACGTGAAATCTAGTTCTAAGACGATGATTGTCAAAGCAGATATAAATCGCCTCAAACAAGTACTGCTCAATTTAATTGACAATGCTGTTAAATACTCCGACGATCGAGAGCCAGTTACGGTCAAATTAGCTCGGCAAGGAGCAAAAGTTGCCATTCAAGTTAGCGATCGCGGTATTGGCATTCCCTTAGCACAACAAGCTCGTATTTTCGAGCGTTTTTATCGCGTTGACGACGATCGCTCTCGCGCTACTGGGGGTACTGGTTTGGGTCTTTCAATTGTTAAAACCCTAGTTGAAGGAATGGGGGGCAGTATTTCTCTACGTTCTCAGCAGGGAGTTGGAAGCACTTTCACCGTGACTTTTCCCCTGACCTCTTCTTCGGTTTCTAATAATTATTTAACTTTAAAATCAAAATAATAAAATAAAACTTGACTTTTCCCTGAAAAAAATTAGTAAAATTATTAGATATGTTAAAAAAAAGTAAAATCTTAGTAGTACTTTTGTAATTATAAATCGAAGATTCGCAGAGGAGATACTAGAAATAATGAACTATAGAAGCGATCGAAATAAAAACTCGTCACTGCTATATAGAATTTGTTTTAGCGCTACAGCTGTACTATTTACCTTACCGATCGCCTATAACGAACCAGTCAAAGCCAAAGAGCTAGATTCCGATCTTAATTTAGCTGGTGCTTTGCACAAGAATTCGCCAGACAATAGCAAAATTCAAAGCAAACAAGGAAGACCGAGAATTGCTGTATTAGACTTTGACTTTAGCAGTATTAGCAGTCCTGGCTCAATTAGGCGAGGATCGAGGGGAGTCAGCGATATCCTCACCAACAAGTTAGTGCAAAGCGGTCTGTATAGAGTAATTGAACGCAGTAAAATTGAAGCCGTTCTCACTGAGCAAAATTTAGGCGCTTCTGGAAGAGTCGATGCGAGTACAGCAGCTCAGATTGGCAAGCTGTTGGGTGTAAAAATGATAATAATCGGCTCTGTTACTGAATTTGATGCCGATACCAAACGAGAAGGATTTAGCGTTTGGGGATATGGAGGTTCGTCTAACAGCACGCAAGCTAACGTTAGATTAAACGTCAGGGTAGTTGATACAACCACTGGAGAGATTCTGATGGTGGCTGAAGGAAAAGGAGAAGCTAAAGACTCGGATCGAGGTAGCATAAGCGTTTACGGATTTAGTGGAAGTTCTGACAGTATCGATGCGGATAAATTACTTGCTACAGCAACCGAAAAAGCGATCGACCAGGTCGTGACTCAGCTAAACTCTCGCTATCAAAATACTGCTGCTTCCCCTAGAGGTTTAAGAAATAGTCCTCGCACAATATCGAGTAACGTCAAAGCATTAGTTGCAGACATTGCTGGCACTCAAGTTATTATCAATAAAGGCTCCTCAGATGGTTTCCGAGTCGGAATGAAAGTATCAATTGAGAGAGTTGTTCGCCAAGTAAAAGATCCCGAGACAGGTGAAGTAATTAGGGAAGTAACTGAAAAAATTGGCGAGATTAAGTTGACCGACGTAGACAGCAAATCTAGCGAAGGCACGATCGTATCTTCAAATTCTACATTCCAAGTGGGAGATATCGCCAAACCACAATAGAACTGGAGAAAGTTAGCTAGCTTTAAAAAAAGGTAAGGATGAAAGTAAAAGGATGACGGATAAGGATTTAGACCTCGTTAATATCTAAAACATTAGCAAGGAGCTTAAACCCAAAAAATTCATCCTTCATTTGTCATCCTTTATTATTTGTGAAAACAGTAATGGAAGAATTAAAAACTTTAAAACAAATAGATTTTACTAAAGAGAAAGAAGAAGGTTATAAACGTATTTATAGGCGATCTCCTCTTGTTTCTAGCATATCTGTTGGCTGGGAAGATCTCGGTATTGCTTACGATCGACAGCCTCCATTTGAAATGCCTAAGACTTCGGCAAAACAACATTGCATAGCAATTTTGACCGATATACCTTCATCACTCGCGCAAACAGAAAGAAAAATCGACGGACGTTTGGTGCAAGAACAAAATGTTCGAGGAGATATTATTATTGTCCCTGCTAACACAACTCATCAAGCAGTATGGGATCGCGAAGGTAGCGCAGTCACGATCGCGATCGAACCTACATCTTTTGCTCAAACTATTCACGAAGTAGTCGATCCCGATCGCATTGAACTTTTACCGCAGTTTGCGACTCCCGATCCACTCGTTTACCAAATCGGAGTCGCACTTAAATCTGCTTTATCGAAAGGTGGTTCTACCAGTCGTCTTTATGCAGAGACTTTAGTTAATACACTCATCGTCCATTTAATAGAACATTATTCTGTTCCTGGCAATTCCTCTGAATGTGTAGCAGGAAAACTGCCTCAATATAAATTACGACATGTAATAGATTATATTTACGTTCATCTCGATCGCGACTTAAGCTTAAAGGAATTAGCTAATGTCGTGCAAATGAGCCCCCATTATTTTTCTCGGCTTTTTAAGGAAACTACAGGTATTACCCCCCATCAATATGTGATTCGCTGTCGTATCGATCGAGCTAAGGATTTATTAAAACAGGGAAAATTATCCATAGATGATATAGCAATGGAAGTGGGTTTTGTAGATCGAAGTCATCTTCATCGTTATTTCAAGCGTCTAGTGGGTATTACGCCTAAAACTTTTTCAAAACAGTTTAATAAATAGCAAGAATATCCAAAAATAGCAAAAATGTACAAGCTAGTTACTCGGCAAACTTTTCATACTGGTCATTAGAAAAATACAAAGAGAGTAACAGCCACAATGAAAGTTGAAACTAAAACACAAATGTATGAAGGCGCGCCTTGGTGTTTGGGTAGATATGACAGTTTTGAAATTAATAAACCCAAATTAATTACTCTTCTGGGTCACGATTATGTAATTTGGAAAGATGAAGAAGGTAATTTAAATGCTTTAGATAATATCTGTCCTCATGCTGGAGCCAATCTAGCTGAAGGCGGTTACATTTTAGAGTTTAAAGGAAAAAGTTGTTTGGCTTGTCCTTATCACGGTAATAAAGTCCAATTTTTAGGCGATGGGAAAGTAATTGTAGAAGGAAATCTTTCCAGTCAAGCAATACAACAAGTTTTACCTTTACAAGTTATTGACGGTTTAGTTTGGACTTATGGCCTTCATTGGAAAGAAAGTGAAGGAAAATTAGTTTCCGAACCAATTGAACCATTACTACCTATTCCAGATTATAGTAATGTTCCTTTTTTAACTCAATCTCATTCCCAATTGCATCTGAACAAACTCAACCATATTTATTTTCATTCTGAATCAGTTAACTGTAATATTCTCCAACCTATATGGAATCTACACGATGGGGAACATTTTGCTGGGACTCATCGAGATACCTTTCTTACAAAAGAAATCAAAATTGATAATCTAGTTCAGAATGAGAATAAAATTTCTTGGCAACTTACTCAGTATAAAAGGAACGATCGAGATGCCAAAAGAAATCAAAATAATCTATTACTTGAAGACGTAATGGTTCAATGTTTAAATTCATTTTTACCAAGTTTGACAGTTGCTACTTTAGATTTCAAAGGACAACTTGTTGTAGGAGTTGTTTCTATGTATCCAGAATCGCCAGAAAAAACTAATGTTTCTCTAAATAGTTATTTGGATTTTGAATTTGCCTGGTGGCAAAAACTTCTCAACATTCCCGAAAAGGCAAACAAATTCCGCGATCGGTTCATTTTTGAAGATGTATCGATATTAAATAATCTTTATGCGACTTTTAATAAAAAGATTACACTCAAAAATGATACACCTGCTGAATTAGCTATGAACTATCTCGAAAATTGGGATCGTTAGAGGTCACAACACCCCATAACCTCTTCAAATCATTTGCAGTAAGGTGTCTCACCTAATTAAAGTTTTGAGGCATGAAACCCCGTCACTTTAGTGCGGGGTGCTGACTGTAAAGGTTTTGGATTTCGCACCGAGTACTAATCTAAACCAAAGTATTATCCAACTTTTTTTTGCTGTTTTTGCTCGATCGTTTAATCTATATAATAAAGAAAATAAACAAATTGTTCAACCTAATATGAAAAAAACAGTTAATCTGATTTACAAAGCTGCTCTGAATAGAACCACTGGTTTAGAACAAGATGCTGAAATTATACAGCAATTGTTACAATCATCTGCTTATAAAGTCAATCATTATAAAATAACGGAACGCCGTATTTTTAAGAAATTAGGTATACCTCAAAGCCTAACATCTAAAATCAAAACATATCTAAAAACTAGAGGCAGTAAATTTGGAATCAATATATTTCTAGAAAAAATTAGACCCGAATTTTTAGGGTATGCAGAAAAAAATATTTTAATTCCAAATCATGAGATGTTTTCAACTAACAATGTTCATTTACTTGAGTTTATTGATTGTGTTTTATGCAAGACCAAATACGCTCAGAAAATATTTAGTAATCTTGGCTGTAATTCTAAGTTTATAAGTTTTTCATCAAAAGATAATTTAAATACTAAAATAAGAAAAAATTATAATCATTTTCTTCATCTTGCTGGAAAGAGTTCTTATCGAAGAGGAACTAATCAGATATTAGATTTATGGAAAAATAATTTTGAATTTCCAAAACTTACTGTAATAGCACGTCAAGTCAATAAGAGCGATTATAAAAATTGTCACAATATTGAGATACTAGATGAATACGTAACCGATGAAGTGGTTCTAGATTTACAGAATAGATGTGGAGTACATCTTTGTTTATCCGAAGCTGAAGGTTTTGGTCACTTTATTGTAGAAGGTTTAAGTTGCGGTGCATCGATCGTAACAACTAACGGTAAACCTATGAATGAGCTAGTTCAATCGGATAGAGGATATTTAGTAGAGTGTTCTAAAATTCAGCGAAAAGAGCGAAATTTGCATGATACGTTTTATTTCGATCCTTTAGATCTAAAGAAAAAGGTTTTTCAAGTTATTGAAGATACTCAACAAGAAAAAAATAAAAAGTCTACTGCTGCTAGGAAATGGTTTGAGGATAACAATAAATTTTTTCAAGAAAATTTTATTTCCATGATGCTGCTATGATTGGACTAGTGCAACCTAAAGCTTATGTGGGAAAGGTTTGAGTTTTGCACCGAGTACTAGTCTAAACTCCGGTTCAAAGCTTTCAGTAAGGCTTGATTTTCTTGTGGGGTGCCTACGCTTGTTCTAAAATAATAGGCATCTAATCCTTGTTTTAAGCCAAAATCAGCTACAAAGATATTTTTATTTGCCAATACTTCTACTAAATCTTTAGAAGTTATTCCTAAAGGTTTGGTTCTGACAAATAGAAAGTTAGCAGCAGACGGACAGACAATAAAGCCGAGTTTTTCTAGTTCTTTAGTTAAATTGCTTTTTTCCCGATCGATTTCTGCAATTTTTTCTCGAACATATTCTAGATTTTGTAAAGCTATTTCTCCAGCAATTAATGCTAATTTATTAACTGGAAATAGTTGAGCTGCTCGATAACAATAGTCAATAATAGTTTCACTTGCTATTCCATAGCCGACTCTAAGTCCTGCTAATCCAAAATTCTTAGACAAGCTTCTTAAAATAATCAAATTTGGATATTTTTCTAGTAAATCTGCTACAGTTTTTCGAGAAAATTCATAGTAACATTCATCGACAACTACCAAACAATTGACTCGATCGAGTATTTCTACAATAGTATCTTTAGCAGTAATTTTAGCAGTAGGATTGTTAGGATTGGCAATAAATAAAATCTTAGTTTTAGGTGTAACTTTCTCTATAATTGCTTCAATATCTAGATCGAAATTTTCGTTTCTGTTGACAAAAACTGGTACCCCTCCAATAATTTGAGTTGCCAAACCGTACACGAAAAAAGTGGGAATTGGAAGTAATACTTCTTCTCCTGGTTTGACAAACACTTTAATGATTAATTCAATCAAATCGTCCGAACCATTACCGATAATAATTTGTTCGACTTTTTTGCCAGTATATTCAGCTAATGCTTTTCTTAAATTACCTCCTAATACATCTGGATATCTGTTGACAGTGGTAGCAGCATCGACGATCGCCTTTACTACTTCAGGAGAGGGAGGATAGGGTAATTCCCCTTTATTCAAGTAAATAGCATTTTCTGCTTTAGGTAATGCTTGCTTGGGGTTTAAAGCTTTGATATTTTCGTTAATTAAACTATCTATTTTCTCTTTCAATTGATTTTTACTCCCAGTAATTGCGGTAACTCAACTACGCTGTCTAAAATAACATCACAACCGAGATCTGCTAACATCTTTTTTTTGTTTTCCCTAGCTTTCCCTTCTGCAAAACCCGTCAAAACTCCGATCGACATACATCCTGCTTTTTTAGCAGCGACGACATCGCTACCAGCATCTCCTATATAAGCTATTTGCTGACCATTTGCGAGTTGAAATCGATCGCTAGATAATTGGTCTGCGCTTTTATCGGGATAAATTGCTTTATACAAAACAAAGGGATGGGGTTTACCTAGTTTTATTTGGGTCTGCGAGTGGGATAAACTCGACTCAGCCTCTAAAACTTCGTCATAAGTAACAATTCGTTTGGGGTCAAAATATTGCAGCAGTCCTAAAACACTCAGAGGTTCAATAACTTCATTCCTCGGTCTTCCCGTGGCGATCGCTAAGGTATAATGACCCTCGTTCCCTAAGGTGTGTAATGTAGCTTTTATCTTCTCTAAATCTAATACTGTTTCGTCATCTGGTAGATCGTATCCCTTTTTACCTTCATACCATGCTTGGAAATTTTCATAGCACAATCGCCACAATTCTCCTTTCGGATCTAAAGAGGGGAGAGTCTCACCTAATTTTTTGTTACTGAAATAATTCACATAATCCAGTACTGCAGTACCAGTTAGCTCGATTGTTTCTTGCCAAAACTCTTCTATGACACTATTACTAATACGATTTCGAAGAGATCCGCTACGCGGTGCGCTATATTCGATATCTTGTAGGTGTCGTCCTAACTGTTTTAATTTATCGGCGATCGAGAGATGGTTGCTATCGAGAATATTATTCCAACTATTTCCTTTTACTCGTTTAAATTCGCCGAGAATAGCTACTAAATGTAAGCAAATAACAAAAAAAGTTAAATCCCAGTTAGAGTTAATTGCGCGACTTTTGAGTTGGTAAATAAAGCTATTGGGTATAACTCTGTCTCCCACGTCAACCAATCTCGTCGAAACGTCGGGACTGTTGCCAAAATATTGACTAATTCCCAAGTAATTTTCGCTACAAATTAACTCCCAAACAGTGAGTTTGGCAGTATTCCAATATTTTTTTTCGCTAGTAATGACCCCATCTAAGTCAAAAATCAGTGTATTGAGTCGTTCTAAATTAAGTTTTTCCATTGCGATCGCTATTTTTGACTTTTTATTATTTCATTTTCAACCAATTAAAAACATTTTCTACTGTCAACACCAATTCGATCGGTCGGAGAATTGGTAATCGAGTTTTTTTTCTAAATAATTTTACCCTTTGTTCGGGAAACACAACTAGAATGCTTTCTTCTTCTAGGTCAATTAACCAACCTAATTTTGTCCCATGCTGAGAACAATGAAGCAAATTTTCTAACACTTTTGTCTGTTTTCGATCGGGAGAAAGAATTTCAATTACCCAATCTGGATGAATCTCAAAACGATTAGCAATTCTACCCAAAAAACTCAAAGGAATCCTCTCCCAAAGAAACACAGAAATATCGGGAACGATCGAATATCCGCCAAAACTACAGCGTAACTCTGGGAAAGCATAAGCTATTTTCTGCGATTCAGCAACTTCGTTAATAGCAGCACACAATTTAGATTGTAATCTACTATGTTCCCCTTGAGGCATTGGTTTTTTAATAATTTCTCCGCGAACAAATTCAGATGCAGGTTTAGTTTCTAGTAGTCTCAAAAACTCTTCTAGTGTTACAGATGGAGCGAAACCATTAGTCATTTTCTCTATATAACTTTATCCAATTCAGAATCGAGTAAACTTCTTTTTTCTCCCGTGTTTGTACTTCCCATTTCTACTGACATGGCAAAACCTAACAGAGAAATTTCAGGAGGAAATTTATTCGAGTCACTCAGGTTCATAGTCAAAAAAGGACAGCAAAACAGTGCTAATTTTAAATATTCTCTCCAGCGATCGTCGAGTAAATTCCTCGCTTTGAGTTCTTTCAAGAGAGGTTTGAGGACTCTTTCCAGTTTCGATCGCAATATATCAATCCTCACTTTTGCTGGCACAAAATTATGCTCTACAACAATAGTATTTTCTTGTATTTTGCTTTGAATAGATAATTCGCTAGCAACTTCTTGAGGAAAATACATCCAGATAGCAAAAACGTTGTGAAATAGAGGTTTTGTCAAATCCAAAAAAGGCGAGTGACGACCTGCAAAAGCGGGATCGAAATACACTAAACTTTTATTTTGTTCGTCAATAAATACGTTACCGTTGTGAGCATCTCCGTGACCGACTACTGACGACGTATCTTGACTAGATGGATTTAAATATTGAATTGCTAATTCTACTAATTCGTCCAAAGTGTGTTTAAATTCAATTCCATTAATAACCCATTTCAATTGGGCCAAGCGATCGAAGTCGATCTTCTCTCCTGGTAAAATGATCTCTTTATTTTGATAAAAGCTAGTAAAACGTCCTCCAGTTAAGCGATGATAAAATAACTGGTGAACGGGAACTTTAGCGTGTTCTGCTGCTGTTAAAGATTGCAGTGTTTTGAGATATATATCCCACAATTGTTCGTCTGCTTCCTGTTGAATGTCAACTATTTTTTCTGCATCTGTTCTCTTATTAGTTTCCAAATCGCGGATGACATTAAACAAAGAAGGGGAGTCAAAAAACTTATAAATTAGTAGTTGCTTTCCCCATTCCGTAGAACTAAAAATTGGTTGAATTACTGGATAACCCGCTTCCGCTAAAATGCCAGAATTATAGTATTCGTCAATAATACTTTGAGGTTCCACGTGGGTTTTAAAAAATAGCTTTTCTCCCTCTTCTGTAAAGATAAATCCATTAATAGAATTCAGAGAAACAGCTAAAGGACGCACGGTAACTTCTTTCACCCCAAAAGGTAAATTAGCATTGAAAAAATCTTTAAGCAATCGATTTGCAGTGGCTCGATCGCTAAATTGAATAGCCTGGATTTGCTGTAACTCTATATCTGACAAATTTTGCTCCTTTTTGTTCTTTGCTGTTTGCTATTTGCTGTTGGCTGTTGGCTATTTGCTGTTAGCTGTTGGCTATTTGCTATTTGCTATTTGCTATTTGCTGTTGGCTGACCTCTGACCTCTGACCTCCCCCACTCTCCCACTCCCCCACTCCCCCACTCTCCCCATCTCTCAGGAACGATCGGGTTTTAACAAAACATCTCGTTCCCGAATTGCCATTGCGTGAGCGGGAAAACCTTCGTACTCTGCTAAAGTAGAGGCTGTTTTTTTCAATTTCTCAAATCCTTCTTGGGTTAGATAGCCAATACCCGATCGCTTGAGAAAATCAAAGACCGACACAGCAGAATAGGAACGAGCAAAACTTCCTGTGGGAAGAATAGCATTTACCCCCAAACAGTAATTAGCAGTAGGAATAGGAGTGTAATTTCCTAGTAAGATTTCTCCTGCGTTTTTGATTTCTCCTAAAATGCTAAAAGGATCTTTAACCAAAACTTCTAAGTGTTCGGGTGCGTAGTCGTTGAGAAAAGCGATCGACTCTTCCAAACTGGAAGTTAGCAAGATACCACCGTAGGAGGAGAGTCCTTTCTCGCAAAATTTCCTGCGCCATTCTGGAAGTCGTTTGAGATACTCGGAGAGGTATTCGATCGCTTTTGTAGCCAAAGATTCGCTGTGAGTCACTAAAAGTGCTGCTGAGTCCGGTCCGTGTTCTGCTTCAATTAATAGATCTAGAGCGGCTAATTGGGGGTCAGTAGTCTCGTCGGTGAGTATAATAGATTCGCTAGGTCCTGCAGGTAATCCTACGTCTACTGTACCGTATAGTAAGCGTTTGGCGGCAGAACCGTAAACATTGCAAGGTCCAGTAATTTTATCAACTTTAGGAATAGTTTGGGTTCCCAAAGCCATTGCAGCGATCGCCTGAATTCCTCCCAGTTTATATACTTCTTTGACACCAGCCATCGCTGCTGCAACTAAAGATGCTGGTTCCACATTCCCATTTTTATCGGGGGGAGTACATACCATGACTCTAGGAACCCCAGCAACCACAGCAGGGACGCTAAGCATTAGCATTACTGAAGGAAAAGCGCCTTTACCTCTGGGGACGTATAACCCTGCGTTGGGGACTGGAGTTACTTTTTCTCCTGCAAAGACACCCTTGTCTATTTCCGCCATGCTCATTTCTTCAGGCATTTGGCGTTGGTGAACTTCCTTAATATTAGAGTAAGCATGGGCGATCGCTTCTCTTATTTCTGGTTCGATCTCTTGTTGCGCGCGATCGAATTCTTCTTCTGTAACTTTGATGTTACCTACTTCTGCCCCAGGATAGTCAAATTTCCTGACATATTCTATAACTGCTGAGTCGCCCTGTAGTTTAATTTTATCGATCGCCTCTTTAGCAATTGAAAGAGCATTTTCGATGTCCAATTCTGCTCGTCTTTTTAACGAAGCCAGGTCTTCTGGTGTCATTTCTGCCAGTCGCAGAATTCTTGTCATGCCTTCCTCCTGGGAACACTAGAAATAGCACCAAGATCTTGGTGCTTATTTTTTTATCTGTATCCCTAAGTCTATATAACACCTGTAAAATTCTCTCTTTTGTTATTTTCCCTTTAGAAAAGTTAATACTCTTAGTTAGGAAAAAGGTGTTAAGAAAAAAATTGCCATTAAAAAAATATAAAAGATATTGTTAAATTTTGTTGATATAGATTTACTCCACACCGATCGCTCTTTTTGGAACTAATTGACCTTTCGGCAAGGCTTTGGCGTTCTGGTCAATGAAAGAGAGATCGAGTTGAAATATATCTCGATCGAGACTTTTGTTCTTGCACAAGTATTATGTATACTGATAACAGTTTTGTCTACCTTGCATATAGTAAAGAATAATTATGGCAACAGTAATATTTGTACATGGAATATCGGTAAGAGAAACATCATTATCAAAAACAAAAACATCATTATCAAAAACAATATTTCCAAAAGTTAAGTTAGAACTTCAAAAAAGACTACCAGAGATTGAAGTGGTTCCTTGTTCGTGGGGAAATTATCTAGGGGCTAAATTGAATGCTAATGGGGCTTCTATCCCTTTCTATGATTCAACTAGAAATGATTTTACAGTAAATGAAGATACTGTTCGTTGGATGGAGCTATCTCTAGATTCTTTTTATGAATTACGTTTATTCTCGATAATAGCAAAGAAGCAACAGAGATCTAGGCCAGGTGAGAAAGAACCCAGTGACATAATAGATGAGAAGGTAAGACAATTAAATCCTTCAAATAATACATCATTTGAAAATCAATTAAAAGAAAGTGAAATTGCAGATGTCTTTGGTCAAGCTCATCAAAATGTTGTTAGCTCTAATTCTTATAGAGAAGCACTCAAACAAGTTTCAGATGATACTTTAATTGAATATCGAGATATAATATCGAGAGCTATTATTGCTGAGTCAATTTCTATTTACAAAATACAAAAAAAATCTCCCCCTAGTATTGAGGAAAACCCAACTGAGAGAGAGAAAATTATTAAAAGTATTAGTAGTGAAATTATGCCTTCAGAACGTGGTCCTGGAAATTGGTTTATAAAACAAATCTTAAAATTACCCACCTATGGATTAGCAGGAAAAAGAGGGCTAATTTCAGATATTACGACCCCAATGATTGGAGATATTTTACTCTATCAAGGGCATGGTCAAACAATTAGGGATTTGCTTGAGAACTATATTAAAGATGCTCAACCTCCGGTAGTTTTACTTGCGCATAGTTTAGGAGGAATTGCTAGTGTTGATTTATTAATTAAAAATAAAATTCCTAAAGTTAAGCTCTTAGTAACAGTTGGCTCTCAAGTTCCTTATTTTTATGAAATTAATGCACTGCAAAGTTTAAAATTTGGTACCCCATTACCTGATTCTAATGCTTTTCCTGAATGGTTAAATATCTACGATCGCTATGACTTTCTTAGTTTTATTGGCGGAAATGTTTTTCCGAACAGAGTGCAAGATATTCCTGTTGATAATAAGCTTCCTTTTCCCCACTCTCATGGTGGTTATTGGGAAAATGATGCTACATGGGAAGCAATTGCAAATAGGATTAGAAAATTATGAATGTACCCGAGCCTCAAAAAACTTACGCACTGATTGTTGGTATAGAAAAATACGATCGGGGTCAGGACTGGGACTTAGATGGACCCGCATCAGATGCCTTGAAATTTGCAGATTGGCTGTTGACAAGAAAAGTTCCTATTAACAATATTGAACTGTATATTTCTGAATTATCTAAACCAGACATAGTAAAGGATAAAAAATCTTTACAATCACTATGGGATAAAAAACAAAAAGCTACCTTTGACAATATTCGCACAGCAATTACTAAAGTTATTCCAAAGAATAAAGATAAAGGAGATTTACTATATATATTTTGGGGTGGACACGGTGTTATGATTGGCCGTAATGACCGTAGATTTTACTATGATGATGGAAATGAAAATCTCAATTTAAACTCTTTATTAGAATATTTAAACTCAGAGTTATTTGGTATTTTATATCAGCAAATATTGATCTTTGATGCTTGTGCTAAATATTATTCTTATGCTAATTATTCTTCTGAGGAATTGGTATCATTACCAAATTATGATTTTCCTTCCGGAGAACAAGATAAAAAACGTAAACAAGTTGTTTTACTAGCAACCGAAAAAGGATATCCGAGTATAAATCTTGATAAGGAAAAAACAGGATTATTTTCAAAAATATTACTAAAAGAGCTAAATAAACAAGATAACTTATTATCTACTGAATCTATAAATAAAATCATAGAAAATGTACAAGATATTTTTAAAACAGATCATGAAAATGATCCAGGTCCTATTTATTTATCTTACGAAGATCAATATGGTAATAGACCGTCAAGAATTGCTTTGACTAAATCTGCAAAACAATTTGATATTTTAGATTCGCAATGGCAAGAATTTGTTAAAATCATAAATGTTCTTAAATGGCACAATATATCTCGTTATTGTTATCAATTTTTATATAGATATAGTAAGGATCCTGAAGGAAACTATCTTCATTTATCCGAAGAAAACAATTTCGATTATCTCAAAGAGATTTTATTAGAAATTAAACTAGATCGGAATCATGAATCTAATCTACCGTTAGTCGTAGAATTTGCTCAATTTCTTTTTGAATCTCAGCAATCCGATCTATTAGCCATTAAAAATGAGCTAAATCAATGGATTAATCAAACAAGTCAAGAACTGGGAATAGATAGCAATACTTTAAATCAGTTATCAAAGGTTAAACATGACAGGCAAGAAGAAACTATTTGTAAGATTGGGTTACCTTACTTACTTATTTTAGTTGAGCCAAATATTCATCACCAGTCTAAATTGGAATTTAAAGCCGAATTGATTTTTGAAGAAATGTCTGACTCCCAAGAAGTCAAAAGAAAAACAGTTACTTTAATAGAAGATAAATCTATTGATGTAAACTCAGAAGATATTGAATATATTTGCTCAAAGGTTTATCAATTTATTGAAGAAAGTAATAAAAAGTTAGTTTTTTATGAAAATGTAAATGAATTGACAATAGAATTATTTTTGCCTAAAAAATATTTGGTTGTTTTTGCCCCTGAAATTCAAAAAATTCCTATTAATGAATCCGATCCTGAGTGGTTTGGTTCTAGATACAAATTCGTTCTCCGTTCTTACGATCGCTATAGTGGTAGTTATAGTTATCATCATAGTTTATTAAGTAAATGGAAGAAATTGAGTGATTTACAAGACTCATTGACCCCAGAAACTATTAAAAAGAGAGTAATCTGTCTGAAGAAACTAGAAAAAAACTACAACTGGAAAAAATTAGGAAAACAACTAACTAAATTCATTAACATTAATATTAATTGTCCTTTACTAGAAGAAAGTTATACTTGTCATATTGAAGAATTTTTAACTAGTATTTTTCGTCATGGTATTCCTTTTGCATTTTGGCTAAGAGGAAATTTCTTGGAAAATTTAAAGCTTAGAGAGGAAGAAAAGATAGACAATTATGAATTTGAAGATGTTTTAACCGTTGATAATATTAAAAAGCCTGAAAACCTATTTGAATCAATTAGGATTATTAGGGAAAATGCTTATGTAGAACCAGAAGAAAAACAAAATGAATATTTAGGATATCATCTTGGTTTTTTATTTGACGATCCTCATCGATTACATTCTAAATTTGATAAAAATTTAGGAGATGATAAATTTACTAATCCAGGAGATGATATATTTACTGGATTTTGATAGATAAATACAGACAAGGAGATTTCATTATGGCTGAATGGTATCTATTCCAAGGAAAAGGAAGAGAAAAAGAATTAACTGAAGAGGACATTCACAAACTACGAGACAATATTAAAAAGATAGAATCTCCGCCCTGGAGACAGTTTGGAAAAACAGAAGATTTTGTTATTAGTGAGTCTGAGACAGACAAGGAAAAAGAAAAAAAACAAACTCCTGAAGATATAGACAGAAACCGCTTCGAGCAATTAATTGAAAGAGCAAATAAGAAAGAAAGAGAGATAAAAAAAGGTAAAAATTTTAGACTTTCTGATTCTAAGGATGCAACCGAAGTTAGAGATGCTGTTAATGCAGCTATTTATTTGAGAAGACCTTTATTGGTAACAGGAAGACCTGGTTCTGGAAAAACATCTTTAGCTTATGCGATCGCTTATGAATTAAATTTAGGTTCAGTATTGTCTTGGTCAATTACTGCTCGTTCTACTTTACAAGAAGGATTATATCGCTATGATGCAATAGCTCGACTCCAAGATGCTAATAATAATCATATTCCTAATAATTCTCCTAATCCTGATGGTTCTCATAGTGAAGAACAACCCATTGGACAATATATTAAATTAGGAGCATTAGGAACAGCATTTTTACCGTCTTTTTTACCTAGGGTACTCTTAATTGACGAAATTGATAAAAGCGATATTAATTTACCCAACGATTTATTAAATTTATTTGAAGAAGGACAATTTGAAATTGCTGAATTAGTTAGACGATCTAAAAATAAACAAAAAGATAATTTATTTACAGTGCAAACGAGCGATGAAGATATTGATGTCACGATTAAAGGAGGACGAGTAAAATGTTATGCTTTTCCTATTATTGTTATGACCAGTAATGGAGAGAGAGATTTTCCAAAAGCCTTTAAAAGGCGATGTTTACGAGTGAAAATGCCAGATCCTACAGTTCCGGAACTAGAAAATATTGTCAAAGCTCATTTTACAGAAGATTTATTTAACGAAAAAACTGACGAAATCAATCAATTAATTGAGCACTTTGTTCCGGAGCAAGGAGAGACAATGGATAAAGCAACGGATCAACTATTAAATGCGATTTATATAATTACCCATGAAAATAGTCCTCAAGATCGAGACCAAAAAGATAGACTTCGAGATTTGTTAATGAAACCACTTACTGAAAGTGATTGGTAATACGCTGTTATGCATTTAATTTTCTAGTTTTATTGTTTGACCGTAAGGGGTACAGCACTAAAAAAGTAAAGTGCAATTTAAATAAATAGCAGCTTACTGCGAGAGCAGAAGTTAAAATTCATAAAGTTTGCACTGACGGAAGTGAAGGTGTTAAAACCCAAAGGTCTCTATAATAATTGTCATATTTATCTAGCACATAAAAAAATTATTTTGTTGATTCAAGAAGTTATTTAAAAAGTTGAAATTTGTACCTCATTAAAATCAGAGCGACTGAAACAATAAAAATGGCTCAAGAAAAATTAGCAAATAAGAAACTAAAAGAATTAATTTGTCGTTTAAATGTCAATTTTGATTTGACGGGAAAAGAGATTGCGGATGTTCTCTGGTTAGCTTTAAAACTACAAGAAGGGGACAAACGAAAATCCATATCTGATAACCTAGATTTAGATTTTGAATCGGACACGATTCCTCCTCCCACAGGTACATCGGACACGATTTCTCCTCCCACAGATAAATCGGACACGATTCCTCCTCCCACAGGTACTAATAAAGAGGGTGATAAAGACAAACGCTCAACTCAAGATAAGGAACCCTCAACTCCACTTTATGCCAATACAACACCAACTCCAGATGGAAAAACTTTACCCCTAAAATATACAGATCCCCCTTCCTTGAGAGACCCCTTAGAATTGGTCAAAGCTTTACGTCCTTTGATGCGTCGAGTGGAGTCTGGAAGAAAAACCATCCTTGATGAAGTAGAAACAGTAAAACGCACGGTCGAAGAAAGTATCTGTATTCCTATTCTCAAAAGTGAAACTGAACCCTGGTTGGATCTCGCTTTAGTAGTGGATGACAATTCATCAATGGTGCTTTGGAAACATCTTATTAATGAATTAAAGGAACTCTTAGAACATTACGGCATTTTTCGGCAAGTTCGCACTTGGGGATTAACCACTAATAATCAGGGAAAAATTACTATTAGGACTAAATTTAGCAAACAAGTACAGTTTAAAAATCCTCAAGAATTAATAGATCTCACAGGTCGTCGTTTAATTTTAATTGTTAGTGATTGTGTGGCTCAAATGTGGTTTGATGGAAAGCTTCTGTCAACTTTTACAAATTGGACAAAACATCAGCCTGTTGCTATTGTGCAAATCTTACCCAATACCGTGTGGTTGAGAAGCGGATTACGAATAGGTGCTGCAGTGCAATTAGCTAATTTAATACCAGTAGTTGCCGATCGCGGAGTTGCCAATCGAAATTTACATATTCACGAACTGCTTCTATGGAAAGATTTTGACTTAAAACAAGGGTCAAAAATTCCTGTTTTAACCTTAGAACAAGAATTTGCCAGTCGTTGGAGTGAGTTCTTAGTAGGAAAACACGACAAAATAATGGCTGGTTTTGTTTTTCCTTCAGCATCCGATTTTACTCCACCATCCCAGTTACCTCAAAATCGAGTTAGTCAATTAAGCGCAGAACAACTAATAGAGCGTTTTCGGAGAATATCTTCTCCTTTAGGAAGGAAATTAGCAGGGTTATTAATGGCTGCACCTGTTATAACTTTACCTGTGGTTCGCTTAATTCAAAAAACTTTGTTACCTCAGTCTCAATCAGTTCATGTAGCAGAAGTATTTTTAGGAGGATTGTTGAAACCATTAACGGAGATTAGTACAGATACTAATCCCGATCTAGTTCTATTTGATGTAATGCACAAAGACATCAGGAGGATTTTATTAAATGATGCTCCTTTGAGTGATTCTGTCTTTATTTTTAATACAATATCAAAATATATTGAAAGCCATTTAAGAAAATCTTTGAAAGAGTGCGTCTGTTTATTAAAAACCTCATCAGAAGATGAAGAAGAGGGAAAAAAGGAGGTAGTTCAACAAGCCTATGCTCGAATATCTCTAGAAGTATTAGAGGGATTGGGGGGAGATTACGCTAAGTTGGCTGAAAAGTTGAAAGACACTAGCAACGAGACTATAGCTAATTTAAATTGGTTGTTGGTCGCGTGGGGAATTCAATTTCCTGCTGGGTTTGCTTTTAAAGAGGTTCTTGGCAAAATAACAAAGGATGCTTTGAAAGATCTTGTTAAAGATTTTTTTAAGGACAGCATTGAAGGTCTGGGTTCTCTAGCTCAAGAAAAACCTCTGCAAAAGGCTTTTGGTCAAGCGCAAAAGCTTTTCTTAGAATTAGTGCAGCAAGAATTAGAAGATGCAGATCTCAATGATGATGAAGTCAAATATTATAGCGATTCACTAAATAAATTCATACGTGATAAATCAATATTACAAGCTTTAGGTAAACCTATAAGTCAAGCTCTGGGGAATTCTTCAGATGAAACTATACCTCTCGATACTGTCTTACTAAAAACAACTTGGAATGACCTTAATTTAAAGTCTTTACCAACTGATTTTAACTGGGAAAGGTTAGCAAAGCGCTATGTTAGAAAAGTAAAACCTATTCTGCAAGAGTCTGATGAATTAAGAGAACTCTTTAAGACAATTACCAAAATTCCCGATCGACTTACTCCTATTTCACCTGATTTCGATCTACTTCGTTATCAGCAAGGTATCCAAAAAGCTTATAGTAGACTTCGGCTAGATAGTTTGGCTACTGATGGCTCCAACTATAATTTAAAGTTATGGAAAATTTTTATTCCTCAAAATGTCCGTGAGGAAAATAGCCAACGATCGAATAATATTTGTTCAATTTTGGATTTATTTAATCCAGATAATAATTATAAATATGTAGTAATTTTAGGGGATACTGGTTCTGGCAAGTCTACTTTGATTCAGTATAAAATTTTGGAATGGGCGCGACAATCACTAAGTACTTTGCCAAAATCAGAATTGCCTTTGTTAATTCAATTGCGCAAATATATCCAAAATAAACAAAAAAAATTATCCCAAAATTTTCTAGAATATTTAGAGAAAGGAACAGGAGTAATTGGGGGTAATTTAAATCAAAAAGGACTACATCAATGGCTTAAAAATCGCCAGTCTTTAGTGATTTTTGACGGTTTAGATGAAGTGTTGAGCGAGCGAGAAAGAGAAAATGTCGTTATTGATATTATTAATTTTACTGTTGAATATCCCAAAGCAAGAAGTATAATTACATCGCGAATAATTGGTTATCAAAAACAGCGACAGCGATTACAAAATGCTAATTTTCGCCATTTTAAGTTACAAGATTTAAACAAAGAACAAATTGAAGAGTTTCTTGAAAAATGGCATGATTCTTCTTTTGAAGATAAAACTGAAGCAGAATTAAAACGCGATCGCCTACAAAATTATATTGACAATTCTCCTGCTTTAAGAGAACTTGCTGGAAATCCTTTGCTATTAACAATGATGGCAATTTTAAGTCGATCCGACGTACTTGCTATAGATAAAGTAAGATTTTATCAAGAAGCATCTAAGGTACTGTTACATCGTTGGGAAAATGACAAAAATTTACCCCAAGACTATCGAGGTTCAGATTCAACTATAGACCAACTGGACGACAAAGATAAACAAGAAATATTGCGTCAAGTAGCGTACGAAATTCAAAATAAAGCCGATAGCATTCCGAACAATCACCAGAAAAATTTATATATTAACCAACAACATTTAGACAATATTATCATTGAATATCTCAAATACTTATATTTAGAAAATACAATATTGCTTGCCAGAAGGTTGCGAGAAAGACTAACTACTCGCAGCTTTATACTTTGTTTTTATGGTGATGATAAGTATGGTTTTGTTCATCGTAGTTTTTTAGAATTTTTCTGTGCTTGGTCTTGGATTGATAAATTTGAGAAAAAACGAGAAATAGAATTTGAATATCTAAAAACTAATCTTTTTAGCCAGCGATTGGACGATGATTCTTGGTACGAAACACTTAGTTTTACTGCTAGTATGCTCGACAGACGTTTTTTTGTTAAACTCATGGATTATCTGATCGAAGAAAAAAATGAAAAAAATAATTATTCTAGTCTTTTCTTGGCTGCTAAATGTGTATTAGATAGAAGCTGGGTTTCTAAAAATAACAAAGACGAGATTACAATACAAATAAGACAGCAATTAAATGGTTTGTTGCAAAATGAACAGGTGGGACAAGAAATTCACGATCGAGCACGAGAAACAATTGCTATGCTAGAAGTCTACTAAGATGATAAGGAAGAAAGAATCGGCAAGAGATTAGCTCTGGAAATGGGTCTTGTAAAAAAACGTAATATCTATACTCGTTACTCTAAACTTCTGCAAGAAGTTTATTGAATTTCACTCATTAATAACTAACCAAATTAAACTAACAAACAAGCAATAGGAAACATTAAATATTCTAAGAAAAAGAGTTTCCAGATAAATTGATAAAATTGAGCGATCGACTTTTTCTCTTCTAGATTCACCCTGAACGATCGCCACCAAAACAATCCCAATAAACTTAAATGAGAAACAACTAAAAATAAAGAATTAACCCCATCAAGTCCGAAAATACCAACTAAAACTGTGCCTAAATAACAAATAGTAATTAGCCAGCGAGCCAAATTAAATACCGCTTGCTTGCCTATAATGATGCTAAAAGTAGAGATATTGAATTTTTTATCTCCTTCGAGATCTGGTACGTCTTTAAAGATAGCGATCGCCACAGTAAAAACTACGATAAAAGCTGTTAGCACCCAAACGACAAGAGGTAAAAATTCCCTTCCTTGTAACTTTTGTCCGAAGTGCAAAAATATTCCCAGATTAACCACTACGCCTCGCACTATAAAAATACACGAAGCCGCTAAAAAAGGAAATCTTTTCAATCTAATTGGTGGAAAAGAATAAGCACTTCCAATTGCTAAACTCAACCCTACTACTGCTAGTAACCAGATTCCCAGCCATCCTGATAAAATTAGGGCTAGTATGCCTGTAATTGCTACAATCCACCTTCCTGTCTGGATAGAAAACTCCCCAGCAGCGATCGGTAAATGAGGTTTATTAATCTTGTCAATTTCTACGTCTTCAACCTGGTTTAAGCCGACAATATAGACGTTACCGCACAAACAAGCAATCCAAACCCCTAAAAATTGCACGAAATTTTCAGTAGTGATGCTGTTACTAGTAGTTGCAATAGCGATCGCGTACAATGCAATGACACTTAGACTAGTACCGACGATCGTGTGGGGACGAGCAAACTTCCAAAAGCTATAAAGCCAGGAAATAGGTTCAGTAAAAGGATTTTTGGGATTAGCAGACGAAATCTGACTCATTAGCGGAATTTACAGGCATACAGACAATAGAATAACAAAACTATTGCCTGTAAGCGCACTATATCCTCAAGGTTATCGTCCCTATTACCTGTTCCCTATTCCCTGTTCCCTGTTCCCTTTAAAAGATCGCCCCTCTAAACTCTAGTTCCAACTATAGATATATAAGGTTCGAGGAAATATTTACTAGCAACTGTTTGTACCATATCTAAAGTAATCTCGGCGATACTTTCCTGAAATTGAGAATCAAATTTTATTCCCAGTCCCAAACTCTCATACCAACCAAAAACCTGAGCCAAATCCGCATTAGTTTGCTTACCTAAAGCATATTGCCCCAATAATTTATTTTTAGCAGTAAGCAGTTCTTCTGGTGTTAACTCGACGAGACAAAGACGTTCTACCTCAGTGCGAAGTCCTTCAAGAGCGATCGCCGTATTTT
Organism: Prochloraceae cyanobacterium; assembly: GCA_030065755.1. Lineage (GTDB taxonomy): Bacteria > Cyanobacteriota > Cyanobacteriia > Cyanobacteriales > JASJDA01 > JASJDA01. Next base: position 12,694 of record JASJDA010000003.1, on the reverse strand, counting down.
CTGGTGCTGTCCCCATATAAGTGACAAAGCAAGAAGAATCTAAGCGAGTAGGATAAAAAGCAGAAATTTCATATGCCAATCCCCGTTTCTCTCGCAGTTCGACAAATAAACGACTAGAGAGACCGTTACCGAGATAGGTACTCAATAACTTTAGCACCAAATAATCCCTACTCGTCACCTCTGGCGCGAGATAACCAAGCATGACTATTGACTGTTCGGTTTCTTGATGAGTTCTCACATCTCGCGGCTGAGAGTTCAATTGAGGCAATTTCAGAGTAGGAATAGGAGTTTCGGGAACTTGCCAATCCCCAAATACTTCGTTTACTAGACTAGCGGCATCTTGATGAGTTATGCGACCACAGATACTAATTACCAGATTATCTGGACGAAAGTAAGTTTGATGATATTGAGTCAGGCGATCGCGATTTAAAGAAGGAACGGTTTCTGGAGTACCCAGAATAGATACTCCATAAGGATGGTCTTGATATATTGCTTGTCTTAATTGCTTAAAAGCAATATTAAAGGGGATTTCTAGCTGAGAGCGAATATTTTGTAGGGCTAATTGTTTTTCTAGTTCTACCTCAGCTTCTGGGAAACTAGGCGATCGCAATATTTCTGCACCTAATTTCAAGAGCTCGGCAAAATCGGCAGAAATAGTCTTAATGCTCATTAAAAAATAATCTGCTGCAGCGCTTGCACCAAAACTAGCTCCAATAGATTCTACCCGTTCGGCAATCTCAACAGAAGATAGATTTTGAGTGCCTTTAGTAATTACAGCAGCTACTAAATGAGAAAGTCCAGCTTCAGTTTGGGTTAAGTCCCATCTCGCACCCGCATTTTTGAGAAAAATTTGACTAGCAATAATATCTGCGGTTTGATTTTCTACCGAGATTAAAGTAATTCCATTATCCAAAACAAGGCGATCGATATTCTGATGCTCTTGTTTGTCTGTTTTGGTTTGCATATTTTGCTAGTCTTCAGTTATTAGTGGTTTAGTTTTTAATAGACTTTGCCTATTGTAACTACGTTCCCACTATTGAGTAGTCGGTAAAACACCGACACATAATTATTGTATTTTGTCAACATTCTCCATCGAATAGTTTTGGCAACAGAACCTCGGAACACTACGATCTCAGCTTAATAAAAATTTAAACCATCCAGATTTAGTGTTATAGTACATATGTATACAATTAAAAAAGTCTTTAATACGCTACCTATAGCGTATAGTTTTATTTGCATAAACTTTAATAATATCAAAGAATAAAATAACAAGCAAATTTAGCAAAAAAATGCTAATCTAGAATTAGCGATTCACCCAATGGTTGAATTCTATCAAACTATAATTAATAGATGATAAATACAACTGAGGAGGTGAACCGTGAGATTTTCTTTTAAAAAAAAGAAAATAGAGAAGCTGTACACAGAGGAAAAAGATGCACACAAATATCCAAAAAATGTTGTAGATAATTTCTTTGAAATCATAGCGATTATTGAATCAATTGAAAGCGAACAAGATTTGTATACTTTTAAAGGATTAAGATTTGAAAAACTTTCAGGAAAACGAGGTAATCGTGGAGAAAGATCTTTACGTTTGAACGACCAATATCGTTTGATTATTATTTTAGAAATAGATGAAGAAGGAAAATATTTACTAATTGTAGATATCGAAGATTATCATTAGGGGGATGGTAACATGACCAGTAATTTAACACCTGCGAGAATAATTAAACCTGGAACTATATTAAAAAGAGAATTGGATGCGCGAGATCTGACACAAAAAGAATTAGCAGAAATAATAAAACGTCCGCCCCAAGTTATTAGCGAAATAATACAAGGTCACAAGAAAATTACTCCAGAAACAGCAAGAGAACTATCAGCAGCTTTAGGTATTTCCGAAAAATTTTGGCTTGACTTAGAAGACAATTATCGCCTTCACTTAGCAAAAAAAAAGAGCAAAGAAGAAGAAATAACTCGTCGCAGTCGCTTGTATGAATTAGCACCAATTTCTGAAATAAGGAAGCGTAACTGGATTACAGCAACAGATTCTACACCTATTGAGGAATTAGAAAAACTCGTCTGTGATTTTTTAGGAATTAGTTCTCCAAAAGAAACACCACAACTTCACGTTAATTATCGTCAAAGTCAAGCAAAACAAACAGAAATTAAATCAGAAATTGCTTGGCTCAAACGAGTAGAATTTTTAGTTAAACAACAAAGCTTACCAGTTTTTCAACTAGAAAAATTGAAACAAGCTATCCCTGAGATTCTTACCTATTCTCAAAAGGAAGATGATGTTGCTCAAATCCCTTCTTTGCTTCATCGCTTAGGGATTCATTTCATTATAGTTCCTAACCTGGACAAAACTTACATTGACGGTGGTATGTTTTATTTTAACGATCGTCCTGTTATTGCTCTTACATTAAGATACGATCGCATTGATTGGTTTTGGTTTACTTTAATGCACGAACTGGGTCACATATTTGCGGGGCATCAAGATTTGTATTTAGACAATCTCGATAAACTAGACCAAAACGCTCGAGAAGAAGAAGCTAATAAACTAGCTTGTGAATGGCTAATTCCTTCAAGGGAACTAGAATCTTTTATTGCTCAAACCCAACCTAAGTTTTCGGGACAAAAGATTAACTCTTTCGCTCAAACTCAAAAAAGACATCCAGCTATAATTATCGGTCGTCTTCAATATAAAGGTTTAGTGCCTTACCGAAATTTCCGAAAAATATTGGTCAAAGTTAGCCCTTTTTTAACCCAATAGATTGACAACTAAAAAAACAATCTCTCTCAAATTAATAATTTGACCGCAGCGCCGTTTTACCTCAGCTTATGACCTGGATACTCCAGGTGGGCACCCACGCTGTTCGCTTATCGTTTCCGAGTACTAAGCTCGGTCTACGGCTGCGAAAGTAGTCGATTCCCTTATAAATCAAGCATAGATCAACAAACTATATTGGCAGTCACCAACGTCGCAGTCAAACTATATCTATACTACTATTTTTTACACGATCGGCAACAAGGGTGTTTAACCGTACCAAATCGATTCTATTTGTCGAGCTGTTTTTTCCCATAGTTTTAGGTTTTCGCGGTCAAATAAAACCGTAACGTGACCTAATTTCCGTCCAGGACGAGATTCGGTTTTACCATACCAGTGGACGCTAGCTTGAGGAATTTGGGCTAGCTGGCTGCGTTTTTGTTGATAGTCGTCTTGAGAGTGTTCGTATCCCAATAAATTGACCATTAGGGCTCGATCGCAGTTTAATTGAGGGGAAGCTAAAGACAAACCAGCCACTGCGCGCAAATGCATCTCAAATTGGGAAGTTTGACAAGCATCTAAACTATAATGACCCGAATTGTGAGTGCGTGGTGCTATTTCATTGACTAATACTTTGTCGTCAGAGGTAAGAAATAGTTCAATCCCAAATAGTCCGACTACGTCTAATTTTTCTAACAGAGTGCGACTTATTGATTCTACTTGCGAGATGACTGTCGAAGAAACAACAGCCGGAGCAATTACCCAACGGCAAACTTGTTCTTTTTGCTTAGTTTCTACTACCGGATATACTACTATATCTCCAGCAAGGCTGCGAGCAGCAATAACCGCTAATTCTCGATCGAAAGGTACGAACTCTTCTAACATCATAGAAGGTCGTTCTAGACGCTCCCAGGTGTCTTTTAGCTCTTGTCGGTCTTTAATTATAAAAGTACCTCTTCCGTCGTATCCGTGACGACGCGCTTTGAGAACTACAGGATAGCCAAAGGGAGACTCGATCGCCTTTTGCGACTCTACAGCTATAAATTTGGGTACGGGTAAACCTATCTCTTTTAAGTAACAACGCTGCTGATACTTGTCTAATATAGGCGCTAATGCTTCTAAACGGGGACGAAAACAAACTCCTTTTTCTGCTAAGGGTTGAAGTTTTTCTAGATTAATAAATTCGTTTTCAAAGGTAATTACATCGCAATGAGTGGCTAGGCGATCGGTGGCAACACTGTCGTCTACGGGGGCTAAAATTACTTCCTTTGCTACGCTAACCGCAGGGTCGTTCGATTTAGGGGTTTGCACTACTAATTCTATTCCCAACTTTTTAGCAGATTCTCCCGTCATCTTTGCTAGCTGTCCGCCACCGATTATCCCAACTCGTTCGATCGCCATTGTTATTTTTTATCTTTCTCCTCCAGTAGTATTGCACTTTTATTTTATTGATAATTAATTCAAGTATATAAATATAAAGACATTACCGAATAGTTTCGGTAAGTTAAGAAATTTAAATAATTGAAAATCCCCGCCCTAAATATCTAGGGCGGGAAAAACATTAGACAAGACCTAACTGGCTCAGGATACCTTGACCAGTCAGAAGTTCAGTCAACAGACCGATGAGAAAACCAAGCATTGCTAGACGACCATTCCAAGTTTCAGCGAAGTTAGTGAATCCGAATTTGGTTCCTTTGTTTTCCATGGTAATAACCTGTTCTAAATATTTTAAAACTACACACAAGTCAAGCTCTTGTTATTAAATGTAACGTAAAAAAAAAGATTTAGCAACATTAGTTTACAATTTGCAGGAAATGTAAGCTAGAAATAAAGTAGATGTGAGAAAAAAGAAGTCCGAAGTACGACAAACAACAAAAAATTGCTCAATAATGATAGATAGAGCAGCATAGAAATTCGCGCCTTGATTGAATCAGAAACACTAGAATTACTGGAATGGCACCGTCTGTGCCAACACTTATCAACCTTCGCAGCCACTAAACTGGGTGCTGTGGCTGCTCGTCATCTCAAAATTCCAGCAACCAAAGCTGAAAGTTTGAATTTATTAGCACAAACCAAAGAAATTTACCAGCTAGAAGCAAGCCTAGACAATGGTTTATCTTTTGAGGGGATAAAAGATATAGGAGACTCCCTCGAAAGAGCAAAATTGGGGGGAATGCTATCGGGGTCGGAACTGCTAGATATATCTACAACTCTAGCAGGGGTCAGGCGCTTGCGAAGAGTAATTGAAAGCCAAGAAGAAATACCCGTTTTAACCGAATTATTCGCAGAAGTGCGAACTTATCCAGAATTAGAGCAAGAAATTTACCGTTGTATAGACGAACAGGGGAAAGTAACCGATCGAGCAAGTCCCAAACTAGGGGAAATTCGCCGCCAAATGAAAGTAGTGCGCGATCGAATCTATCAAATACTCCAGAGAATTATACAAAAGCAAAGCGGAGCAGTTCAAGAACAAGTAGTTACTCAAAGAGGCGATCGCTTTGTTATTCCAGTTAAAGCACCCCAAAAAGACGCAATTCCAGGAATAGTTCACGACACCTCTAGCACCGGAGCAACTTTATATATAGAACCCAAAGCAGTTATCGAACCAGGAAATAGACTGCGTCAATATAGCCGACAAGAAAAACGAGAAATAGAAGCTGTTCTACAAGGTTTAACCGAACAAGTAACAGAAGTTCAAAGCGACATAGAACACTTATTAGCAGTGGCTACGATCGTAGATTTGGCTACCGCTAAAGCGCGTTATAGCTTGTGGTTAGAAGCAAATCCTCCTAGATTTATTGACACAGATGGGGATGAAACTATTACCCTGCGTCAGTTGCGACATCCTCTATTAGTTTGGCAGCAACAACACGAACAAGGAACAGAAGTTGTCCCCATTAACGTTCAAATTAAACCCCAGATTAGAGTAGTAGCAATTACTGGTCCCAACACGGGGGGTAAAACTGTTACCTTAAAGACGATCGCCATAGCCGCATTAATGGCAAAAGTCGGTTTATTTGTCACTGCTAAAGAACCAGTAGAATTACCTTGGTTTGAAAGAGTATTAGCTGATATTGGCGACGAGCAATCATTAGAGCAGAGTTTGTCTACTTTTTCAGGTCACATACGTCGTATTACTCGGATTATTGAAGCTTTAGGAGCTAAAACTGAAGAAGAAAGGGAAACAACAGAAGAAGAAAACCAATTGAGTGAAGATCCAGCAAACATTCCTAGTCCTAGCCTATCCTCATCTCTAGTTGTATTAGACGAAGTGGGAGCAGGAACAGATCCAGCCGAAGGTAGTGCTTTAGCGATCGCTCTTCTCAAATATTTAGCAGACCAGAACCGACTTACTATTGCTACTACCCATTACGGGGAATTAAAAGCACTCAAATATCAAGACCAGCGTTTTGAAAATGCTTCAGTTGAATTTGACGATCGCACTCTTTCACCTACCTATAGACTTTTGTGGGGAATTCCAGGTCGATCCAATGCTTTAGCTATTGCGGGACGTTTGGGTTTAAAACCAGAAATTATTGAAGTCGCACAAGAGGGTATCGGAGAACTTTCAGAAGATATTAACCTAGTAATTTCTGAATTAGAAGCGCAGCGAAGAGAACAAGAAAGTAAAGCCAAAGAAGCAGCTAAATTGTTACGAGAAGCAGAAAGTTTCTATACAGAAGTATCTGATAAAGCATCGAGTTTAAAAGAGAGAGAAAGAGAATTAAAGCTAAATCAAGAAAGAGAAATACAAAAAGCGATCGGTCTTGCTAAAGAAGAAATTGCTCAAGTTATACGCCAATTACAACAAGCAGGACAAACAGCGCAAAATGCGCAAAAGGCTACAGAAGCTTTAAATAAAATAGCCGATCGTCAACTACCCAAGCAGCAAAAATCTAAAACTACTAAACCAGGTTATAAACCGCAAGTAGGAGAAAAAGTAAAGATTCCCAGTCTCGGTCAAACAGGAGAAGTATTGAGTATTAACGAAGAAGAAACACAAGTAACCGTCCGCTTCGGTTTGATGAAAATGACCGTAGAAATAACAGATGTGGTGTCTTTGGACGGGAAGAAAGTAGAAGCACCTCCCAAACAAAAAACTACACCTACTAAAACTTCTAAACCTCCTGCTACACCTAAAACTATTCCCACGGTAAGGACTTCTCAAAATACAGTGGATCTGCGAGGAAGTCGGGTAGTTAATGCAGAATCAGATTTAGAAAGAGCGATCGCCGTAGCTAGTGGTGCTGGTTCGCGAGTATTGTGGATTATACACGGTAAAGGTACGGGACGCTTGCGCGAAGGAGTACACGAGTTCTTAGAGAGACATCCTCAAGTCGATCGTTTTGAATTAGCACCTCAAAATGAAGGCGGTTCGGGTGCGACTGTGGCTTATTTGATTTGATGTTGTGCGATTCGTTGGCTAGAAATCGGCTGAAACCTACACAGGGCAGCATTTTGAAGGATTAGCCGCTAGGAATTAATGGAGAGTGCCTTAATCTCTCTGAACCCAGACAACTTAACTAGCTTGATGGTGAGCCTGGTATAAAGTCATACAGCTACAACTGTACAAGTTGAAGAAATGTAACAGAAATACCTAATCTTAATAATCTCTAAAAAGATTTAACGAGAGACAAGCAAGCCCATCCCTCCAGGTGCAGGAGTGAAAGCATAGCCCCTACGGTAGCGAATGGTCATCAATCCGTAACGCGGGGATAAATGTCGATATCTATCAGCCTAAAGAGAGAAACGACAAAATACTAAGGATGGGAAATCATCTTTCAATTAACTCAAAGGTTTCCCAGTCGTCTAAGCGATCGCGGTTAGCGATAAGAGTTCCACTTTGATTGAAATCAGCAGAAACATATTGTCCATTAGCTGCCCGCAACCCAATTTTGTTACCGTTTCCCTCGACTAACTCAAAGGTTTCCCAGTCGTCTAAAACATCACGATTGGCGACAAGTTTCCCCCCGTCATTTAAATCAGCAGAAACATATTGTCCATTAGCTGCCCGTAACCCAATTTTGTTAACGTTTCCCTCGACTAACTCAAAAGTTTCCCAGTCGTCTAAAACATCGCGGTTGGCGACAAGAGTTCCACCTCGATTGAAATCAGCAGAAACATATTGTTGGTTACTGGCTTTTAAGGCAATCCTTTTAGTCGAAGGTTCGCCGCCAGAAAATGCCGTTAAGGTAAGCACGATTTCTGTTGGTGAGGTGTCAACGAGGGTGCTACTTTGTTCGCACTTGTCATCATAAGGAAAAGCATAAGACTTTCCATTAATACTTAATTCGGGCAAAATTTTGGCATAGTAATTGGTGATTGAATTGAGATAATATTTACTCTCATCACACCAAGTTGAGGAATCACTGTTGAGTAAAATTGTCCGATTCAATGCTGATGAAACTTGATTTTTAATATCTCCATCAATGTCGAAATATAAACCGCTACCCGTTGGGTTAAAAACACCATCACAACCAAAGACATCAGTAGAAGTTGGTTTCTTAATTGTGTGTTTGGTATTACCTGGCGTTGTGACAAAGTTAAACACGTTATTAGCATCAACACTTCCTGTTGAAATATAGGTGGCACCATTGTAGGGTAAAGGTTGTAGCGTTAACTATTGACTTTGATACTGTTGCCAAGATTGAAGAATATAAGGATCGAAGTAGGTTGGATCGAATGCGGAATCTTTTTGTGGTGCTAAGATTCTTAACTGTGTATTCCCAACAGTGCGAATCAGTGAATCAAAGGGAGGAGTTTCTTGAAATGCTTTAAATACTTGACTTCTGGGCACGGATATCCCTACAGTCTGGCTCTTATTGCCTATTAGTTTCGCAGTAATCGGCAGCCCAAAGAAATCCACGCTAGTCGTATTACAAAAAATTTTATTATTTGACTCGTAGGTGAATTCAAATTTATCAAAAATGATATTGTAATTGGGATCTGTTGCTGCATTAAATGCTGATCCTGTAAAGCCTGAATCCCATATAGGAACGATCGAAGGTTGACCAATTGAGAGCCAGCATCGACCAGAAATAAGGGGTGGAGATAAGTCGATCGAGGGTTGAGAAGCGAGGTTAAAAAATGGAACATTTACTCTCTGACTTTCTGGCGGAGCTTTTTGCCAACTACCGTTATACCATTTCTCAAAAGTAACTAGAGAGATAAGAAATAGTTTTTATTAATAAAAAAAGCTCAAATCCCTCTGTTCCCTATTCCCTATTCCCTATTCCCTATTCCCTGTTCCTTTTGTCTCTCGTTATTTTCGAGAATTGGTATTAGAATTGATGAATCCCCATTGGATCGATCGTTGTCCAATGATACCGAAATAAATATCATTATTCTTGTACTGACCTGTATTATTGACAATCGATAATTTCACGATCTTTTCTCCGTAAATTTTATAAGAGGTGGTCAATCTTAGAATGGAAAATCATTTCTCAATTAACTCAAAGGTTTCCCAGTCACTAATTCGATCGCGGTTGGCGACAAGAATTGCACCTTGATTGAAATCGGCAGAAATATATTGCCCATTAGCTGCTCGCAAGCCAATTTTGTTACCGTCTCGCTTGATTAACTCAAAAATTTCCCACTCATTAATGAGATCGCGGTTGGCGACAAGAATTGCACCTTGATTGAAATCAGCAGAAACATATTGCCCATTAGCTGCCCGCAACCCATTTTTGTTACCGTCTAGCTTAATTAACTCAAAGGTTTCCCAATCGTCTAAAACATCACGGTTGGCGACAAGAATTCCACCTCGATCGAAATCAGCAGAAACATATTGTTGGTTGCTAGCTTTTAAGGCAACCTTTAATCCTAGGCTAGACCCACCTTTGTGCGTATACCCACCCTGAGTGTTTAGGTACCAAAGACCGTAGTGTCCCTCTGCACCATTCGGCCCCCCTGGCGAGAGAGTGTCCGAACTATTCTGGTTGCTTTTCCAAGGTTCATCGATCGCTTCAAACAGGTAAGTGAGCGCACGGTTCTCAAATGCCCACTTCTTAATTGCCTCGTAATAGGCAAGAAGATTTGCTACATTGTTGTCTGTTTTGTTGAAACTAATCCCTTGAGATGGCCAACCAGTTTCGCCGATCGTGACCTCGCATTGTGGATTGATATTTGCAACCGCCGTCTTGATTTGATAAAAAGCTTGGCCCACCTGATTCACACCCTCAGTTGGGTTAGGAGAGTGCATACCTGGATAAAGATTGCATTGGATAAAATCGCAATTTTGGATGAGGGTTTTCAATTCGTTGTAAAAATGGCTTTGAGGATTGGTAATTTCTCCAAAAGTATGCGATCGCACCCCCACCTTTATATTTAGATTGTGTGCTTTCTGTTTATTGCTCACAATCATGGTGTTAACAGCATTGGTTTTTTGTGCGTCAACCAAATACTCATTTGTGAAAACTAAAGAAGTTACGGTGTTGGGATAAAGAGCATTTGCTGCCTTAGCTGCAGAAAAAGCGGCTTCAATTTCTCTCTGTTGTAACCCTCCATCTTCTAACTGATAAATTCCCTGTGCCACCTGAATTGCTATTTTGCCCATTTGCTGATTCAACTGGGCAGCTGCACCAGCTACAAGACAGTTAGAATCGACTTGATTCCAAGGCGTTGTTAATGGATATCCAGCAACACCCATGCTGTAAGTGCTAATTTTGTCGAAGTGAGGCGCGATTACCTCCAGCATACGGACTATATCCTGCTGGCTGTATGAGTTCCAATTAGGAACCTTAGGGGGGTTTCCTGTCCAGTGTCCGACATAGGGACTAAAGGCTAGACCAAGAAATTGAGACATAAAGTACTTTCCTCAAGGATTGAAATGTATTTTGTGGAAGTATTCAGATAGTTTGGAGCAGATAGACACTCTGCTAGGTTGAAAAAAGTATCTAATTCTTAAAAAACAGACGGAGGGAGTAATTCATGGAGAAATTTAATAATGTTCCATGCGATCGCAGTAGACGTTATTGTCTGCACTTACGCCCAGCATTCCGCAAAACTGCCTGTAATAGTTAACCCGACTCTCAACTTTGTCATTTGTAGGTAGGCTACATTCCAAAGCACCGTTAATAATATTGATAGTCATACCAAAACCAGGCACGCGCCCTTTGCTTACATCATCGGGAGAAGGATTCCAAAGACCGCTCATAACTTCGTGGCAAGAAGGCTTGGAGAATTGAGGAGTCATCCAAAACCACAAAGCTGTAGCAAATGCGATCTCGCCATCCGACTTGACTCGGTCAGGATTGACAAGCAACTCTTTTCCCATTCCCAAAGCTTCACTCGCCGCACCGTAGTTGTAGTTCCACGAAAGCTGCATAGGACCCCGACCGTGATAGCTGCGATCGGGCTGACATGGATACTGGGTGTTATTTTTGCAATATTCATCTCCACAGCCATTAGGAATGCAGCGTAATTCTTCAACGTATTTAAGACCACTAGTTTCGTGAGCAATATTAGCCAAAAATGCTGCTGCTTCGCGTTTGCGTTCTATATCAGATCTTTCATTACAGAATTTTGGGTATCTTTGGGTTGCTGTTACTAAACTGTCATACAAATACAAATCATCACGATTTGGAAACATAGATTTGTAAGTTAAACGCGAGACAATATTTGAGAAACCACTTCCTGCAGACGGACCATTAGGAATACACAATTCTTGACCTGGAAAAATTATCTCGTTAACAAGACCACTGCAATCAGGGTTCATGATTTCTCGCCAACGATTACCATCACCTAACTCTCGCTGGGCAATGTCAAAGAGTATATCTCCTTGCTTAACAATATATGATTTTCCGCATTGACAAGTCATAAATTACCTCCAAAAAATGAAATTACAAAATTGCTGTGACAGACTCTAAGCTTAAATTAATTGCTCCATTGTCCTACTTGGGTTTGAGGCTGTTTTTTTGTTGTTTTTTGTCTAAGTCCTGATAATCAATTGATAAGGGCAGGCATCCGATTCATTAGTATAAAGATAATTCCAACGTCCATCCCATTGAAAGCTGAGCCATTTATTTTTACCTTTACCTTCATAAAGGCATTTAAGTTTGTAAAAATTAGAATTATCGGTACGGACAAACTCCCAGGGAGTCGCATCCGATTTAGCTGAGTAGAGGCCAACTCGAAGATTATCGCCCGAATAGCTTAACCATTTATCAATACTTGAATCTGGATATACATTTTGAACTAAAAATACATTTTTCCGAGGTTCGTCTTCGGGGACAAGAATAAATTGGGAGTCATTCCTTGTTTCGTAATTTTGCCTGCACCATCCCGAATCAGTTTCATAACTCATATAATATTTCTCTTCTCCAGGCCAACGGACGGCAAAGGCATATGCTGATTCCTTAGATAAATCTGCCATGATTAATCTCCTTGTTAAGTTTTTTTTGAGAAATTATTGATAGGAAAGCTTTTGATTGATAATCATATAAATTAAAATTCAATCCCTAGATTGTCAAAGATTTTGAAAGCTTATTGGCTTGTTTTCTTTGCTTTCCATATATACATATTATCTCGAGGAAAGATCGCAAATAATTAACTATTTTTAGGTAATATAATAATTAAGAGTTAAGTATTTTTAGATCTCGTCAAAAGGAAAAAATAAAATATTTAATATCATCTAAGCATTTTTAAAAACTGAAATTTTAGGATTGCCAGAAATGTTGACATAAAAAAAGATACTAGATTGGTAAATAGCATAATCTAGTATCAGATATAGAGAATATATTAGTCGCTCGATTGACAGCTAATAGGTAATATTTTAGGGTATCCTTATAACGAGGCGTGAGAACGTTGTTTCTTCCTCCAGCTTTGAGGCGTAGTTTGGTGATAATTACGAAATTGACGATAAAAATGATTGATATTTTGATAGCCTACATCTAAAGCAATCTGTTCGACGGAATAGTTAGTTTCTAAAAG
>JASJDA010000002.1 GCA_030065755.1 Prochloraceae cyanobacterium | reverse complement strand
CTCAAGCAACGTTCCCTTGATGCCACTAAAGGAGAAATGGTACAGATCGGTAGTTTGGCTCTCTCTATGTATGAAAGCTTGTATGGCTACCGTCCGAGATCGCAGTTCGAGCAGGTGGGGGATTTTAAGTTTAAAACTTATCACTACCAATTAAAAGATGTGGAGATTGTCGATCGGGCGATCGATACTGTTCTAAACAACCCACCTCTTGATTTATTCGCTCTTTGATTTAACAACGGGGAAAAATTTTCACTATGTTTGTTAACTGTTAAGATTTAACTAAACAGTTTAGTTTAGCTTGCTGGCTCAAAAAACTTGTTAACTCATATCTTCAATTTCTCGCCAAACTCCCACCAGAATTCCTTTTATTGTCACTTTTTCTGGAATTGTCTCTATGGGAGGATACAACGAGTTAAAAGCTTTGAGAATGATTAGCCCTCTCTCGTTATATAAGCGTTTGAGCGTTACACCCACCTCTTTTACTTCAACCGCAACAATTTCTCCCTCTTTTAACTCTTCATCTGGTAGTGCAGGCCGCATAATTGCATAATCGCCAACTGCAATAAAATCTCCTTTCATACTTTCATCATTCACTCTTAGGACGAAAAAATCTGGCTTATTCAATAAGCTAGGTAAATCTAAGAAAGAGTTTACTGAAGTGAAAGGTTCTACCAAACCCCCTGCAGCGATCTCGAAAGAGATCCGCGTAGCGGTGCGCTCCGCAGACTGGTAATCCTTTTTGAGTCATTGGAATAATCTTAAATGTTCGCGCTTGACCCTCTTCCCAATCAATATAACCTTTGCTTCGCAGACGTCCTAAGCGCGCTTGAATGGGAGCTGGGGAGCTAAGATGCATTGCCCGCATCATTTCCCTGATTGTCGGAGAATATTGAAACTTGTCGATGTGCGCTACTAAATAATCGTAGAGTTCTTTTTGGGCTGCGGTTAAAGGTTTCAAGTTACGTTATCCTATATCCTTGAATCTCAGTTAAAAACTATAGTTTAGTATACAAAACTTATTATTAAGTTAATTGGCTTGATAATAAGTCTTTTTTCTAGAGAATCTCGAGGTTTAACTGACAGAAAAAGTTTCACGCACGTTCTTCAGCTTTAAACTAAACAGTACAGTTTTTTTTACTGAGATAGCATTCCTACAGGCAAAAAAAACTTAGCCAGCGCTTATCAATCAATTTTAAGTATTTGATTAGATTTCTCCCTACTTTTTCATACTTTTTCTTACTGACAAAATCTCAGAGAAGTTTAATTATAAGAAAGAATCAAGCCGCTCGAAGATCTACTGCCAAGTCAAACAAAAAGTTCATTTTTATACAGGGAACCCTTCTATACCGATAACTTAATAGCGAAGGGACATAACTACAAGAAAAAGGGTTCCCTGTATAAAAATAAAAACATCTCTCGTCAAAAAAATAATCAGATGTCTACTAATGCTTCTAAAACCCAGCTAAAATTTGGCCAATCCTTGAGGAATTTTCAGTCAAATTACATCACTCTCTTATATCAAACATTTGCCTTAACTGCTTGGTCAATAGCTATTATTTTCATCATCAACGATAGTCTCAATACCTCAGTTTTTCAACCTAAATATTGCTTAAGGTCAGTAGACTCGCAATGTTGGTAATAGCTACATTAGAAGCCGAGGAAATGGGCGGTCTGGCTTATTGTGAAGTTCTTCGCAACAAAAATAACCAGCCGCCTGACTGGTTTAAGGAGAACAGATACTAAGTTCAAGGTATAAAACTGGTGTGAATAAAATCGACTTATTAGAATTTCCGTATAAATCAAGAAGATCTTTATAGCTAATGTTCAACAACAGTAGTCATACTGATTTTTTCCGCTCGCCCCTTTTTAAACTATACTGTTCAGTATGAATATTCCGTACTTCCATTGCATCCCTTGCCTACCCCAATAAGCGCGCCGAAGAGCGGATCTGGCTTGCCAGATCGCCAGTCACAATCCCAACCATACTGTCTTGCTTCGCTACTTTCAGCTTTATCGCTCGATCCCTTTGGGAACCGCGTAGCGGTGCGCATTCACGTTGTCGAACACGCGTGAAAAAGTTTCACTATGTTATTCCGAGCGATCGCCTTTTTTAAAACTATACTGTTTAGTCCAAATACTTCGTACTTCGATTGCATCCCTTGCCTTCTGAGATAAGCGCTCGCTTATAATCTATTGTTATGGCAAGAAATGAGTTACAGCTACACCCAGCCATGGGGCTATTTTTTCCAATACTGGTGCTATTACTGTAACTGTTTGAGTGCGGTTATCTTCGGGTGCCAACCGAATCACGAAAATATTATTTTTAAGCGCGGAAGGTCCGACAAAAAGTTCATTTTTATTAGGGAACGTCCGACAAAAAGTTCATTTTTAATAAGGAACGTCCGACAAAAAGTTCATTTTTATTAGGGAAGTCCTCATATTGCAGTTAACCTATAAACGAAGTATTTAAGTTATCGTAAAGGACTTCCCTAATAAAAATAAAAACACCTCTCGTCCTCATCAGCAATTAAGTTATAAACGATCGCACTGCAATGAGTTCATTTTTAATAAGGAAGTCCTCATAGTAGTCAAGTTATAAACGAAGCAAGAAAGTTATCGTAAAAGGACTTCCTTATTAAAAATAACTACATCTCTCGCAAGTAAGTTATCGTAAAAGGACTTCCTTATTAAAAATAACTACATCTCTCGCAAGTAAGTTATCGTAAAAGGGGTTCCTTAATAAAAATAAAAACATCTCTCGCCAGAGCCAAATCGTAACACCGATCTAGTTAAATTTTTGGGATATAGACAGGCCGCTCAAGGTGATAACGACTTAAAAATGGCTTTAAATCGGGAACATCCCATTTTGGAAACTATAAAGAAAAAGTAGTTGCGGGGATGCCGCGTAGCGGTATCCCCGCCCCTCTACGACTAAACCGTTTAGTTTTAACTCAGGGGGGCTGTGCCGACACGCACTGCGGAGGCACAGCAATAACTGTTTTTGACGGCGGCGAGCGATAAATGGAAACCGCGAGCGATAAATTAAAACTCCGAACTGCGAGGCTCGCAGCGCTTCGCGACCGAGAAATGAAAACTATTATAATTAAAGAACTAAATTAAATTATTTAGTAGTCAAATTTCAAGGTTTTAAATAGCAAATTTACCGTTTAAATAGCTAGAACGAAGTTGTAAAATCTGGGGGACATTTTCTTCTTTCCACTGCGCACCAGGCAATTTAACTCTATGGCTTATTTGTTTTACTGCTGTTTCAACAGCACCGCTACCTATTGAAGAAATTTTTTGCCATTGAAAATAGTGATAATTAATAATTTTTGTTTGATGTTTTCTGAGATAGATACAAAAGTTACTGCCACCTATTGGTTTTAGCTTATTCAAATAATTAATAGTTTCTTCAACTTGACCAAACCAAAGATATGCTTTTAATTGAAGAATATGATAATTTTTTGTCTCAATTTTATGTAAGTTTTCCATTAAATGATACCAGTCAAGAATTTCAATCCGATGTTTTTTATCTCCGATTTCTGCTATAATATTCCATATACCATCATGTCCATCTCCCAAGCAATATAAGGGTTTTGTTAATTTTTGACTATTAATCCAATCAGTTAAAGATAAATTATCTTGATAAAAAGCCCCATAATAAATGCCTTGTAAACGAGCTGTTTTATATTGTTTCCAAAAACTTTTCTCCCCTTTTTTCTTGCTTCTTAACCTGATATTTCCACCATCAACACTTACGGAAGAAAATTATTTTTATTAAGGAACCCTTCTATAGTAGTTAAGTTATCAACGAAGCAGAAGAGTTATCGTAAAAGGGTTCCTTAATAAAAATGAATTATTCGTTACCTCAGAAACTTTTTGTTTGACATCAGGTAATTCCCACTTTTTTTTGACAACTTTTCTTTGGCAAGTTGAATGACTGATTTTTATTCCTGTTAAGACTGAAAAGTCTTTTTCTACATTGTGATACGATTCATTAGCACTTAAAAGAAAAGAGCATTTTTCTAATAGAGGACTATAACGAGTATAAGGGTCTAGTCCCAATTTATCTGCTTGTTTTTTAGTAATTCTAAGTTTTCCTAAACAGCTTTTTATTGTTCTTTTTTTTCCTCTTCTAGTTCCTGTCTTTTTTTCGATAAAAAAAAGGTTATTTGGGGACTAACGTGTTCTAAAAGTTTTTCTCTGACAGTAGTTTCGATATCTTCTAGATTTTCTATACGGTCTGTATCACTATTATTATAAAGAATTTCTCCAACTCTTTTTAGGCAAGCTTCAAGTTCAAGTTTTTCTGATGGGGTCACAATCAAATTCTTTTTAGTTGTACCTTTTTATAGTACTTGCTCAATCCTCTCGCTCGCCACGTGCCTTCAAAAACAGTTGCTGCTGTCGGTGAGTCCCTTGGTTTTCAAACTAAACGGTTTAGTAGGAGAGGGGGCGGGGATACCACTACGCGGTATCCCCGCAACTACTTTTTGCTTTTTCTTTATAGTTGCCAAAATGGGATGCTCCCTTTTCAATGTCTTTAACAAAATTTTTGAAAGTAGATTCTAATTCTTTTTTAGCCTCCTCCTGCAGGGAGGTTCTGCTTTTCTTACTCTCATCCGCAGATTTTTTAATTTCCCGACATTTTATAACACACTCAGCCAATAAATCAGATGACTCCTTAAAGATAGCAATTTGTCTCTCATAATACCGTTTTAGACCTTGGTCAAACACATAGGCTTTCCTCTCATTGTCACTCAGTAATTCCTTAACAAAACCGTAGATGGAGATAATCTTAGAGGGATTGTCCCAGAAGGTATCAAACATAATAAAATTCAGAATTTCATTTTTTCTAAAAAAGCTTTCCCACTGGTGTATCCGCCCCGAAAGTTTCTCATCGACTTCCTTTTTTCCTCTTTTTCGACTCTTATTTCCAATCCCGATTATCTTATTATGAACGGATCTAATAAGCTCAATTTCTTCATCATGATCGTCTTCTGGTATAGTCTCAAGATTAGCAAGATAAAATACCACATCACTATTTTTGATAGCATTAATTGCGCGTTCGTCATATACAAATTTATCGGGATTAAAGACAGATGCAATTTGGGATAAGAGGTCAGGTTTCTCTTTTTTAAGCTTGATATACTTCAATAAATCACTCGCTTTTGTAAATCCAGGGCAGTCGATGAAAGTAGCCTGCAGACCATCATGACAGTTTTCTTCTGAGAACTTTGTTACATTCGCTCTGTCTCCTATTGTTCCGACATTACTCTTCATCAAACTTCTAATTAAAGTAGTCTTACCAGAATTCGTATGACCAGCCACGGCGATAGAAATCTTCTCATCAGACATCTGCATTCTCCTGAATTTGATAATATTTAATTGACCCTATATTGATAATTAAGTCCAAAAAATCGAACAATCTAACAGCAAAATAGCTAATGGCAAGACATACTCATATGTCTGAAATCAATGTATTGTGTTCGTAATACAAACAATGCGATCGCGACCGCTCTAAACTTAACTTAGCTAGGAATTGAAGAAACGCGCCCAGCGCCTTTGTAATAGGGTGGAAGACCAGAACAATAAAAAAGCTTGACAAAATGACCTACTGTATGAAACATTTCTATTGATAGGTAATCTTCTAGGAAAAAGTGCTATAAGCAATAAAGATGAATGTCAACCTTCTTAGATTGATTGGTGTTTCTCATTCAATAGGATGGTTAATTATTTGTTTTCTAACGGTATTTTCAGCTCCAGTATTAGCTCAAAATACTCAAACAAATAGTATTTTAAGTAGTTCGCTTAAAGAAGATTCTGATAAAGTTATCCCTCAAGGTCGTCGAATTTCTATAGATCGATGGGGTCGTCGTTTTTATTTGAATCGAATAGGTCGTCGTATTTATCTAAATCAAAACCGCAGTCGTATTTATCGAAAACAAAGAGGTAGTCGTACTTATCTAAATCGAAGAAGTCGCCCAGTTTTTCTAGATGTTGGCGGTCGTCATTTTTATATAGACCAAAGAGGCAATCGCGTTTATATTTAGATAACGAACTAATCCCTTCGTCTAGACGACGAAGGGATTTTCCGACGCTTCAAAGATTCAAAATTATTCTCCAGTAATTGAGAGTCCTTCAACCCAAATTCTCGGACAAATTCCCCCTGGAGTTACTTCCGCTTCTTTTTCTACAAAAATAATTGACTTCAACACCTCCATAAAATCTCCTGCTACAGTAGCTGAGTCAATGCTAGTGCGTTTGTCTTTTTCTACGAGCCAACCGTCAAAGGGTAAAGAAAAAGAACCTTGTAAAGAATTTACACCCGCGTGTAACGCTTGAACGTCGTCAATTAAAATTACTTTTTCCGCAGTCTCTAAACTATATTCTTGAGATGCAGATTCCCCACGAAAAACATGATAAAAATTGGGACTTACTGTTACTTTAGCGCCAATATTAGCATTACCCGTAGGCTGAGCATTCATTCGTTTAGCTGTAACGCTACTGTGCAAAAAGTTAGCAAGTACTCCGTTTTTAATTAATTCGATGCTGCGGGTAGGAGTCCCCTCTCCATCAAATGTTTCTGCTGAGACGTTATCTGGATGCAAAGCGTCATCGACAACAGATAATAAAGGAGAAGCTATTTGTTCCCCTAATGATTCTGGGGTAGACAAACTTTGTTTGTCGAGAATATTCTGAGCGTTAAACAGATTAGAAAATGCTCCTAATAAACTCAGGAAAGCTTCTGGTGAGAAAACAACTGTATATTTGCCAGATGCGATCGGTTTGTAGTTTAAGTGGCTGATGGTTTTCTCTGCTGCTTCATTAATACAGCCTTTTACATCTAAATTTTCTAGAGAGCGACTGACTTTATATGCACCTGCGCTGCGAGGTTTTTGTCCTTCCTCTGAGGTTTTAGTGTATAAAAAAATTGAAGCATAGGATCGCCCTTCTTGTCTTATTGCACCCTCGCTGTTGATATAGAAGCGCTCGACATCTCTTTGCGCCATCCCGTTATAAGGTACGGAGGCGATCGCTGGGTGCGCTTCGAGCAGCTGTTTTTCTGCCCCGATCGTCTTTTCTATTAAAGTAGATACTGGTGCTGCACTGGCTTTATCTGCCGATACATCAGCAGTCTTCGCTTTCGCTTCAGGGCTAAAATCGGGTACGTGTTCTTTTACCCCAAACGAACTTGCTTCTAGTGCTGTCTTCAGTGCTAATTCTATTCCTTGGGAGTCTACATCGGTGGTGGAAGTTACCCCCATAGTGTTATCTTCGTTCCATACTCGCACGATGACACTCGATCGATTCGATGCTTTAACCTGTTTTGGTTCGCCTAGGTCTACTTGTACGCTATTTTCATCTACAGAGGAACCGTAAATGTCATATTTGCTTATACCAAGTTGACGCGCGCTGCTTTCTGCTAGCTTTGCTATTTCTTCTACTTTCGGCATGTTCTAATTAACCAATCGCTCTTTATTTTATTGTAAATAGGTTCTATGTCTCTATTTATCTTGGCTGTCTTGACTTTATGAGTAGTAGTAATTATTCAACTAAATAATATAATTAGGTGAAAAAAATGCCAGAAGAGTATAAACAAAAAGTAATCGATTTTTTTAATGGTAGAACTGCTTACGATCGAGAAGGAGACAGTCATATGAGAGAAGCCAAACGCTTATTAGAGTATGTTGTTGTCCGATCGGGGCAAACGATTCTCGATTTGGCTACAGGTACGGGTTTAGTTGCAATTCCCGCAGCGAAAGCAGTTGCTCCTCAAGGTTCTGTAATTGGGGTAGATATGTCTCCAGGAATGTTGGCTCAAGCCAAAAATAAGATCGTAACCGAAAAAATAGATAATCTGGAATTGATTGAAGCAGATGTAGAGTCAATTAATTTTAAAAGTGAGCAATTCGATCTTATTTTTTGTTGTTCGGCACTTGTTTATATCACTGATATTCCCGTAATTATTAATAAATGCTATGACTGGCTAAAACTTGGGGGAGGTTTTGCTTTTACTACCCCCGATCGAACTTCTTACTTGGCAGCAATTAAAGTTAAAGTATGTCAGGATTTATTTGGTATTGATTTACCCCATATCCTCAGACCTCTCTGGACTCCTGAAAAATGCCATACTATTTTACAGAATTCTGGTTTTAAAGATATTACTATTGATAGCTATCAATATAGATACAACATTGCTAAGAATTGTCAAGATGGAGCTACGCGGATTGAACGGGATTTTTATCCCAGGGGGAATCCATTATTGAATTTATCTGAAGCACAAAAACAACTATTACAAGTTGAATATAAGAAAACTGTCGAACAATTGATTGAAAAGCGAGGAGTGTGGCAAGATGCTAATAATTTGTATGTCAAAGCTTGGAAATAGAGACGAAATTTAACAAAGTATTGAAAAGTGGATCTCTTCTACTTTTCTACTTGTTGTAAAAACGATAGTTAGGGTTTGAGCGTTATCGGTGGGTTCAATCCCCCGCCTAATACCAATTTAATTTGTCTTTGCTACAAATAATTTTCGCTCTTGAGTGTGGGGAGGGTGGGAAGTGTGGGGAGTGTGGGAAGAGGGGGAGTAAAAAGATATGTAGCAAACATTTAGGAAATTGGTATAACACTTGTTTCAAACTTAATTACTATTCGCAAACACTATTCAGTAGTATCTAATTAATTAATGGTAGTAATTGTTTTGGTTGACCCATCCGTTTTGATGCGCCAGCAGCAAGAATAATAGCAGCTATAGAATTATTTTCACTCTTACTTTTGTTCAAATGTCAAAACCTTGTCTCTAGTTTTAACCTGCTTTTCTCGAACACTGTATCTTTCATGAAGAGGTTGAGAACGATATTTTAAAAAGCCTGCATTACGTTTAGTTAAGACGGCTTGAATCTCAGCAACGATTGCGCTAGCGATTTCGGTTGGAGTTTCAGCTCCAATATCTAAACCGATCGGACTGTACAACTTTTCTAATTGAATTTTAGGATGATTTAGCTCCTGTATTATCTTATCGATTCGATTTTTTGAACCCATCACACCTAAATAGGGAATTGAAGTCGGCAGGAGAAATTTAATAATATCTCGATCGTCGAAATAATTGTGAGTCATAACCACCGCAACAGTATTTTTATCTACTGAGATTTGTTGGCCGATCGTGGAGCGACAAGTGAGAGTAATTTTATCTGCTCGAGCAAATCTTCGATAAGTTTCTTCTTGCGCTCGACAATCAATGACACTCACTTGCCAGCCTATTGTTTTAGCTATTTCTACTACAGGTAAAGCATCTCGACCCGCACCAAAAATAATTAAGGAAGTGGGAGGTTTAATAACTTCAATAAAGACTGTTACGCTACCCGATGATAGTTGGTATTTATTGACGGTTGAGAGTTGAGTATTTTTAGCAGTAATAGTGTCATTTTCGATCGCTTCTTTTAAAGCTAGATTTTCAATATTGGTGTAAGAGGTATCGTCGGGATAAAGAATAAAACGAGAGCCAATTTTTAAATCCCTCGACCCTTCTAGATTAAAAATAGTAGCGATCGCGCCTATTTTTCGAATTTTTAGACATTGAGCGATTAAATTCAAAGGAGATAAGGAATTGGATATTTCGAGTTTTTCTAGTAATATTTTAATTGCCCCATTACAACCCAATCCAAAGCCCCAAGTAAAATCTTCTTCTTCTTTTGTGGCATCGTAATGGATTAAAAGAGGTTCGTTCTCTATTTGTTTAGTATATTGAAAAATATCATTTTCTACGCAACCACCGCTCAGAGTTCCTACCATTTCCCCTTTTTCTGTAATTAACATTTTGGCACCTTGTTGGCGGTAAGTAGAACCAAAAGTATTAACTATAGTAGCGAGGTAAGTAGTTTCACCCTTTTTAATACTGTCTTCATTTGCCAAAACTATTGCTTCTAATTCATGCACGATCGCTTTTTTCCTTATCAATTAATTAACAGGGAACGGGGAACGGGGAACAGTAATATTTTTCAGAGACGAGCGAGTTGCTGTTGGCTGTTGGCTGTTGGCTGTTGGCTATTTGCTGTTTGCTGTTTGCTATTTGCTGTTAGCCCCATCTCCCCACACTCCCCCATCTCCCCCTCTCCCCCTCTCCCCATTGCTTATTCCCTTTTAAATTAATTTATCTGGAGTAATTGGTAAACTGCGGATGCGCTTGCCAGTAGCATGATAGACGGCGTTAGCGATCGCTGCCGATACCCCTGTAATCCCGATTTCGCCAACTCCACGGGCACCCATCGGATTAAAATTGAGGTCTGGCTCGCCGACAAAAGCGACTTCAATGCGAGGAATATCAGCGTGTGCAGGGAAGTGATAGGTTGCTAAATCGTAAACTACAGGATAGGCGCTAGCTGGATCGAAATTACATTCTTCCATTAAAGCCTGTCCGATGCCCATAATTACACCCCCGCGAATCTGAGAAGCTGCCGTTTTGGCGCTGAGGACTCGTCCGACATTCATCACCGAAAGCCAACGAGTTAACCGCAAGCGAGCAATTTCCTCATCCACAGTCACTTCACAGAAATGCGCTCCCCAAGAGTTAAAAGCAAAGTTTTTGCCTTCTTGACCTGGAGCAGAAGTAGCACTAGCTTCATATGCGTCTAGTCCTGAAGCGTGTAGGTTGGTAAAAGCTTCCTTAGCATTTTGAGCGTTCGCTGTTTGAAGAACCTTCTGACAAGCAGCTAAAACTGCAGGAGTAAGAGACGCAGTCATTTGAGAACCGCCAGCCATGCCGCCATTTGGCAAAATCGAATCGCCTAATTCTACTTTGACTTTTTCAACGGGCAAACCTAGAGTTTCAGCCGCAGTCATTGCTATTACGGTATAAGCTCCCGTTCCCATGTCGTTGGCTGATGTTAAAACACGAGCGGTTTCATCGGGAAGCAGGCGGACTTTAGCTTCAGCTCTGCCGCGTAAAGCCGGAAAGCTGGATCCTGCCATTCCCCAACCAACTAAAAGATCTCCTTGCTGGACGGAGCGCGGTTGCATTTGGCGCTGACTCCAGCCAAACTTTTCTGCTCCTATTTTTAAACACTCAGCAAAATATTTCTCTGAGAATGGCAGTTTTCTGCGCTGATGTTCCTTTGTTTCATTTTTCAAACGCAGTTCTACAGGATCTATCTTCAATTCCCAGGCTAACTCATCCATAGCTGACTCGAGAGCAAACAGCCCTGGATTTTCCCCTGGTGCTCGCATAAAAGTAGGCGTACCGACGTTGAGGACTCCTAGCTCTTGTTTTAGTCTCATATTAGGGGCAGCGTACATGATAGAAGTGATGCCAGTACAGGGTTCGGGAAAAACTTCAACTGCAGAAGTGCAAGATTTGGCTGTATGTTCGATCGCCTCTAATTTACCATCGGCTTTGGCTGCTAAACGGATAGTTTGTTCGGTTTGCGATCGATGTCCGCTATTGGCTGTCATTTGACGACGGGAGAGAACCACTTTGAGAGGACGTTGAATTTCTCTTCGGCAGCGACGCAAAGAACGCCGTGAGGCCAAGGAAATGCTTTTGACCCAAATCCGCCGCCAATATAAGGACTTATGATGCGAACCCGATCGAGAGGAAGACCGAACAAATCGGCATAAGTGCTCTGAGACCCTCTCACCCACTGAGTCGGTTCGTAAACCGTTACCGAATCTTTATTTTCCCAATTAGCAACCAGAGCGTGGGGTTCCATAGGCGCGTGAAGTTCTACTTCGGTAGTGTAGGTTGCTTCTACCGTTGCCGCAGTATTCGATCCTGAAAAATCCCCTGTCTCGAACGTCCCTTCTTGATACTCTAAATCTTCTCCAAGAAAACTAGGAGCTTTTTTATAACTCGCTTTTTTGGGGTCAATTTGTGGGGGTTGAGTTTCGTATTCAATTTTGACTTGTGCTGCTGCATCCCGCGCTCTTTCAAAAGTATCTGCCACCACTAAGCCAACAATTTGTCCTGCATAATGGACGCGATCGTCCGATAAAGGCAGCCGCGCTTCGTAAATTTTGGAATTTATGAAGTCATTACGGGGTTTAAAGACTTCTGGCGGGTTTTTATGAGTAAAAACTTTAATTACACCAGGCGCTCGCTCTGCGGAGCTGGTATCGATGTTGCTAATAATGCCGTTGGCGATCGTTGCAGTTACTAAATACCCGTGAACCAGTTCCTCAACTTGATGTTCTGCTCCGTAAGTTGCTTCTCCCGTAACTTTAGCTCGTCCGTCTTTACGACTAACTGAAGTACCGATAATCTGATTCATACTACACCTCCTCCTCGAGCTGAAACGCTTAGAGCGCGAGAAATTGCCCGTTTAGACAGTTTTACTTTGAATTGGTTATGAGCGAGGGGTTTGGCATCTTTAAGTGCAATTTCTGCTGCTTGTGAAAAGGTAGATTTATCAGCCCTCTTGCCCTTTAAAAACTCTTCGGCTTCAGTGGCGCGCCAAGGTTTGTGAGCTACTCCACCCAATGCCACTCGAGCGTTTTTAATTTGTTCTCCCGATAGTTCTAAAGCCGCAGCTACTGATATTAAAGCAAAGGCATAGGAAGCTCGATCTCGCAGTTTGAGATAAACTCCCGATTTCGCAAAAGATACTGGAGGCAAAATTACTGCTGTAATCAATTCTCCAGGTTCTAAATTTGTATCGCGATTGGGAGTATTCCCTGGCAGACGATGGAAGTCTACAAAAGGAATTTGGCGCTCTCCTGCCACTCCTCGAACTTTAACCTCGGCATCCAATGCAGCCAAGGCGACGCACATATCCGAGGGATTAACAGCCACGCAGCTTTCACTAGCTCCTAATATAGCGTGAGTGCGATTAATTCCAGTTGCCGCAGGACAACCAGTATTTGGCTGGCGTTTGTTGCAAGCAAAAGCAGTATCGTAATAATAGGGACAACGGGTGCGCTGCATCAAATTTCCCCCTACTGTTGCCATATTGCGTATTTGTTGGGAAGCTCCAGCTAAAATCGATCTGCTGAGCATGGGATAATTGCTTCGCACTTCGGCACAACCTGCTAGGTCTGTATTTGTTACTAACGCGCCAATTTTTAAGCCTCCTTCTTGAGTTCGTTCGATTTTTTTCATCGCCAAACGAGATACGTCAACAAGTTGGGATGGCTCGTCTAAAAAGCCTTTCATGCGATCGACTAGATTGGTTCCCCCTGCGATATACATGACGTTGCTATCTTGGCTAGCCCTACTTACGGCATCTTCAACCGAATTGGCACGAACGTAAGCAAAATTGTTCATTAACTTACCTCTGTTCCAAGATTAGAAGCAGCAGGCGAAGGAGGGTTTTGTCCGCTAGCTTGCTGCACTGCGGCGACGATACCGTTATATGCACTGCAACGACACAAATTGCCGCTCAGTCTCTCTTTTATTTCCGCCTCTGATAGAGAAGCTAATTGAGGCGCGCTAGTTAGATCTGGGGTAACGTAACTAACAGAACCGTTTTTAACTTCATCTAATAAGGCAACCGAAGCGCATATTTGACCTGGAGTACAATAACCACATTGAAAGCCATCATTATCAATAAAAGCTGCTTGCACTGGATGCAAATTATCCCCAGTTGCTAAACCTTCGATCGTCGTAATTTCTTTACCTTCTTGCATTATCGCTAAAGTGAGGCAAGAATATACTCTTTGCCCGTCGATCAGTACAGTACAAGCTCCGCATTGCCCGCGATCGCAACCTTTCTTGCTTCCAGTTAATCCCAGGTTTTCTCGTAGGGCATCTAACAAAGTCACTCGTGGCTCGACATTCAGCGTTTGCAACTGACCGTTTATTTTAAGTCTTATCATAGTTTCGCTTTCAACTAGAGAATTCGAGACCAATTCTTTTCTATTTTAAGCAAAGTTGACGTACTCTAAGACCAAGCTGGTGCTATGGTCTTAGATTCTCGGAGGACATTAACCCTCACTGGCTGCGTCAAACAGACCCTAGACACTCGGCTAAAAGCTTCGTGCTTACTTTTAAGACCAATGTTTAAACTTCCATTGCAATCAGCATTAATCAAATGACCAGTCTTAGTTTTATACAACCCGCGTTTTATTCGTCTGCCAGAAAAAGTGGGCTTAACGGGGTTATCGGCGTTGTATAGAGGAATATCATCGCGGTCAACACTCGAAGCTTTGGAAGTATAAGACTCCTCTTGCTCTACATAGTTGAACCCATATCGCTCACAGAGGCTTTTCAGCTTGGAGCGAATGGTAAAGATTGGAATTTGAACAAAGTTTTGATTGTTACGTTTGCCCATATTAGTCTCTTGTTTAAGAGTCGGGTTGTAACCCACAACAATCGTCCCAATCTTTCTATTGAGGCAAAAGTTAATTATGTATCTAGCAGCTTTATTCAAGTAATTACTTACTTGGTTTTTTCGACGGTAAGACAACCAAGCTTCTTGCTTAGTCAAGTGTTTAATACCTTGTTTGTCTTTGTGGGAGACCAGTTGAGATCGACGCTTGTTAAACCATTGGTTTTTAGACTTAAGCCAACATCCATCAATGATAAAAGATTCCGAGGTAGAGCTAACTACGGTAGCAAGGTTATTAAGTCCGAGATCTATTGATATTGCATCATCATTGCTAACACTTACTTGTTCGTCAATAGACTCATAAACAAATGCAACATCCAAAAACTTACCTCTTTGTTTGGGCAATATTCGGATTTCCTTAATTCGATACTCCCTCAAATTCGGAGGTACGCTTATGTAGACAGAACCGTTTTCTCTCGTGAATTGACGAGATGTGGGAATTTTAAACTTCCAGTTATCTTTAGCAAAATTATGCCTGGCTCTGATGGGAATAATCAAAGGAAAGTGTCCATCTTTAGGCAAGTATCTCGGAAGATTAATCTTTTCGTGATATATTCCTTCTTTCTTCATCGAGAGCAACTTAAAAAATGCTTTAAAACACCTGTCTACGTATTTAAGCGTTTGTTGCCCGCAATCTGTAGCCAAGAGTTGATAGTTTTTGTTCTCTTTGCACAGATGATAATTAGACTCATAACTGAGATATTTTCCCTCGGCAAAGAAGTATTGACGCACAGTGTAGAGTCCCACATTGAACAAATTTTTGGACAAATGACACAAATTAGTCAAAATATCTTTTTCGGTACTATTCAGTTTCAATCGAACCGTTTGAGTCAAAAGCATTCAAATATTCCGCTAGATAGTTGTTATTTTAGCGGAATTAGTTTATTTTGTAAACCTATAATTGGAGGCGCGAAATTCCCCTTTGTGATGGGGCAGCAATTGCTGTTCCTGCTATCAAGAGCTGTGGTTGCAAAAATCACTTTTGTTGAGATCTTCGTTTTGGTAACGATCTGGTTGCTTAAACGATCGCTTTTTTCTAAACATTGTCGCTCTTGACTCTACACCCGACTAGAGAGTTTAAGATAGAAGTCTAATAAATAATTAGTTATGAGTTGAATTGATAATGTCAAAACTCTTACCTAAAATAATCTTTACTTCAATTGCGATCGCTAGTGCGATCGGAGGAGCAATTTACTTCAGTTGGACTATCGCTGAAAATCAAACTGCCAGTAACCAGAATTCGATCGCTAAAGATACTAAGACAGCTAGCTTCGTTAGCGTTTGGGACGAAGAAACAGAGCCATCCTATTCAGGAACAAAAGAAATGACCGTATATCGCAGTCCTAACTGTGGCTGCTGTGGAGTGTGGATCGAACACGCTGAAAAACACGGCTTTAAAGTCAAAGATATCAAAACCGAGCAAATCGAAGCCATCAAGCAGAAATATAATGTACCTCCCCAACTAGCAGCTTGTCACACAACTATTATTGATGGTTACGCGATCGAAGGTCATATTCCTGCCGATGACATCAAACGTTTTCTGAAAGAAAAACCCAAATTAGCTGGTTTAGCCGTACCAGGAATGCCTTTGGGAACGCCAGGAATGGAAGCAAGAGATATGAAACAACCATTTCAAGTATTGGCATTTAACAATAAGGGAGAAGTCCAAATATTTAAAGAATATCAATCTTATTGATACAAACAAAATGAATCATGGCTAAAATTAATCGTCGCCAGTTTCTTGTCTTAAGTGCTGCTGGTGCTGGGTCTGCTATTTTTGCTAGTTATACGCAAAGACGGGCTAGTTACAGTCAAGGGTCATCAAATTCACCACTAGATTTATCTAAACTCCATCACAGCAGCAACGGGTTATTAGAATTAGACTTAGAAGCATCAGAAAGTCCTGTTAATTTGGGGGGAAAACGGGCATATTTATTAACCTACAACGGACACATTCCTGCACCCCGTTTAGAAGCTAAACCAGGGGATAAAGTTCGCATTCATTTTACTAATAATCTCTCTCAACCTACTAACCTTCACTATCATGGATTGCACATTCCGCCTACAGGAAAAGCGGATAACGTTTTTCTGCGTATTAATCCAGGTGAAAAGTTTACTTATGAATTCGATCTGGCCAAAAATCAAGCAGAAGGAACATTTTGGTATCATCCCCACCTGCACGGCTTAGTAGCGGAGCAGTTATTTGGAGGGTTAGCGGGTTTATTTATCGTGCGGGGCGAGTTAGACGAAATTCCCGAAATAAAAGCAGCAAAAGAAGAGTTTTTGGTACTGCAAGACTTTGCTTTAGATAATTATGGTAGACCAATGGATTCGGGGCATATGTCTCTAATGATGGGGCGAGAAGGAGATTTAATCGCAGTAAACGGTCAAATAAATCCTAGTTTTTCTTTACCTGCTAACGGATTATTGCGATTAAGAATTCTTAATGGTTCTACTTCCCGTTTTTATCGACTTTCTTTAGAAAATCATCCTTTTTATCAGATTGCTACTGACGGAAATTCCTTGAACGAACCAATAGAAGTTAGTGAGTTACTGCTGACACCAGGACAACGAGCCGATGTTTTAGTAAAAGGCGATCGCCAACCAGGACAATATCGCTTACTCAATTTACCCTACGATCGAGGTGGTATGGGCATGATGGGTGGTGGTATGATGTGCGGTAGAGGCATGATGGGTGGCGGTATGATGTGCGATAGAGGCATGATGGACAGAAATGACCGCAATGCGACCATAGCTTTAGCAACGGTTAACTACGAATCTTCTGTCAAATCGATCGATCTCCCCAATAAAATTACTTCTATCCCTGCATTGCCAGAACCTATGCAAGTGAGACATTTTGAACTCAATCACGGCATGACTCCTGCTGTGGGAATGGCATTTCTAATTAATGGTGAACCTTATAGTGGCGAGCTCATTAATACCCAAGTACGACTAGATACGGTAGAGGATTGGGAAATAACCAATACTGGGGTAATGGATCATCCTTTCCACGTTCACGTCAATTCTTTTCAAGTTATTAGTCGTAACGGTCGATCGGAATCCTTACCTGCTTGGCGAGATACGGTATTAGTTCGTAGAGGCGAAACAGTTCGCATTCGCATTCGGTTTCAAGATTTTACAGGCAAAACTGTTTATCACTGCCATATCCTCGACCACGAGGATTTAGGCATGATGGGTATTATGAAGATTCGGTGAAAAGCTCGATCTTGTTTATAGCTATTTACAGCATCAAGATGATGTCTCCCTTTCCACGTTTAAATGTAAAACAAAAAAAAAGTCAACACCTTTGTGCTGACAAATTGACATCCTCTCGGACGGAGTCGGGGGATTCCTAAAAATCCTTAACTTATCGGCGAGGTTCTTGGTTCAACGATTTAACTTAAAAATTTAAAGGAGGCGTAACCCTCACCCTGCAACCAAACGCCTTTACCTAAAAGGTGCAAGCATTGAACCAACAGCATTAAATCCCCAGCGGTTATATCTTCCCAAGCGTACTTTTATCCTGTTTGCGAGTGCCCCCCGCTACAGCGTTTAATTTATAGTTATTTGATTTGCTGGTGTTCGGTACTCTATCGAGTCCATAGGTTTTTTAAGAGGTTGTTCGAGCCTCCGTTCATCAGCCCAACTCCTAGCCTTTCGTACATCTTGCTTTTATACCGCCGATAAGCGGTCTAACTTATAGTGAGTTGCTTTTGTGTTATTGTTATTGTATAGCCAATGCTATACAATAGTCAAGATGCCAAAAAGAACAAAACAAGTAAATATTCGACTTAACGATCTTGAATACGAAAAGCTTGAAAAATATGCAAAAAAGCAACAAATCACTATGACTGAAGTTATTAGAGATTTTATTAAAGGGCTGCCCCGCGATTCATCCGCACGCTGAAAGCGTGGGTCTTCTCGCGGGAAGAAGATAAAAAATAACGGATATTGTTTTAACGTCCGCCAACAGTAATCGAATCTACTTTAATGTGAGGTTGTCCGACAGTAACGTAAATGCTGCCACTAACAGAACCGCAAAAACCAGGTGCTAAACCGAGATCTTGAGAACACATAGAAATCTTATTCATAATTTCTTTAGCTTCTCCGATTAAGGTAGCTCCTTTTAGTGGTTTGGTTAACTTGCCATTTTCGATTAAATAAGCCTCTTCTACAGCAAAGTTAAACTCTCCAGTAGCGCCAACACTACCGCCACCCATCTTTTTACAATAAATACCCTTGTCGATCGAGTTAAAGATATCCTCTGTCGAATAGTCTCCAGGAGCAATATAGGTATTGCGCATCCTAGAAGCAGCAGCAAAAGTATAGCTTTGACGGCGACCGCTTCCAGTGCGGGGGTGTCCGGTGCGTAATGAACCAGCGCGATCGGCTAAGAAATTTTTGAGAATGCCATTTTCAATTAACAGAGTTCTTTGCACTGGCATTCCTTCATCATCCATGTCCACAGTACCAAAGGCTTTATCTGTGAGTCCTTCATCCCAAGCGGTCAAATTTTCGTGAGCAATTTTTTCGCCTTTTTTATCGATAAAGGGAGTAGTTTTCTTTTCAATTTGAGTAGTTTCTAACAAATGGCCGCAAGCTTCGTGGAAGATTACCCCACCGAACGAGTTAGCCATGACGATGGGGTAAGTGCCAGATTCTACGTAATCTGCATAGAGCATTTTACCCGAAGATTCAGCTACTTCTGCTGCATCTGTTTCGTAATCCCATTGGCGCAAGAAATTAGGATTGCTAGTGCTGCCAACTCGCTTGCTAATTGAAGAACGATTAGCGCCGTCGGCACACAAAATATTGTAACCAACAGACTGAGTCAGACGAATATCTCTAGCAAAAGTGCCGTCACTAGATGCCACTAAAACTTCTTGCCAGTCGCGGAAATATACAGCACGTCGAGATTGTACTTTATCAGCTTTTTGCTCTAGTTTGTCATTAGCAGCCAGGAGAATGTCTCCCATTTCCCGCATCGAACTGCACTCTGGCAGCCAAATTTCTTTGCCTTTAGCTGTAGCGTAATCCCTCAATAATTCTAGGTTAATTTCTGGAACGAAGGAATTAGGGGCTGGTAATTGCAGTCCCAGAATAGATAAACCCTTTTCTAAGGCTGCTTTAAGTCCATTAAAAGAGAGGTCGTTAGTACTGACATAACAGTCAGCTTTGCCTTTAAATACTCTTACTCCTGCTCCAGTTGACAAACGGGGAGTTATGCTAGTTATTTTATCGTCTTCTGCTAAACAATTGATATAATTAACTCTTTCTAAGAAAAATTCAATAAAATCAGCACCAGCAGCCCGTCCTAATCCCAGGAGAGTGGAGAGAGGATCTTCCCAGGTAGAATCAAAGCGATCGCGGGTGGAAGTATATTCTAAAGTAGGTAATTCTCTTGAGAGTAGTAAGGTTGGGGGCATAGATATTGTCCTATTGCTAGCCGAATCTACAAGATTTTATGACCAAGTAGCGCACTTATTAGTCTAACGCAGGCTTTGGTTTAATCCGCGCCGTCAACTCGCTTCCTTTGAAGTTAGTAATTACTAACGGGACTTAAACAGTTATTAAAGTAAAAATCAGATATAATGCTTGTATTACTTAGCTTTGTAGATTATTTATTTAATTGGTCTTTTTTTGTAACTCTTGAGGAGTAACAGAAAGCTCTAGAGTTTGTTCTCCCCGTCTGATAGTCATAGTCAATGGTTTGCCAATTTGACTTTCTTCAACTAAATTTTGTAGCTGTTCGGCAGTTTCAATCTCAGTTCCTTTAATTAAAGTAATCACATCACCCCGAAGTAACCCCGCAACAGCAGCCGGACTATCAGGAACTACCTGCACCACTAATATTCCTTTGATTTGAGGAACTCGGCCAAAATAATTAGGAGGTTGATTCAATTGTTGGGCAATTTCGGGAGTTAAACTTAACATGCGAATACCAATATAAGGATGAGGGATATTTTCCCCGCGAGCCAATTGGTCTTTAATAGCTTTAGCTTTATTGATGGGAATGGCAAAACCAATCCCTTCTGCGTCAGCCAGAATAGCGGTATTAATCCCAATTACTTCTCCCTTACGGTTTAACAAAGGTCCTCCAGAATTACCAGGATTTATAGAGGTATCAGTTTGAATAAAATCGAGACGCGTGTCGGGAATGCCAATTTCAAAGCTAGAACGATTGAGGGAGCTAATAATGCCGAAAGTGACGGTATTATCGAGACCCAAAGGGTTGCCAACGGCGATCGCCCAGTCTCCAACTTGTAACTGACTCGAATCCCCTAAAGAGGTAAAGGGCAAATTTTTTCCTCTAATTTTTACTACTGCCAAGTCTGAAGGCTCGTCAATTCCTTGAATAACTCCTTGAAAAGTTCGTCCGTCTTTCAGTGTGACGATGACTTCCTCTGCACCACTAACCACGTGGGCATTAGTGAGAATAATTCCATTACTGTCAATAATAAATCCAGACCCCTGCTCGAGCTGCTGGTATTCTTTGGGGATTCGAGGTAGGATACCTTCACCAAAAAAATCACGGAAAAAAGGATTTTTAAAGAAAGGAATCTCCACATTAGTCCTAACAGTACGTTCAATATCGATCCTCACTACTGCTTCACCTACTTTATTCACTGCTGCAGTTACGAAGTTAGGATGTTGCTTATTATCGGGCAAAACTAAAGTATGGGGAGCAACTTGTGAGCGATTGTCGGGTAAAAGTTGAGGAAATACTTTCAATAAACCCAAAGTTAGAGCCACGTTAGTCACCACAAGAAGACCATAAATGCCAGTTTGACGTATGATTCTAGAAGATGAGGAAACAGACACGATTTTTACCTCTGAGCAAGAAAACAGAATCTAGAAAAGATCAACAAGGAGTTAGTAAAAAAGACAGATTTTTCAATATATGTTGATAATTTATCTATTTCTATCTGATAACTTTATGAAATAACCATAAAGTTATCATAATGCCAACTAGTCCAGCAGCAATAGTGCTGAGAGTTGCCAATAATCCAATTAAATCTAAGGGCACAATTACTTAATTAGTTGGAGCAACAATAGTAGTTCCAGGTATGGGAGTATAAATAGTAGAAGCCCCTTTTGGTAATGAGAGCTTAATAAACAGTAAACTCAACACAGAACGAGGGTTTTTAACTTTATAGCCGATTTCTTTTTTGAAGTCTGCACGGACGTTCGCTTAAAGGCTCATTCTTTCCTTAAAATTGTTTGGTGTAGAATATGAACTTTGCGATTTTTTGCTAGTCAATCAACTAGAGTCAGAATGCTTGTGCCATCCGCGATCGCCTGCTGGGTCAAATCCAGCTCGATCGCGTTGCTCCCGTTAGTAATTACTAAAAGTCTCGGTAAAAATTTCTCAAATTAGATATAAACCTTTTTTGTCTTCCCCAGGTCTATAAGAACACATAAACATGGGAGAGAAATGATAAAGGTGTTAAAGGACGATCGAGCTGAGACTCCAGATACACAGCTAGTACTGCTGACTCAGCAGGGCGATCGCTCTTCCTTTGGCGAACTCTATCGACGCTATCACAAGCGAGTCAGATCGACTCTCTACCAGCTTTGTGGAGAATATTTATTGGACGATCTAGAGCAAGAAGTTTTTCTGAGAGTCTGGAAAGGATTGCCTAAACTGCGAGAAGCTTCTTATTTTGCTACATGGATATATCGCATAACCTGGAACGTAGCAAGCGATCGACGGCGACATTTAGCTAAGAGTAGGCGATGGAGACAAAAACAAGAGGCAGAAATTTTTTCAGTAGAGCTTGCTCGTGAAGAACATTTTGCCAGCGATTGCGCTTCGCGACCTCAAGATTCTCCTGACTTAATGCAGTTACACTATCAAGACCTAGTGCAGCGAGGATTGCAAAATCTAAGTCTAGAACATCGGGCAGTTTTAGTATTGCACGATTTAGAGGACGTGGCACAAAAGGAAATAGCCGAAATTTTAAATATACCTTTAGGTACGGTTAAATCTCGTCTTTTTCACGCTCGCAAAGCGATTAGAAAATTTCTTCAGGAACAAGGAGCTTCATTATGACTGAGTTTGACCCAGATGACAAACGTTTAGTTAAATTTCTCAAGCAATATCGTCCGATTGCTCCCCAAGAGACAGTAAATCTCGAACAACAGTTAATGGAATCGATCGATTCTCAACCTGTTGCGGTAGAGCGAAAGCGTTATTCGCTGCTGCATTTAGCTTCAGTTACAGTTGGGGCTCTTCTAGTATCTTTATTAGGATATCGGTTCTTCACCCCTTCAACTACTACTGCTGAACTAGAAATATTTATGGTCAATAGCTGGGATGGAGCGATCGGTAACGAGTCTTTTTCTTCTCCTATTGAGAGTCCCGAAACAGATTGGCTTATTTTAGGCGATCGAGATACACAAGATTCTCTAGATGAAACAGAATTTGAAAAATAAAGTTGTTTAAAGAGGTAATTATCATGTTATTTCGTTATCTTTCTGTTGTTGCTGCCATTGGTGCTATTCATCTTGTCAATGTTAATTTAGTGCGAGCAAATCTTTCGTCAAACCAAAACACTTACTCTTCCGCTGAACGAGAAAGCCCAAACTTAGCACAAAACCAGACAGAGAGAGACAAACCGAGATGGGAAAGACGTAGGGGCAGATTTATTGAAGAACTCGGTCTTACTGAAGAGCAACAGAATCAGATGAGAGAAATTCGGCAAAAATATCGCTCGAAACTTTCTCCAGTTCGGGAAAAAATGAAATCGACACGGGAAGAGCTGAGAAATCTGATGGCTGGGACGGCAACAGAATCAGCAATAAGAGCTAAGCACCGAGAATATCTAGAACTCCAACAAGAGATAAGCAAATTACGCTTTGAAAGTATGCTAGAAATGCGGCAAATAATGACTGCAGAACAACGCCAAAAATTTACAGAACTAATGCAAAGGCGAAGAGAAAGACGAGGCAGAAGATATAGAGGTGCCCTCTGAAGATAAACTAATAGCAATTTCCTTTTTAGTTGGGTCAGAGGTCAGGGGTCAGAAGTCAGAGGTTTAGGTTAAACCGAGAAAACAAAATACTTCAGTATCTAAGTTAATTATAATAATTTAACTTCTGACCTCAAACCCCTGAACTCACCAATTACTTGCCCATACCCAATTGTTGTGCTTTCTGATAGACTTTTCCCTCAGTGAGCAAAGAGGGGGCAATAATAACTTCTACTTGTTGCATCTCTTTGAGATTTTTAGCTCCTAAAGTTCCCATGCTAGTTTTGAGAGCGCCCAAAAGGTTGTGAGTTCCGTCATCGAGCTTAGCAGGACCAACTAGAATTTCCCTAATTGTCCCCGTGGTACCCACATTAATGCGAGTTCCGCGAGGTAAAACAGGGCTAGGGGTAGCCATACCCCAATGATAATCTTTTCCTGGTGCTTCACTAGCTCTAGCAATGGGAGAACCAATCATTACCGCATCAGCACCGCAAGCAATACACTTACAAATATCTCCTCCGGTAACGATACCACCATCAGCAATTACGGGAACGTATTTGCCTGTTTGAGCGTAATAATCTTCTCTGGCAGCAGCGCAGTCAGCGATCGCAGTTGCTTGCGGTACGCCAACTCCTAAAACGCCGCGAGAAGTACAAGCAGCACCAGGGCCAATACCTACTAAAATACCTGCAGCGCCAGACTTCATTAGATTTAGAGTCACTTCATAAGTAACGCAATTGCCTAAAACCACTGGCATAGGCATTTGCTGGCAAAATTCTACTAAATCTAGGGGCGTTGACGATCCAGGAGACAGGTGAGCGGTAGAAACAACTGTTGCTTGAACAAATAATATATCTGGAGCTGCAGATGCTACCACTTCCCCATATTTTAAGGCGGCAGCAGGAGTCAAACTAACTGCCGCAATACCTCCTCGTTCCTTAATTTGTCCGATCCTTTTTTGAATCAATTCTGATTTAATTGGTTCGGCATATAATTCTTGCATCAGTCCGACAAATTCTGACTTGCCCACTGTGGCAATTTTATTTAAAACTGGTTCTGGATCGGCATAGCGAGTTTGGATGCCTTCTAAATTCAAAACTCCCATTGCTCCAAGTTCTGAGAGCAACGCTGCCATTTTTACGTCAACTACGCCGTCCATAGCACTAGCGATAATGGGAATTTCTCGCTTAATTTTACCTATTTCCCAGCTAGTATCTGCAAGAGTTGGATCTAGGGTTCTTGCTCCAGGTACCAGTGCAATTTCATCGATTCCATAGGCTCGACGAGCCGTTTTACCTCGACCAATTTGAATGTCCACGCTGCTATTTTCCGATCGCTATTAGGATAGGCTACCAAATTTTTTTGCTTATTGGTTAGAGAACTTACTTTAAGCGGGATAAATGCGCAGTCTGCGGTTAGGTTCTTCGCCGAAACTATCAGAATTGAGACGATAGTGTTCGACCAATTCGTGTTGCATTTTGCGGACTTTGGGCGATCGCGGTAATAATTCTACTGGTTGTCCTTTGGGAATTACTATTTGTTCTACAGCTAATCTGGCTTCTTCTAGTGCCTCAATTTCGTCGTCCGTACCATCTTGGACAAATAGACGTAAGTCAGCCGCTTCTGGCAATTTGGGGTCGTCTATGTTTAAAATTCGGCGCAATCCGCGAGTAATTTGAGGAATAGAACCAGATTTGATGACGTGAATCGGAATTTGACGCGCCCTGGCAATATGTCGCAGTTTGGGATGATTTTTAGCGTGCGATCGCAGAGCTAACACCGCATCAGCACTACTCATGTCTTTTGTCAAGACCACGGGAAGATTGAGAATTTCGATCGTCTGCTGTATCTGAGAGCGACCTATACCATAGGGATAGATGTAAACGGGTAAATCTTCCCCATTTGGTCCTGGTACGCGCATTTTATCCAACTCGTCTTCTTGATGCCAAGAACGAGCGAGCATCTGCTCGAAATCTGACTCTCGATCGCGATCGGACAGATCTCCTATTGGCGAGAGAGGAGTCATTCGTCCTGAAGCTCTCCAACCTACTGGTCTAGCAGGAGTTTGAGATAAAGTAGTTCTGGCTCCTGAAGCAGTTGCCGATCGCTGTGGCATTTCTTGAGTAATCTCGACTTCTCCGTCTTCTTTAACCGTCCTTACTTGCAACGCGGGTTCTTGTCCCCGCAACAATCGATCGACAGTATGGGAAACATCTTCGTGAATTGCCCAGCGCTGACGCTCCTGCATTTCTATGGCCATTTCAAAGGTAGGGGGTGCTTTGCGCTCTAAAACGGTCTTCTGGGAGCCTCTGCGTCTGGCTTCTTCATCTCCTAGAGTTACTGCTTGAATTCCCCCTACTAAGTCAGATAGAGTGGGATTTTTAATCAGGTTTTCCAGACGATTGCCGTGAGCTGTACCTACTAGTTGTACTCCTCTTTCAGCAATAGTCCGAGCGGCTAAGGCTTCTAATTCCGTACCGATTTCGTCAATAACTATTACTTCTGGCATGTGGTTTTCCACTGCCTCAATCATCACTTGATGCTGTAATTCTGGACGAGCAACTTGCATTCTTCTAGCGCGACCAATAGCAGGGTGGGGTATGTCCCCATCTCCAGCAATTTCATTGGAAGTGTCAATAATTACTACTCTTTTGTGAAAATCGTCGGCTAATACTCTGGCAATTTCTCGTAATGCTGTAGTTTTTCCGACTCCTGGACGACCGAGTAGAAGTAAACTTTTCCCTGTTTCTATTAAGTCGCGAATTCCTACTATAGTGCCGAAAACTGCTCGACCGACGCGACAGGTCAGACCAATTATTTCTCCGGTACGATTGCGAATAGCGCTAATTCTGTGTAGGGTGCGTTCGATACCTGCTCGGTTATCCCCACTGAAGTTACTAACTTTTTCTATGCTATAATCTATATCCTGTTTAGATACTAGTTGTTCTCCTAAGTAGCATACTTCATCTGGGAAGCGAGCCTCTGGGTTTCTTCCTACATCCATAACTACTTCTACTAGGCGATCGCGTTTTGGATGTTCTTCTATTTTTGCTCGAATTTGTTGGGGCAAAATTTCTAGCAATTTATTCAAATCGTCTGTGACTTTCTGCATTCTTGGTGGTGGTGGGATGGTCTCCTGCGTTAATGGGAATTTTTCTGGGGATAAAGCTTGTTTTTTTAAAGGAGCGCTCGGTTGGAGTTGTTCCATATACGATCTATTCAGTCAATTATTAATCGCTATTTATTAGTTGTGTTGTACCTGAGTCTTCGGGTAAAAAGCAACTTTTAGCGTTATTTTTGAGCTGAGAAACTAGGGAATAAGCTAATTGAAGAGCCGAAGATAGCAAGTCCTGACAGTCTTCTAGTCCCCGTATTGCTTGGATTTGGGCATTTAAATTTTCTCCATCGACTCTCTCTAATTTTTCTAAAATTGGTGAGAGCAGAGAGCGAGCGTAGCTGCCATAAGCAACTCCCGATACAAAGGGATGTTTTGGTTTATCTAGCCGATCGCCGTCGTTGAGCATTCCAGCAGCTCTTAGCCTGACTGTAGTATGATGATTCGTACCTCCCGCTAGCTGAACGTATCCTGGTAAGCCAGCAGCTAAGACTTTTTGAGCCAATCTAACGGATGCTCTGGTGGTACCAATTCCTAAATCTCCACTCATGGGACGACCGTCTGTCTGCCAAATTAAAGGAATTGATATGGGATTGATAATTTCATAGAGGGATTTTAGGTATTCAATTAAATTTGGATCGTCTCCACAACTGATTGATAATAATTTGAGTCGATCTGACACGGGAGCGATCGCTTCCCAGAGATTTTTAAAACCTTCTCTATTACCAACACGGGTGTGAATTTCTATGGCATCAATCTGGTTTTGTGCAATTAAAGGAACGATCGCTTCTTTTTTTGATACGTAAGAGCGAGTTTCAATTATTTGTACCGGACAAACAGGTAAACATCTCCCGCAACCGTAACAGCGATCGGCTATAATCCCTGAAAAATTTTCGCCTGTAAAATTGGTCTTTATCGCTCCTGCTGGGCAGATCTTTTCGCAGGGAGCCGAGCAGTTTGCAGGGCATTTTTGTGCCTCAAATTCGGCTTTACGGAAATGAGGGTCTTCTCCATCATTCAAACTTACCATTAACCACGGCAGACCTTGCCAATTAAATTCTCCTGTATTTTTTGTTTCTGCCAACTTTTTGGCTGTGGTTAAAGCCTCTTTTACTGCTGTTATTACCGCTCGATCGGCAGCTACATCTATACAGTCGGCACCAGCTAGGGCATATACTAATGCAAGACTGCGAATAGCCGGTAGGTGTTGAAAACTGGCTCCGCAGATTAGCTTAAACCAGTTACCTTCTCTTAAAGAATTTAAAGGACACTGCTGCTTTCTCACTCTTAAATGTTAATGTTTGTTGGCGAAAATTGAAAGATTTTTATCGGATTAATACTTGCATATGCCTTTATCTTACTAGTTGGATCTTACTATTTTTAGTGTAGTATACATACTATACCAAATACAATAATTTTGCACTACTTTAACATCTGTTGGAAAATTACTTTAGTAATTTTCCAATTAC
This sequence comes from Prochloraceae cyanobacterium, assembly GCA_030065755.1. Lineage (GTDB taxonomy): Bacteria > Cyanobacteriota > Cyanobacteriia > Cyanobacteriales > JASJDA01 > JASJDA01. Next base: position 63,800 of record JASJDA010000002.1, on the reverse strand, counting down.
ACTTCTCCGATCTCGGTGAAAGGCTCGGAGGGAAAAGGGAAAGGTCTAGATCTTCCTCCAAACAATTCACTGTTCCCCGTTCCCTATTCCCCGTTCCCCTTAATGGGAGATTTCCCGTTAATCTATGAGTGCATTGAGCAAGACTTCAGCTAAAGGTTTATCCGCCATTTGATCGATAGTAATTGTATCGACAATATCGAACTTAGCTCCAGCATCTTGCAGTAGATCGTCTAGTGCTTTGAGAAACTCAGTAGCATGTTTGTCTTTTCCTACTTGTATCAAAGAAATTCCGAGTTCGTCATCTCGCTCAATTTGATTAGTCGCCTCGATAATAGCGCGCATCACCGCTTTGCGATCGTCTGGTTCTCCGTCGGTAATGACTAAAATTGTCTCTCCATTTGGTTTAGCCATACCTTGAGCCTTACGCTGAAAATAGTTGTCCAAAGCATCCTGTAGGACGCTGGCGAGATCGGTACGACCCATTGGCTCATTTTCTTGATAGATCTTGGTGACCTTATCTGAAGTCACATTGTCGTATCTAACAAAGCGTCCGGAAAACAGATAAACTGTAATACCATCTGGGTCATTCTCTTCGCAGGTTCTGGCTAGTGCTAGGGTAGATTCTTTGGCAGCATCCCAACGAGTTTGTTCCCCAGGTCGATCGGCAGTAGACATACTGCCACTTTTGTCAATAATTAGGGTGTAATCGCGATCTTTAATAATAGAATTCCCTTCCACCTTAAAAATAGTCTCCTGAAGTTATATAGTTGCCGTTTTTATTTAGGCTATACAAGCTAGAATAAAATTCTGAAAAATCAAGAATTTCCAAAGGATTTATAGTTTCGATAAGGTAAGGATTGTAAATTGATGTTGCAATTTTTGTGAAAAAAAATATTGAGATACCGCTCCTAACCAATACTTCAGCTTAATCTAAAAAACAGTAATAGATTAATTAAGGGACACTAATGGATAAAGAAATACAAAGATATCGCATGGTTTGCAATCTTACTTTTGGCGATATCTACGGTCAAATCATTGTTTGGTTAATTGTTATATTCATCAGCTTAGCTACTACTTTGGCTCTGTGGAGTAGCACCCGCCAAATTTATGCCTTGGCGACCGTAGGGATTATTTTAGTTTTGTCTCTACCTTTCTTGCTGTTTGCTTTTGTAACTACTCTATTCAATCATATTGAATTTGCTCCTGTAGAGGAAGAATCTACTGTTTCCCGATCGGTCAGTAGCTCGACAGGAAGTAATGTCAGTCAAACAATAGCCGAAGCTTAATTAATATTAGAGATCTGCTTTTAGTTATTGGTTATTGTAAAAACGATCGATAATCAATAACTGAAAAATTCAGGGGTTGCTCGATAGCACTAGTAGATTCTGTAGGAAATTACCAATTCGATCGAGATATTTTAAGGTTCAAATTGATTTTTGCCGACGATTCGGACAAATATATCGAACAAATAATATCTTAATATTGGGTGTGACTGAAAATTTGTACTAAAAACTACTGTGCTTTGCGTAAAAGAACTTCTAAAGTTAGAACCATTTCAAAAACTGCCTCCGAGTCGGCTTAATTGGGTGTGCGATCGCGCCAAAGAAATCAAGCTATCAAAAGGAGAAACCCTTCTCAATGAAGGCGATCGTGTAGAAGGTTTTTTTATCTTGATTTCTGGAAAAATTGGCGTAACGCGGCACAGTGAAGGAATAGAAATGCCTGTCGAGCAATATCAAGCTCCAGCTTTCTTTGGGGAGATTCAGATTCTGAGCGACGAATCAATCCCAGTAAATCTGCGCGCTCTATGTGATTGTTGCTTCTATGAAATATCTGAAAACGATTTTCGCGAATTACTCCACGAATGTCGCGATTTCGAGCGTATAGTATTTCGAGTTGTCGAACGCAGGCTGAGAGTTTTAGAATCTTTTTTGCGCAATCGGGAAAAAATGGCAGCCTTGGGGACTCTAGCAGCAGGTTTAGCCCACGAACTCAACAATCCAGCTGCAGCTTTAGTTCGCGCTCTTAGAGAAGTCATGCCTGCCCTACAGGAATTAGAGCGCATGAATTTATTAGCAGGTCAGCGCAATGTAGAACAAGAGCATATCCAAGAATGGCAAGAAGTTCGCGAAGCTGGCTACAATGCCATAATTAACAATAGCATCGACCTGGTTACTCTGAGCGATCGAGAGGAAGAACTCCTCGAATGGTTAGAAGATTATGAAGTTGAGAAACCTTGGAATTTAGCCGAACCTATAGCGTCTGCAGGAATTGAAGTCGAAACCCTCCAACGACTGACAGACCGTTGGAAAGAAGATCCTACAGAACTCAGAGATCAAGGCTTGCGCTGGCTTGCCCTTTCTTTTGACGTTATGTCTACTATTAAAAGTGGCTTGCGAGGAGCAGAAAGGATTTCACAACTGGTACACTCGATGAAATCTTATTCTCATCTCGATCGCGGTGTTCAGCAAGTAGTTGACGTGCATGAAGGTCTAGAAGACACTTTGCGACTTTTTTCTTATAAAATCAAGCAAGGAATTGAAGTACGTCGCTCCTACGCTGCCAACATACCAAAAATCCTTGCCTACGGTAGCGAACTCAATCAAGTCTGGACTAATTTAATCGACAATGCTATTGATGCGATGGCGGGAAAAGGCATTCTGGAAATAACTACCTGTGTTGATAACAAATACGTCCGCATTGAAGTTACTGACTCTGGTGCAGGTATTCCCCCAGAGATTCAATGGCGTATTTTTGAACCATTTTATACAACTAAAGGAGTAGGTAAAGGCTCTGGACTGGGATTAGATGCAGTTAAGCGGATCGTAGAAAATCGCCATCGAGGAACAATTTCCTTTGAATCTAAGCCTGGTAAAACAACTTTTCTGGTTTGTTTGCCAATTGTTTCTCAAACTGCAAGTTAGGTTAATTAACACTGAGAGCGAAAATCGAGACACATTAGTAATTCGCTATCCTCTTCTAAATCCCTTGTAAATATAAATCCCATTTTTTCATAAAATTGGCAGGGACTGTCTTTCCCAGGCACGCAACTGGTTAACAAACATTTTGCCCCAGGACGGGTCTTGACGTGTTCGATTAGCAATTCTAAGGCGCGTTTGCCAAATCCACGTCCCTGAAAGCGAGCATCAATCATAAAACGCCAGAGAAAATATTCTTCTTTAACTGGGTCGTCATCCAGCATGAGGAAGCCGATCGGAATCTCGTCAGCATATATAGCCCGAAACCAAGCTCTTTCTCGATCGAAATAAGCTTGAGCAATTGACACCGCGTTAGACGTTACGAAATGTTTTTGACGATCGGACACCTCCAAATCGGTGATTGTCCTGACAGTTTCTCTGGTTATTTCCCGTAGGGTTACAATTGCCCCATTTCCTGGCATGGCAGATTTTGTATTTGACCCGTTTGAAGTCATTTGAAGTTAGTTTTGCTGTTTGTAATACTATTGTAGTTCGATATTCTAAACAATTTAACTAAACTTTTGATGTTGTAAATGGTAAATTAATTAGCTAAACTTAGCTAAGCTAATTAATTGCTCTTTTGGTAAATGATGAAAATAGCAAATATTCATGAAGCAAAAACCAATCTTTCTAAACTAATTGAGAGCGTGCTTGCCGGAGAAGAAGTAATCATTTCTAAGGCTGGAAAACCCATAGTAAAGCTTATTCCCTACTCAAAACCTACAAAAGAAAGAACACCTGGATTGTGGAAAGGTCAAGTGGAAATGACTAATGACTTCGACTCTCTTCCTAAAGAGATATTAAATAGTTTTTATGGAGAAGAAAAAGAAAATGAAATTTCTTCTTGACACCCATACTCTTTTGTGGTGGTTAAGCGATAATCCAACTCTAACTAATGAAGCTAGAAATGCGATCGCCAATGGGGAAAACTTGATTTTTGTCAGTGCAGTTTCTGCCTGGGAGATAGCAATCAAAAAAGCAATTGGAAAGCTAGTCGCTCCTGATGACCTAGCATCAGCAATTGTGGTCAATGCTTTTCAATCCCTTCCCATTACCATAGAACACGTTATTGCAGCAGGCGTACTTCCTCAATACCATAAAGATCCTTTCGATCGCATGTTAGTGGCACAAGCAAAGTTAGAACAACTGACTATTATCACTCGCGACCCTCAATTTATTCCTTATGGGGAGCCAATTATTTCTGCTTGAGAGTGTTTTAATAGTTAGATTTTGGCATTAACCTCTCCAGGTGGTCTGGAAGTGTTTTAATCGTAGTAGAGCTATAAATATTATTAAAAATAGTCGTGCTTTGCGTAAAAGAACTTTTAAAGTTAGAACTATTCCAAAAGCTGCCTTCAAATCGGCTGGATTGGATATGCGATCGCGCCAGAAAAATTCAGATATCCAATGGAGAAACTCTGTTTAATGAAGGCGATCCTAATGGGGGTTTCTATATCCTAATTTCGGGTGAAATTGGTATAACTCGCCAGAGTGAAGGCTTGGAAATACCCATTGGAAAAAACGTGGCTCCAGCTTTCTTTGGGGAGATTCAGATTCTTACAGACGAATTAGTTCCAGTTACTTTGCGAGCCCTAACCGATTGTATAATTTACGAAATATCTGGAGAAGACTTCCTCGAATTACTCCACGAATGTCGAGATTTCGAGCGTACGATTTTCAGAGTTGTCGAACGCAGGTTGCGAGGTTTAGAATCTTTTTTGCGCAATCGAGAAAAAATGGCAGCCTTGGGAACTCTCGCAGCAGGTTTAGCCCACGAACTCAATAATCCCGCTGCAGCTTTGGTTCGCTCTCTTAGAGACGTTATGCCAGCCCTGCAGGAACTAGAGCGGATGAATTTGGTTTACGGTCAGCGCAATGTAGAAGAAGAACATACTCAACAATGGAAACAAGTTCGCGAGGCTGGCTACAATGCCATAATTAACAACAGCATCGACCTGGTTGCTCTGAGCGATCGAGAGGAAGAACTCCTCGAATGGTTAGAAGACTATGGAGTGGAGAATGCTTGGAATTTAGCCGAACCTCTAGCATCTGCAGGAATTGAAGTCGAAACTCTCCAAAAACTGACAGACCGTTGGAAAGAGGATCCCACAGAACTCAGAGATCAAGGCTTGCGCTGGCTCGCCCTTTCTTTTGACGTCATGTCTACTATTAAAAGCGGCTTGCGAGGAGCAGAAAGGATTTCACAACTGGTACAGTCAATGAAATCTTATTCTCACCTCGATCGCGGGGTTCAGCAAGTAGTTGACGTGCATGAAGGGCTAGAAGATACTTTGCGACTTTTTTCCTATAAAATCAAGCAGGGAATTGAAGTGCGTCGCTCCTACGCTGCCAACATACCAAAAATCCTGGCCTACGGTAGCGAACTCAATCAAGTCTGGACCAACTTAATCGACAATGCTATTGACGCGATGGCGGGAAAAGGCATCCTAGAAATAACCACCTGTGTCGATAACAAATACGTCCGCGTTGAAGTTGCTGACTCCGGTGCAGGTATTCCCCCAGAAGTTCAATCCCGTATTTTTGAACCATTTTATACAACTAAAGGAGTAGGTAAAGGCTCGGGACTGGGATTAGATTTAGTGAGACGGATCCTAGAAAACCGCCATCAAGGAACGATTTCCTTTGAATCTAAGCCTGGTTTGACAGCGTTTACAGTTTGCTTGCCAATTCCTCGTTAAAGGTTATTAGGGGGAGGGGGAGAGGGGGAGCAGGGGAGCAGGGGAGCAGGGGAGCAGGGGAGAATAGCCAACAGCCAAAAGCCAACAGCCAACAGCAAATAGCCAACAGCAAATAGCCAACAGCCAAACAATTACGGAAGTTGAACGCAGTTGAAAGCTCCGAAATAGAATTTCGGAGATGAAAACGAGATAGGGGATTTATCCGCAGTCTCCATTATAGATATGGCTTGATATTCTTACGCTAATATCCTAGCATAAGAATATGCTAGTTTTAGAAATGAAGATATACGCCAAGCATAAACAGTGTTTGGCAATGGATGAAGCAATTAGAACTGCTCAATTTATTCGCAACAAAGCTTTGCGCTATTGGATGGATAACATTGGAGTGGGCAAATATGACTTGAGTGCATATTGCAAGGTTTTAGCTGCTCAATTTCCTTTTGCTGCTCAATTAAACTCTATGGCACGTCAATCAAGTGCTGACAGAGCTTGGGCCGCTATATCTCGTTTTTATAGCAACTGCAAAAAGAATATTCCTGGCAAGAAAGGATTTCCTAAATTTCGCAAACATTCTCGCTCAGTAGAGTATAAAACTACTGGCTGGAAGTTATCAGAAGATAGAAAATACATCACTTTTTCTGACCAGAAAGGTATTGGCAAAGTTAAGCTAAAAGGCACTCGCAATCTACTTTGGTACAAGGAAAAACAAATTAAAAGAGTGCGAATAGTCCGACGTGCTGACGGTTATTATGGTCAGTTTTTAGTTGATGTAGATATTAAGGAAAAAATAGAGCCATCCTACTCAGAAATTGGCTTAGACGTTGGGCTGAATCACTTTTATACGGACGACAAGGGCAATCAAATTGAGAATCCCAGATTTTATCGTCAAGGAGAAAAAGCTCTCAATCGCTTGAATCGGCGCCAGTCTAAAAAATATGTCAAAGGTAAAAAACCTCAGTCTAATAACTACCATAAAGCAAGAAAAAGATATGCCATCAAACATCTTAAGATAAGTAGGCAGCGTCAAGACCATGCCGTGAAATTGGCACGGTGCGTAATCACATCTAACGATGTAGTCGCCTATGAAGACTTAAGAATTGCCAATATGGTCAAAAATCATCATCTTGCCAAGTCAATCACTGACGTGGGTTGGTATCAATTTAGAGTATGGTTAGAGTATTTCGGGTATAAGTTTGGTAAGATAACTGTTGCTGTTCCACCACAATACACTTCGGTTAATTGTTCTGAGTGTGGAGCAAAAGTAACTAAAACACTATGCACGAGAACCCATAAATGTAAATGTGGCTGCATTTTAGACAGAGACAAGAACGCAGCCAAAAACATACTCTTAATTGGATTGAGTACCGTAGGGCATACGGGATTTAAAGCTTGGGGAGACGAAACCTCTATCTTGGCTGCTGAGAAGCTGTCAGGGTAAGTTTTGTCGTTGAGCCAAGAATCTCCTGAATTCTATTCAGGAGAGTGTCAAAACACCTCGGATAGATATTGATGAACGAAACGGACGCAAATAGAGCCTTCACCTACACTAGAAGCAACTCGTTTGATCGAATCGTGACGCACGTCGCCAACAGCAAAAATACCAGGAACATTGGTTTCCAATAGATAAGGAGCGCGCTCTAAAGTCCATCCTTTGGGGCGGTTTTCGGAGCAGCGATCCCGTTGTGCTTGAAGGCGATCGACTCTCGGCAAATCTTGTCCTGTTAAAACAAAGCCTCGATCGTCTCTCTCTATCAGACCTTCTAACCAATCAGTATGGGGAACAGCACCAATAAAAATAAATAAAGCATTAGTTGAAACAGTTTCTATTTCTCCGGTGCGGGAATTTTCGATAACCAGGGCTTCGAGATTGTTGTCTCCTTTGGCTTCAATGACGCTGGTATGCACTCTAACGTCAATATTGGGGGTTGCTTCGATTTGGTCGATGAGGTATTGGGACATACTTTTAGTTAAAGAATCCCCTCGCACTAACATAGTTACTTGACTGGCATACTTAGAAAAATACATCGCTCCTTGACCAGCAGAATTAGCTCCTCCAACCACGTAAACGTGTTCGTTAGCGCAGGATAAAGCTTCTGTTTTGGCAGCACCGTAATAAACTCCTGCTCCATTTAAGCGATCGATTCCTGGTACTTTAAGTCGGCGCCAGGATACTCCTAAGGCTAAAATTACAGCATGACAGCCAATTTCTTCGCCATTTTTCAATTCAACGATCCGATAATTATCTTGGATGCGAATTCCGCTTACTTCTTGGGGAGAGAGAATTTCTGCTCCCAGACGTTGTGCTTGCACTACTGCGCGACGGGCTAAATCGTCTCCGCTTAACCCTGTAGGGAAACCGAGGTAGTTTTCAATGCGGGAACTGGTTCCTGCTTGTCCTCCTGGAGCATTTCGTTCGATTAATAAGGTACGCAATCCCTCGGAAGCACCGTAAACGGCACTCGCTAGTCCAGCAGGTCCTGCACCGACGATAATTAAGTCGTAGAAGGGTTTTTCTGCTTGGGTCTTTAAACCAATCTTTTCGGCTATTTGGACGTTGCTGGGTCGCTCTAGACAGTAGCCGTCGGAAAAAACTACTAGGGGTAGTTGTGGCTGTTGTTTTCCAGCGTAGCTAATTAATTCTTCTGCTCGTGCTTCTTTTTCGATATCTAACCAACGATAGGGGATTTGTTGGCGAGCGAGAAAATCTTTAACTTGATGGGAATGGGGCGACCAGCGATCGCCTATGATTCTAATGCCTTCAAAGGGAGAACGAAAGCCAGCAAGCCAGTCGTCTAGTAAGTCGTCCAGTATGGGATAGAGTTTTTCTTCTGGGGGATCCCATGGCTTGAGCAGGTAATAATCAATTTTGGTGTTGTTAATGGCGCGAATAGCAGCATTGGTGTCGCTATATGCAGTCAATAAAACCCGTTTTGCTTCTGGAAATACTTGTATGGCTTCTTCTAAGAAGTCTACGCCACTCATCTGGGGCATTCTTTGATCTACCAGAAATAAGGCAACTGTCTCGTTACCTAATCTTAGTTTTTTGAGGGTTTCTAAGGCTGTGGCACCAGAATCAGCACGCATTACGCGAAAATTAGAACCATACTCCTTGCGCAAATCGCGAGCTATGACTTGTAAAACTTCTCGATCGTCGTCTATGGTTAGCAGTACGGGTTTAGCCATTGAATTCTCATCTTCTCTAAAAGAATCTTTTTCTATCTTTTAACAAAAAAAATAGGACAAGATCGTAGCAGAAACAATACTGCCAAAGGGCTATTTTTTTGTTAAAACAGTTACCAGTTATCAGTTATCAGTTATCAGGTCTCCCTCATGGATTTAAACCACGAGAGAGACGTTCTACCTATAGAGGTAGGGGACTTTTAATCCCAGGGATAACACATAACTGATAACTGGTAACTGTTCACTGATAACTGTTAACCAGACAATTCGCAATTCATCAGCCGAGCGAAAAAGTAATTAGTCATCTTTGAACCAAAGGGGGAATTCCACCACCTGGATGGATGACAGCCTACAGGGTCAGATAGGGTATAACTTAGATTGTCGCATTTCTTCCACGTTTTCCCTTCTCGCCATCCTACTCGCTCGCCAAACTCAATTAAGACTTGCTTGTCTTGTACTATAGTTGTTTCTAAGCTACCCCCCACGCTTTGATATATATTTGCTTGGATGCTGAAACCAAACCTTTCTTTGCTGTAGGTCAACCAAAGCCGATCGATAACTTTTAGTTCGTGACAGGGAAAATTTTTGATATCTTGAGGAGTAATAGATTCTAAATCTTCTTTTCCTGATATTTCCTGAATAATTCTTATGGTTTCCCAGTCAGCCTCTCTAAAATTACCTGCTGCTAGTAGTTCCTCTAATTTTGTGTAACGATAAATATCTCCTACCAGAACTAGTTTTTTTTCTAAGTTAGTGATTCTTTCTGACAAATCCGATCCGTTAGAGAAGTTTTGCAGTTGTTGCTCGATCGCTTCTAGTCGAGGATTTAGCTGGGATTGCAATGTTTGTATTTGTTTTTCTATCACTTCTAGGCGAGTAATCAGTTGAGATTCTGGTTCTTGATTTGACATATTGCTTTTCTTGTCGTCTGTTGCCAGTAATTTTTCCAACGAATCCCTTAGTTAACCCTTGGATAAATTTATTTTATAATATACAGCATATTTCCTATTTTTTTAAACCTTTTTTTAGTTTTCCCCACTCAAAAAATTCCTTACTAATTAAACTTTGTTTATTAAATATGATATTGGCTCGTATGTTTTATCTTGACCTATCTTTCCCTTGACAGACTTCAAGTAATTATCTTTCATAAGTTTTTCACTGACTAAATCTAAACTTTAAAATCTCTCAAACTTCTTTTAATAACTGCTTTAAATCTTGGTTTACTGAGTTTTTAAGCCATATTTAGCTTTGAGCTTTTCCCAAAATAGTATTCTTTTTTTGCTCCTTCTAACCACCAAGTTATTTTAGTTTGTCATCCAATAAATTGGTAACTTTGGTTTAGACTAACTGAATTTAGTGTTAGTATCCATAAACAATAGACAATCAAGAACACGCCGTGGTGCGCGTAGCGATCGAGGCGAAATCCCAGAAATAAATGACGTGGGACGAGTTTAACTCCATGTAACCTCCCAATCTGCCGATTACGAGACCTCTGGTCTAATTTACCCAGATTGAAGATGCTTAACCTTCCTAATTATCAAGAAACTAACCAAATCTATGTTGGAACCAACACCCTTGTTTATCGAGCCATCCGAACTATAGATCGGCAACCCGCGATCGTCAAAATTCTACGCAACCCCCACCCCAACGTCAATGAGTTAGTCCAATTCCGCAACCAATACTCGATCGCCCGTCTTCTGGAACATCCCACGATCGTTCAACCCCTGGCCCTAGAAAACTATGGTAATGGTTATGCTCTGGTAATGAAGGATGAAGGTGAGATCCCCCTCTGGGACTATTGGCAAAAGTCCCCCCGTTCTCTCAGCGAATTCTTGGCAATTGCCACTCAACTGAGCGAAGTTTTGCATTACCTCATCCAAAAGCGCATCATTCACAAAGACATCAAACCAAGCAACATCCTCATCCACCCCGAAACCCGCTTGGTAAAACTGATCGACTTTAGTATCTCCAGTTTGCTGCCCAAAGAGCAGCAGCAACTCACCAACCCAAATCTCCTGGAAGGGTCTCTTGCCTACATATCTCCAGAGCAAACTGGACGCATGAACCGAGGGATAGACTACCGCACGGATTTCTATTGCCTAGGAGTGACATTTTTTGAACTTCTGACGGGAACCTTACCCTTTACAAGTAGGGATCCGATGGAGTTGGTGCATTGCCATATTGCCCGATCGGCAGAATTTCCTGCGAGCATTGCCCAGTCAGCAGTTCCGGACGTGTTACGGGCGATCGTTCTCAAGTTAATGGAGAAGAATGCCGAACATCGCTATCAGAGCGCCTTGGGTTTGAAGCACGATCTAGAGCGATGTTGGCAACAGTTGCAAGCCAAAGGAGAAATAAACTCTTTCCAGCTTGGGGAGAGGGATTTGTGCGATCGCTTCATGATTCCCGAAAAACTCTACGGACGGGAAACTGAAGTGCAAACCCTGCTAGATGCCTTCTGGCGGGTTGCCAATGGTACAACAGAAATAATGCTGGTGGCTGGGTTTTCAGGAATTGGCAAGACTGCTGTTGTTAACGAAGTTCACAAACCCATTGTCCGACAGCGAGGCTATTTCATTCAAGGTAAATTTGACCAGTTTAATCGGAACATTCCCTTTTCAGCTTTCGTGCAAGCCTTCCGAGACTTAATGGGGCAATTGCTGGGGGAGTCAGATGCCCAACTAGCCACCTGGAAAACGAAAATCCTCGAAGCTCTGGGGGAAAATGGTCAAATACTAATCGAGGTAATTCCAGAACTCGAACGCATCATTGGCAAACAGCCAGCCGTACCAGAATTCTCTGGCAGTGCAGCACAGAATCGCTTCAATTTGTTGTTTGGCAAGTTTGTTCGTATCTTCACCACCAAAGAGCATCCTCTCGTCATTTTTCTCGACGACTTGCAGTGGGTAGATTCGGCTTCGTTAAATCTACTGAAGTTGTTGATGGACGAATCGGCAGCGGGTTATTTACTGATGTTGGGAGCCTATCGGGATAATGAGGTATTTCCCGCCCATCCGTTAATGCTGACGCTGAAGGAAATTCAGAAACAGGGATCGAAGCTCAATACTCTTACCCTTACCCCTTTGGGGGATATAGATATTACTCGTTTGATTGCCGATACCTTGCAGTGTTCGGTAAAAGTCGCTACGCCATTATCTGAATTAGTCTATCAAAAGACACAGGGCAATCCATTTTTTACGACTCAATTTTTGCAAGGATTGCACGAGGAGAAGTGTATTCGATTTGATGCTGAGGTAGGATATTGGCTGTGGAATCTGCCGAAAGTCCGTCAGTTGGCTCTCACCGAAGATGTGGTGGAATTCATGGTGGGAAGGTTGCATAAACTGCCAGAGGAGACTCAGAAAGTATTAAAACTAGCAGCTTGCATTGGCAATCGATTTGATTTAGAGACCTTGGCGATCGTATGTGAGGAAACCCAAGAGGAAGTAGCCAGGTATTTATGGCAAGCTTTGCCAGAGGGATTGGTTATTCCCGAAACTGAAACCTATAAGTTTTTCCAAGGAGAACCAAACAAGGAAACAGAGACCGGATCGGTTTCAGTCAGTTACCGTTTTTTGCACGATCGCGTTCAACAAGCTGCCTATTTTCTCATTCCTGAATCTCAGAAACAGTCCACTCACCTCAAAATTGGCAGACTTCTTTTAAGGAATACCCCAGAAGCAGAGCAAGAAGAGAAAATTTTTGATATTGTCAATCAATTAAATATGGCAGTAGAATTAATTCCTCAGCTGACAGACCGAGAAGAACTCGCTCGATTAAATTTAATCGCTGGACGGAAAGCCAAAGTTGCTACAGCTTATGGGGCTGCCAAAACCTATTTAACCGTAGGAATAGAACTTCTAGACATCGATTGTTGGCAGAATCAATACGACCTCACCCTATCGCTCTACAAATTAGCTACAGAAGTAGCGTACCTAAACGGCAACTTCGAGCAAATGGAAATCTGGGCAGACGTTGTCTTGAAACAGGCAGAAACAACTCTTGAAAAAGTTAAAATTTATGAAATTAAAATTACAGCCTATGCTTCGCAAAACAGGTTGCAGGAAGGGATCGAAATTGGATTGCAAGCCCTAAAACTTTTAGGAACAAATTTTCCCGAACGTCCGAAACCGTCAGATCTTCAGCGCGGATTGAAGGAAGTCATGTCAACTTCGACGGGGAAGAACCCTTCAGCGGCGATCGACTTGCCAGAAATGACCGATCCTCATAAATTGGCAACAATGAGCGTTTTATCGAGTTTATTCGCTCCAGTTTACGTATCTATTCCCGACCTCATGCCGCTCCTGGTCTTAGAAAAAGTAAAATTGTCCGTCCAATACGGAAATTCTCCTTGGTCGGCTTTTGCTTATGGGGTTTACGGCGTTATTCTGTGCGGGACGATCGGCGACATTGAATCTGGCTATCAATTTGGCAAATTAGCCTTGAGTTTGCTTGACAAATTTAACGCCCAAGCGATTCAGGCTCGGACATTGGATATGGTTGAAGGCTTCCTCCTTCATTGGAAAGACCACGCCCGAAAAGTACTCGATCCTCTGCGGTGGGGATATCAATGCGGGGTAGAATCGGGAGAGTTTGAATGGGCTGGCTATACGGCATTCAAAATCTGTCAGTATTCCCTGTTTACAGGCAAGGAACTCACCTCTCTCGAACGGGAAATGAAGATTTGGAGTCAAGATCTAGAGCGACTTCAGCAAAACATGGGAGTCAATTTAGTTGAAGTGACTCGGCAGACAGCTTTGAATTTGACGGGCAAGTCTGACAATCCCTCTCGTTTAGTTGGGGAGGCGATCGATGAAGAGCGATTGCTACCGATTTATTTAGCAAATAATAACGGGTACGGACTGCACTATTTGTACTTAAATAAACTTATCCTTTGCTATCTATTTGAGGAGTTCGATCTAGCTCTAACCCATAGCGATCGAGCCGCAGAGTATTTAGGCACGGTAACAGCAGCGCTTGCCGTTCCAGTCTTTCATTTATACGATTCTCTGACCCGATTGGCAATCTATCCCCGTGTCGCCAAATCCGAGCAAGATAAAATTTTGGCAAAAATAGCTGCCGATCGAGAAAAAATGAGAATTTGGGCCCGCCATGCCCCGATGAATCATCTCCATAAATTTTATCTGGTCGAGGCCGAGCAAAATCGAGTTTTGGGAGAAAAACTAGAAGCGATCGAAATGTACGATCGCGCCATTGCCGGAGCCAAAGAAAATGGCTACATCCAAGAAGAAGCTTTAGCCAACGAATTAGTCGCCAAATTCTACCTAGCTTGGGGTAAAGAAAAAGTAGCTGCTGCCTATATGCAGGAAGCTTACTATTGCTATGCCCGTTGGGGAGCCAAAGCCAAGGTCAACCAACTCGAACAAAAATATCCTCAACTCCTTACCCCCATCCTCCAACAACCCCAATCCTCCCTCAATTTTAGCAATCCCCTAACCTCTCCCCAACACCTCGGCACAGTTACAACCACTAGCTCCGTTTTCGATCTCGCCTGCGCTATCAAAGCCTCCCAAGCTCTCTCTGGGGAAATCGAAATCAATGCCTTGCTCTCTAAATTGATGCACGTCGTCATCGAAAATGCTGGAGCCGATACAGTAGTTTTAATTTTAAACAACTCCGGTACTTGGGAAGTCGTCGCCCAATGCGATAACAGCGACTGTCACATATTCACCACTTCTCTCGATCGAATCGACACTTTACCCAGTACCATTATCAACACCGTCAAACGAACTCAACAGCCTCTGCTCCTCAACAACGTCGAACAAGACAAGACCTTTACGGGAGACCCATATCTCATTCAAAAGCAACCTAAAAGTCTCTTCTGCACCTCTATTCTCAATCAGGGAGAACTACTCGGCATTCTCTACCTCGAAAATAACCTCACCACAGAAGCTTTTACCTCAGACCACATTCAAGTCCTCAAACTCATCACCACCCAAGCAGCAATATCTATCAAAAATGCTCGCTTCTATCAAACCCTAGAAGATAAAGTCGCCGAACGCACCACCCAACTGGCTGCTGCTAACGCCGAAATCACCCAACTCAATGAAAAACTCAAGATCGAAAACTTGCGCCTGGGGGCAGAACTCGACATAGCTCGACAGATTCAACAAATGATTTTGCCCAAACCTGAAGAATTGGAAAGCGTTGACGGTCTGGATATCGCTGGATTTATGGAACCAGCAGATGAAATAGGCGGAGACTACTATGACGTGCTGCAGATGGATG
The DNA here is from genome assembly GCA_030065755.1 of Prochloraceae cyanobacterium. Taxonomy (GTDB): domain Bacteria; phylum Cyanobacteriota; class Cyanobacteriia; order Cyanobacteriales; family JASJDA01; genus JASJDA01. Next base: position 48,694 of record JASJDA010000002.1, on the reverse strand, counting down.
GCATTATTACTCTGGGCATTGGCGACGTAACAGGGCACGGTTTAGAAAGTGGTCTCTTAATGCTGATGACCCAAACCGCAGTGCGTACCTTGCAAGAAATTCGCGAGTACGATCCTGTCAGGTTCTTAGATACCCTAAACCGCACGATCTATCGCAACGTGCAACGGATGAACTCTGATAAAAATCTAACCTTAGCCATTCTGAACTACTCAGAGGGGAAAGTTAGCATCAGCGGACAACATGAAGAAACCCTTGTAGTCCGTGCTGGAGGTCATATCGAACGCATTGACACAATGGATTTAGGCTTACCCATCGGTCTAGATGACGATATTGCTGATTTTATCGATCGCACTGTGGTTGAGTTACATCCTGGTGATGGGGTAGTTCTGTATACTGATGGCATCCCCGAAGCTTTCGATTTGGAGAAAAAACAATACGGGATGGATAGACTCTGTGAGGTTATTAGTCAAAATTGGCAGTTTAGCGCCCAAGAGATTAAACAAGCAGTTATTGACGATCTCAGAGAATTTATTGGCAAACAAAAAGTATTTGATGATATTACTTTGGTGATACTAAAACAGCAATAAATTTAAGTTAAGAGGTTTAAATAACAATGCAAAAAGTATTTGGAGATTACATCGAAGAATTTCCTCCCGAACTTGATTCTTTAGAAATGATCTTTAGTCCTACGGCTCATTCTATTAGAAAAAGATGGTCGAACAATCGTTTATCTGCTCAATTTATAGCTGATTATTGCTCGACTTTTTTACCAGTAGACGACGACAATCCCGATGGCGATCGCCGAATCAAAGAAAGTAAAGGCTCTATTACTTACATTGCTAATGAGTTGTTAGAAAATGCGATGAAATTTAACGATCGAGAGAGTAAGTTTAAGGTCAAATTCTGCATTTACTTTATAGAAGATATAGAGCTAGAAAATGGCTCGGTTACAGTCGTCTTGTTCGTGACTAATACTGTTAATCCTCAAGGAATAGACAAATTCCAAGCTTTTTTAACACAACTATTAGCATCCGATCCAGAAGAATTATACGTTACCCAAGTCGAGAAAAGTCTAGAAGAAGATTCTGAAGCATCTGGATTAGGTTTTTTGACCATGATTAATGATTACTCAGCTAAACTAGGCTGGAAATTTGAACCACTCAGTACAGAGCCTCAAATCCATACTGTAACTACAATGGCGCAGTTAACAGTATAGTATTCATTGACATCCATCAATCGAGCTAATTTCTAATCTAAGGAGCAATGCTAACAACGATGGCAATTGAAGAAATTAAAGACAAAGATTACACAGTGCAATACGACCCAGAGTCAAGCACGGTTGATTTTATAGGGTTGTTAAGCCTGGGAGGTCCTAAAGAATATGCACCCATCACCGATCTATTAAATAAGATTGCTGACTCCAAACCAGAGCAAATGACTTTGAACTTAAGAAAATTAGAATTTCTCAATAGTTCTGGTATCAGTATGCTTTCAAAATTTGTTCTGGGGTTGCGGAAAAAGAAAGGAATTCAATTGGTGGTTTTAGGTTCAAATGAAATACCTTGGCAGGGTAAATCTTTGAAAAATTTACAGAAATTCTTGCCTAGTTTGAAGCTAGAAATTGAGTAGCCCCGATCTCAGTCTCTTTATTTATGTGGCAATGATGATTGACCTGATGCTCAGAAAATTGACCAATAATCAGTCACTAGTCGTCAAGGAAGCGCCGTAGGCAAACGCTTTCAAATAAAACTTTTCAAAAACCTTCTAAAAATGATAAATTAATCGAACATAACAAGTTTAATTTTCGTTGACGATCGATTTAAAACTCCTTAATATGCCTTTTTTCTTTACAAACATAGAGCCAGTAATGTTTGTGCTGAAAAGCCTAGCTTTTACAATTATTGGAACAATCTTGCTATATGGATTTTTATTCTATATTCTACGCAGCATCTTTCGGAAATTTGAAAGAGATATTGCTCTGGTTACTCTTAATGTATCTGCCGATTCAGTGCTAATTGTGTTTATTTTGAGTAGCTTTAAAATCGCAATTGCTAATTTAAACTCTGATTTAGATTTGACATGGCTTAATCCCATTCTCATAACCGCAATTATTATTTCGGTAAGCTACTGGTTGTGGCAATTATTTACTCAGGTTGTCTTCTATTACCTCAAGAAATGGGCAGAGAATACTGAAATTATGTGGGATAACGTCTTGTTTCCTTTATTAGAAACTGTGACTCCTGTATTAATTACACTAATTAGTCTAGCTTTGATTCTGCAACTCTCCTTGGGCATCAATTTAAGCGGAATTTGGGTTGCGTTGGGGGGGGCAAGCTTTATTATTGGTTTTGCTACTAAAGATATTCTTGCCAACTTCTTCAGTGGTATCGTACTCCTGATTGACACTCCCTTTCAGTTTGGTGATGTACTGCGTTTAGATAATGGTAATTTAGGCATTTTGCAAAAGATCGGTTTGCGTGTCACCCAAATTTACCAATTTGAAAGTCATACAGTAGCTTATATACCCAATAGCATCTTACAAGCACAAAAAATTGTTAATGTTAGCCGTCCGCTTGCACCAATTTATTACTCAGTGCCGATTACATTTCCATCTAATTGCGATTTAAACTTATGTTATCAAACGATGGAAGAAATTATCTTGGCACATCCCGATACCATAGGAGATCTCGAGACTAAATTAAAGTATTTAGACAAATATTTCAATTGGGAAGAGACTGGAAAATGTTTTCGTGCCAAAAAGGAAAATGGACGCAAAAGACTGATCGCAGAACAAGAAGTTAACTTGAAACTTGAAGAAATTGAAGAAAACCTTGAAGCTTTAGTTCTCACCCTGCAATTTCTAGAAAAGGGCGGATTGGAGCGAGATGAGATTGAAACAATAAAGTACGAATATCAAAATATTCTCGATCTAGTAGGGCTAGAATTTGTCGCGGTTGAAAAATGGGATAAAAGACACCTCTTTTCTAAGCGCAAGCGTTATCAGCTAATTCAGCTTGAAGAAACAAATTCTCCAAAGTCTTTAATTCGCCTAATTAGAAAATGGTATCGGATTGGGTTGCAAGATTCAAATATAGTTGATGAAGATCAATATATTCTACCTAAAATATGGGAATATCAGATTGAGCTGTTGAAAAAGCGGTTAAAACGCTTATTGCAACAGATATTGAATCCAGAACGTATTGAAACCCGTCTGGATGATTACCTAAAAGAATTAGTACATTGGCTGCGAACCAGATTTAAACAAGCCAGAAGCAGATGTCACGATCCACATGTCCGAATGGAACAGAATTTTCACGGCAGTACGGAAATTTTTCTGAAATTTAGCCTGAACTACTATGTAGATGATATTAGGTTAGAGGACGGCCGAAGGGGCGAGCGAGTCAATAGTGAAATTTATTGCGAAATTTTGAATCATCTCCAATCTTACATGCATAGCTGAGTAGTTTAATAAACTGAATGCACTTTTGCGCTTCGATCGACAACCACTGAAAAGGCGATCGAAGCGGAATAAAACACTTTAATTTCAAGCTATTGTCATCAAATTAAGCTTATTGATAATAGATGAACCAATGAAAAACTAAAAAGCCTCCCAATTGGGAGGCTTTTTATTTAACTAAGCTTTAGACTATTAGCCTTCGATGGAAGGAGCAGTTAGAGCAACTGGAGTTGCTTCGTTGCTAGCTAGGTCTAAGGGGAAGTTGTGTGCGTTACGCTCGTGCATTACTTCAAATCCGAGGTTAGCGCGGTTGAGGATGTCAGCCCAGGTGTTGATGACACGACCTTGAGAATCAAGGATGGACTGGTTGAAGTTGAATCCGTTGAGGTTGAACGCCATGGTGCTGATACCTAAAGCGGTGAACCAGATTCCTACTACTGGCCATGCAGCTAGGAAGAAGTGCAAGGAACGGCTGTTGTTGAAGGACGCGTATTGGAAGATTAAGCGACCGAAGTATCCGTGTGCTGCTACGATGTTGTAGGTTTCTTCTTCTTGTCCGAATTTGTAACCGTAGTTTTGTGATTCGGTTTCAGTAGTTTCACGTACTAAAGAAGAAGTTACTAGAGAACCGTGCATTGCAGAGAATAATGCGCCGCCGAATACACCTGCTACTCCCAACATGTGGAAGGGGTGCATTAAGATGTTGTGCTCTGCTTGGAACACGAACATGAAGTTGAAGGTTCCAGAGATACCGAGAGGCATTCCGTCAGAGAAGGAACCTTGACCTAGAGGATAGATCAAGAAGACTGCGGTAGCTGCAGATACTGGTGCGCTGTAAGCAACACAGATCCAAGGACGCATTCCCAAGCGGTAAGAAAGTTCCCACTGACGACCGAGGTAGCAGAAGACTCCGATCAAGAAGTGGAAAATTACTAGCTGGTAAGGACCACCGTTGTATAACCACTCATCTAAGGAAGCAGCTTCCCAGATGGGGTAGAAGTGAAGGCCGATCGCGTTGGAAGAAGGTACAACAGCACCAGAGATGATGTTGTTTCCGTATAATAAGGAACCAGCTACAGGCTCGCGGATACCGTCGATGTCTACTGGAGGAGCAGCGATGAAGGCGATGATGAAGCAAGTGGTTGCAGTTAAGAGAGTAGGGATCATCAGAACGCCGAACCAACCTACGTATAAACGGTTGTTGGTGCTGGTTACCCACTGGCAAAACTGTTCCCATAGGGAAGCACTTTCGCGCTGTTGTAATGTAGTTGTCATGGTGCGTATGATTGCGGTTATGTTTTTTTATGATAATCAGGTTTTTCGCCTGTTGTTATATATGTTAAGGGATTTGTAAAAATTTGTAAAGTAATTTAATATTTTTTTTATTTTTGGGTATGTTTATCTTTTCATCTCTTTGGCGCAAGGTACATAAGGCCTGATAACCATAGCGTTAAAAGGTAGTTGCGAAAAACTACTACAACGAGAAAGAAACAGAAACCCAGATCGTGAGGTTTGGAATCGTGACATACTCCTACGCTGATACTAACGTATACAGCGTAGGCTTCTCACCAACTCCAGCTATTGCTTCGGATGCTCGCTAAATCTACTAAAACTGCGCAAGATTTTTTATGTTCTTTTATCCCGAAAGAGTGATAAACAAATAGCAAATAACCAACAGCAAATCTATTGATTTTCTACTTCTGCCACCATCAAAAGAGTTTTGAGAACAGAATCGGGATTGAGACTAATAGAATCAATATCCAACTCTACTAAAAACTTAGCAAACTCGGGATAATCGCTAGGGGCTTGACCGCAAATACCTATTTTGCGCCCCGATCTTTTGACGGTTTCTATAGCCAACTTGACCGTGCGTTTTACTCCTTCGTTGCGTTCGTCAAATAAATGGGCTACCAAAGCAGAATCGCGATCGAGACCTAAAGTAAGCTGAGTCAAATCGTTAGAACCAATGGAAAACCCGTCAAATACTTGGCTAAATTGGTCTGCCAAAATAACATTACTCGGTAACTCGCACATTACATACACTTCTAAACCATTTACGCCCCTTTCTAAGCCGTGTTTTGCCATTTCTGCTAACACTTGTCGCCCTTCATCTGGGGTGCGACAGAAAGGAATCATAGGAATAACGTTAGTTAAACCCATTTCGTCTCGTACTCGTTTGATGGCAGCACATTCGAGGGCGAAAGCTTCGCGGTATTTAGGATCGTAGTAACGCGATGCACCGCGCCAACCCAACATGGGGTTTTCTTCTTGGGGTTCAAACTGCTTACCCCCCAAGAGATTGGCGTATTCGTTAGTTTTAAAATCGGAGAGACGAACAATTACTGGTTTGGGATAGAAAGCAGCCCCGATTGTCCCTACTCCCCTAGCTAGCTTATCGACAAAAAACTGGGGTTTGTCTTCGTAGTGTTTTGTTAATTCAGCAATTTTAGCTTTAACAGATTCGTCTTCTAGTCGATCGAAATGAATCAAAGCCAGTGGATGTGTTTGAATGTGGTTGGCGATAATAAACTCCAAACGAGCCAAACCCACCCCATCGCAGGGTATACTTGCTGAAGAAAATGCTTGTTGGGGATTGCCAACATTCATTAAGATTTTGGTGCGGGTGCTGGGTAATTTTTCCAGAGGGGTTTCTTTGACCTCAAAAGGTAGTAAACCCGAATAAACCTTCCCTTCTTCTCCTTCAGCGCAGCAAATTGTTACGTCCGTACCCGTTTTTACTTGTCCTGTAGCATTACCGCAGCCGACGATCGCGGGAATTCCCATTTCCCTGGCGATGATTGCTGCGTGACAAGTGCGTCCCCCTCGATCGGTAACGATCGCGCTGGCTTTTTTCATGATCGGTTCCCAGTCGGGGTCGGTGCGTTTGGTAATTAATACTTCTCCTGGTTTGAACAGGTGTATTTTGCTTACATCTGTTATGACGCGAGCTATTCCCGAGCCGATCGCTTCTCCTACACTGCGACCTGTTGCTAATACTTCGCTCTTTTCTTGTAGTTGATAAGTTTTGAGAATGGTGCTACTTTTTTGAGATTGTACTGTTTCCGGTCTAGCTTGGACTACAAACAGTTCTCCTGTTATTCCATCTTTTGCCCATTCTATATCCATTGGGGTATATGTCCCCCGTACCTTCGAGTAGTGGTCTTCGATTTTAATTGCCCATTTTGCTAGTTGCAAAATTTCTTCGTCAGAAAGACAAAATTTTTCCCTGTCTGCTTCTGTTACGTTGATATTTTTGGTCAGTTTCGACCCACCGCGATCGTAGATCATTTTAAGCTGTTTGCTACCGAGCCGTTTTTTGAGGATTGGACGGTAGCCTTTTGCTAGAGTAGGTTTAAATACTACGTACTCGTCGGGATTTACAGTACCTTGAACTACATTTTCTCCTAAACCGTAGGCTGCGGTGATAAAAACAGCATTTTTAAACCCTGTTTCAGTATCGATCGAGAAAGTGACTCCAGCAGTAGCTAAGTCAGAGCGTACCATTTTTTGTATGCCAACTGAGAGAGCGACTTGTAAGTGATCGAAACCATTGTTTTCCCGATAGGAAATAGCGCGATCGGTAAATAAAGAAGCGAAGCATTTATGAGTTGCTTCTAAGACAGCTTTAATTCCTCGAACGTTGAGATAGGTTTCTTGCTGACCTGCGAAACTAGCCTCTGGTAAATCTTCTGCGGTAGCGCTCGATCGAACTGCTACGTCTGTTTCTTTGCTGTAGAGTTGGCAAAGTTTTTCGTATGAAGAGGCGATCGCGTCAGTTAAATCTTGGGGGAAAGGGGTATTTAAAATTAGAGAACGAGCTTGTCTTCCACGCTCCTGTAAATTATTTACGTCGTCAATATTTAAATCGGCAAATATGTCGCGCAGTTTTGCTTCTAAATTAGCCGACTCAATAAAATAGCGGTAGGCATAAGCAGTAGTAGCGAAACCATTGGGGACGTTCACTCCTTCAGGCTTTAATTGTTGGAGCATTTCTCCCAGAGAAGAATTTTTGCCCCCGACCAAATTAACATCAGAAGTTCTTACCTCTTCAAACCAGAGGATCGGGGATGTTTCTCTTGTGGTGTTTGTCTTACTTTCGTTTGCAACAGTGACCATAAGTATTTGCTCCTAGATTCACTTTCACTGTACCAATTGCTTCTGCGCAGTAGGCGATCGTGTTTGGATTTGTTTACACTCAAAAAAAAATTGCTCGAAAGCAATATCTTGTTGTCAATCACAAATTAACTAGGAGGGCATAATATAGAATGCCCGAGTCCTATGCTTTTCTAGTTCTTGCCTTCCTTGCGTGCCAAATTACAAAGCCAGAGCATTAGCGACGATCGTAGCAATTTCCATCAGATCCATACTTTGTTGACGATATATTGCTAACTGTTCGTCTTTGGCATTTAATTTTTCGCGATATTCTTGGTTTACCATCTGTAATTCTAGTTGGTATTCTTTCTTTATGTATTGCTCAACTGCTTCTTGATTAGCATTAGTAGGAATGTTTAACTTGATTAAGAGAGCGCCATCGTTTTTGTTTTCTAGAGCTTGAATAAGTAATTCGTTACTGTTGAGTTCTACCTGTAGCTTTTGGAATGAGGAGAGAAAGGCTCGCCAATCAATACCATTGCGGAAAACTAGATCGACAGTTTTAGAAGTTCTCTCAAAAAGCTTGGCAAACTCTCCTGGGGAAAAGTTGCCCTCGGTAGGACAGCGTTCCTGTTCCTTATCTTTGAGATAAACGAAATCGCAAATCAAGTCTTTAAGGTTAGTTTCACCATTGATATTCCAGTCTTCTATGCAGGCTCCTGTTAGAGTTGCACCCTCAAAATTTGTACCTAGCGCCTGAGCTCTAACTAAACTTGTTTCTCTCAGGTTAGCTTTGGTCAAATTCGCACTAGAGAGGTAGGCATCTTGAAGAGATGCCTTCCATAAGTATGCCCCCGTCAAATCTGCTTGCCAAAGTTCTGCATTACTCAGGTCTGAATTATTTAGATCTGTGTAACGCAGTCTGGCTTTGGTGAGATTGACACCAGTTAAATCTGCTTTCCAGATTTCACTGTTACTTAAGTCAGCTTCGCTAAGGTCTGGAATTATATTGCGGTATTTTTTTCTCCACTTATTCCAGTCTCTTATTCCTTTACGGAGGAGTATATTAACGTGTTCCGCATTTGCCATTGGAAGCTCGTCAGCTCTTCTATATTGAACTTAATCAAGCTTAGCGCTTTATTTGTTTGCCGCAAATACCTCTAGTTCAATAAAACAAGTATAGACTATAAGATTTACTTGGTTTTGAAGAAAATTAACTCAAAGAAATTAGGCTGTCTTTTCGGTCTAATTGCTCGCTAGCTTTGACGATCGCCTCTCTCGACCAGCGATCGGCTTCTAAAATGTCATCTAAACTAGGATTCTGGATATTTTGACCTGAAAAACCCTCACAAGCTTTCTCAATTAAATGAGGAATATCTAAAAATTTAATTTTTTCTTCTATAAAGAGTGCCACTGCTTGCTCGTTTGCTGCGTTTAGTACTGCAGGCATACAACCTCCTGCTCTCCCAGCAGCATAAGCTAAATTCATACAAGGATATTTTTGATGGTCTGGTTCTCTAAAAGTCAAACTACCAGCCTTGACTAAATCTAACTGTTCCCAATCCGTATATATGCGCTCTGGCCAAGAAAGAGCGTATAGTAAGGGCAAGCGCATATCTGGCCAACCTAATTGGGCTAACACTGAAGTATCTTGTACCTCAATGAGAGAGTGAATGATACTCTGAGGGTGAATGACAATATCAATGCGATCGTAATCTAGACCGAAGAGATAGTGAGCTTCGATTACTTCTAGACCCTTATTCATCAAAGTGGCGGAGTCTATAGTAATTTTCTTGCCCATGGACCAATTAGGATGTTTGAGAGCATCTTCTACCTTCACCGAGCTTAATTTTTCTACGGGTAAATCGCGAAAAGCTCCTCCTGAAGCAGTGAGTATAATTCGGCGCAAACCTCCATCGGGTACTCCTTGAAGGCACTGAAAAATGGCTGAATGTTCTGAATCTGCTGGTAGTAATTTGTTACCGTGTTTTTCTATTAACGGCAATACTACTGGTCCTGCAGCAATTAAGGTTTCTTTATTGGCTAGGGCAATATCTTTACCTGCTTCGATCGCGGCTATGGTTGGCAGCAACCCAGCACAACCTACTATTCCCGTTACTACTGATTCTGAGTCGCCGTAACGGGCAACTTCTGCTACTCCTTCAGCACCTGCTAAGAGAATTGGCAGTTCAGGCAGATCGGCTAGTGCTTCTTTTAATTGAGGTAATTTTTCTTCATAATAAGTAGCGGCAATTTCTGGTTGAAACTGCCGAATTTGCTCTGCTAGCCGCTCTATGTTATTGCCTGCGGCTAATCCAACTACGCGAAATTGGTCTGGATATTGACTGACAATATCTAGGGTCTGAGTACCAATTGAGCCAGTGGAGCCGAGTATAGATATTGATTTGACCATAGTCTACTGCCCTCGGGATCGTTTTTTCCACTATAAATCTCGATCGACCTCCTAGGTAAGGGTTGGGCGACTAAATTGTTTCGACTTCGTCTTGTCGAAAGTGGGCGTTAAATTTTTTACTAAACTTAACCCTAATTGGGAAATTGGCGCTTACAGGCCTTCCTTCCCATTCTGTAATAATTCCCATTATTTCTCCTTCCATTCCTTTAATGTCGAAAGGTTCTTTTTTATGTTCTGGATGGTGATAAACGACAACAGATTTAATAACGCGAACGCGATCGCCAATTTTCATATAATTTTGGTTCTCTCTCGATACTATTTTTTCAACCTTGGTTAAAGCTTTCTAGGCAACCCTAAATATTCTTGCATAGTAATGTCCCCAACATTAACTGTTTTAACTCAACTCTCTTAATAGATTGGGACAAAGGCTATCATAGAAGGTAGATTGAACTACTTTGGCGAGGTCTCTATCTCACTTTTGCTGTCCCACATATGCTGAGTCCCACTCTTCTCTGGTCGATCGCTGGGTCAATTCTTTGTCTAATGGAATTTGTTTTCCCCACCGCTTTTGTTTCTTTTATGATGGGGATAAGCGCTTTTTTGGTAGCTGCGATCTCAATATTATTGCCTCAGACTTCTTTACAAATCGTTCTGTGGCTACTATTGTCTACTTTATTGATAATACTCTCGCGACGTTTGTTTACCCCCAAGCGAAGAATCTCTAATTTAGGCGACGATAACTTTGCAGAAACTTTAACAGAAATTCCTCCAGGTGATACTGGTAGAGTTCTCTATGAAGGCAATTCCTGGCGAGCAAAGTGCGAAAATGAATACCAGACGATCGCCCCTGGAGAAAAAGTGCATGTCATTAGGCGCGAAGGTAATACTCTAGTTGTCTTACCGCAAAATTTGCTCAATTGTTAACTACACAGTAACAAGACAATTCAAAATGGAAACTCCCTTTCTCTGGATAATATTATTAGTCTTTGGTGGCTCTGCCATAACAGGTTCGGTCAAAATTGTCAATGAAAAAAATGAATATTTAATAGAAACTCTAGGAAGTTATAAAAAGACTCTTCAACCAGGGCTAAATTTTACAGTTCCTTTCATTGATAAGGTAGTCTATAGAGACACCACCCGCGAAAAAGTTTTTGACGTGCCAGCTCAATCGTGCATTACCCGCGATAACGTTGCCATTAGTGTAGATGCAGTAGTCTATTGGCGGATTATGGATATGTATAAAGCCTATTACAAGGTAGAAAATCTGCAAATAGCGATCGAAAATTTGGTTTTGACTCAAATTCGCTCGGAAATGGGCAAACTGGAACTCGACGAAACTTTTACTGCTCGCACTGAAATTAATGAAATTCTGCTCAGAGAACTAGATATTGCTACCGACCCTTGGGGCGTAAAAATAACTAGGGTAGAATTGCGCGATATTATGCCTTCAAAAGCCGTCCAAGACTCCATGGAATTGCAAATGGCGGCAGAAAGGAGAAAAAGGGCAGCAATATTAACTTCAGAAGGAGAAAGAGACTCTGCAATTAACGCAGCAGAAGGTCAAGCACAAGCCAGAGTTTTAGAAGCAGAAGCGCGCAAAAAAGCAGCGATTCTCGAAGCTGAAGCAGAAAAACAGGCAATTGTACTTAAAGCTGAAGCACAACGCACTGAACAAATCCTTAAAGCAGGAGCAACTGCTGAAGCAATGGAGATTGTCACCCAGAAACTAAATACCAATCCTAAAGCAACAGAAGCCCTTCAGTTTATCATGACCCAAAATTATCTAGAAATGGGTAAAACTATTGGTAGCAGCGAAAGCAGCAAAGTAATGTTTCTAGATCCTCGCAGCATCTTATCTACCATAGAAGGGATGCGATCGGTGATTGGAGAAAGTCAAAACGGCGATGTTGCTAATGTGGATTTAGATCTAGAAGATATTAAAAAGCGCTATTCTGACGAATAATTTCTCTTCGGTAGTTTTAAATATTTAGGGAGTCAACCTCAAACCAATGCAGAATTAAAACAGTTACCAGTTATCAGTTATCAGTTATCAGGTCTCCCTCATGGATTTAAACCACGAGAGAGACGTTCTACCTATAGAGGTAGGGGACTTTTGATCCCAGGGATAACACATAACTGATAACTGGTAACTGTTCACTGATAACTGTTAAAATCGACTCCCGTTGTTAGGTTGGACGCTCGATCGAAGCTAATTTTTTATCTCGATCGCCTGCATTTGATTTTTATAAACAAATATTACAAAAATATTCTTTTTACGGAAAAGATCTGAAAGCAAAAGAATAAATATAGAGAAGCCTAAAAAAGAGTTGCACTTAAAAATTTAAGGATATTTATCTTCATGATGAATCGGAGACAGCAAGCCCAACAAATTAGAAATAATGCTGCTGAAATTGCCGCAAATCGATCGCATGCAGTACAGAAAAGCAATGGAGAAGAATATAAGTATCGCCGTTCAAAAGGGGAGAACAACAACGAACCCAGCTACATTGCTAATTTTACTAAAGGTTTGCCCCACGACCCAGAAACTGGTTTACTATTAAACAGCGCTGACTACCAGCAATTTGTTTTAGGCATACAATCGGGAGACCCCAAAGATTTTGCGAAAACTCCATTAGGGCCAGCCGCTCTACCTAAAGAATCGGGTTGTTTGAGTAAACAACAAATAACTTGCGATACTGAAAATCGTCAAGAATTTTGGCAATCTGAAATAGCCAAACAAGCTGAAGATGGCAGAGGTGCAAAACTGCGTGCTTGGGAAAGTGCTGGTGCTGGATTAACATTCGATTTAGAAGGGCCAGACGCACAAGCCGTCACTATGCCGCCGGCACCAACTATAGATAGTGTCGAACTTGCGGCAGAAATAGCCGAACTATATCTTCAAGCCTTACTCAGAGAAATTCATTTTTCTCAACTACGAGACTCTTCAGTTGAAGGAGAACAATATGAGACGGAATTGCCAGTAACCGTTCAAGAGGCAATTACGATCTTAAATAATGTCAAAATTATGGGTCGCAATTGGTTTGCTTCGGAATGTTGCGAACTCAGCGATCTAGAAAGGGCGCGTCATCGACCGCCAGTGACAAGACAAAATATCTTTCGAGGTATTGCACCTGGAGACCAAAAAGGCCCTTATCTATCTCAATTTTTGCTAATTGGTAATGAAGGAATAAATAGCAACAACAGCGATCGAGAGCAAAAAGACGGTTTAATTACCTATGGTTCGATTCGGATCGATCAAAAAGTCCGCGTTGCTACTCCTTCGCAGGACTATATGACCAATTTTGAGACTTGGTTGGACGTTCAGAATGGTGCAGACCTGCGCGGACTTGAAAGTTATGTTGGCGATGAATATCGCTTTATTACTACTCCGAGAGATGTAGCTACTTACGTACACTACGACGCGCTTTATGAAGCTTATCTCAATGCTTGTTTGATTATGTTGGGAATGGGAGTCCCTTTCGATCCTGGTATTCCTTTCCAAAAACCAGATGTAGAAGACAAACAGCAAGGTTTTGCTCAATTTGGCGCTCCCCAGATTTTAAGTTTAGTCTGCGAAGTAGCTACTAGGGCCTTAAAAGCCGTCCGCTATCAAAAGTTTAACGTTCATCGTCGCTTGCGACCAGAGGCATTAGCTGGTTTAATCGATCGCTATAAAAAAGGCATTGGTACCGATCGCGAACTAAAACCCCTCGCTAAGCTAGTTGAGGCTTTAGACGAGAAATTATTGGGAGATAAAAGTTTGTTGGATCTAGTTGCAGAATACAATCTTTCTCAAAATAGTAGTAATAATGATGATGATGATGACGATGACGACGATGACGATGATGATAATGGCGTAAATAATTACTTCTTACCTATGGCTTTTCCAGAAGGTTCGCCAATGCATCCCAGTTATGGTGCGGGACACGCAACAGTAGCTGGGGCTTGCGTTACCATGCTCAAAGCATTTTTCGATAGCGGCTTTGAACTTAATTTCGGCAAACAAGAAGAGCGATATATTGCCTACGAACCCAATGAAAATGGTAATGGATTGAATCAGGTCACGATCGCAGAACCTTTAACTGTTGAAGGAGAACTAAATAAAATTGCAGCTAATATTTCGATCGGTCGTAACTGGGCAGGAGTACACTACTTTACGGATTATATCGAATCTCTGCGCCTCGGAGAAAAGATCGCTATCGGTATTTTAGAAGAGCAAAAACTTACTTATGGCGAGAATTTTACTATGACCGTACCTTTATTTGACGGGGGTACTATCCGAATTTAAGCGATAAACAAGGCAGCAATTGTCTGGAAAAGGGCAACGGGGACGATCGCGGGGATTATTTAAACTCCAACTGATTGGGGACTACCTTTAGAGGTAGGAGTTTTAAATTCGGATAGCTGGAAGGAACAGAAAAAAGTGCGTGAAAATATCAATCAATTTTACTGTTGACCGTTCCCTATTCCCTGTTCCCTTTTAACCAATCTCTTTAAGCCAATTGCTACGAAATCTAGTGTTAATTTAACTAGTAAAGGTTTAAAATCGAATAGGCTCGCGATTAATTAGCCAAAATCGAATGTCTGAAAAATATCACTCTCGTATTTACGTCACTCTCCGACCTTCAGTACTAGATCCTGCTGGAGTCGCCGTAGAATCTGGACTCAAGCAATTAGGTTATCCAGAAGTAGAAGAAGTAAGAATTGGTAAATATATCGAAATGAGACTCACGGCGACAGATGAAGCAAACGCCAAAGAAAAGCTACATCAAATGTGCGATCGACTTTTGGCAAATCCAGTTATTGAAAATTATTGCTTTGAGTTGACAAAATTATCGTAATGTGATATGAAATTTGGAATTATTGTTTTTCCTGGGTCAAACTGCGATCGAGATGTAGCCCTAGTAACAGGTGGATTACTCCAACAACCCACTCGCATGATTTGGCATCAAGAAACAGATATAGGGGATGTAGATGTAATAATTCTTCCTGGCGGGTTTAGCTACGGAGATTATCTCAGATGTGGCGCGATCGCTCGTTTTTCTCCCATAATCAAAAGTGTTGTCGAACACGCAAAAGCAGGAAAATACCTTCTAGGTATTTGTAACGGTTTCCAAGTGCTAACAGAAGTAGGACTATTACCTGGATCGTTAATTCGCAATTCTGGTTTGCATTTTATTTGCGATCGCGTTCCGCTAAAAATAGAAACAAGCGATCTACTTTGGACTAAATCTTATTCTAAAGGAGAGATAATTACTTTACCCATAGCTCACGGAGAGGGTCGTTACTACGCCGATAGCGATACTCTCAAAGCTTTAGAGGACGAGGGTCAAGTAGCATTTCGCTATTGTAGCTCTGCTGGTGAAATTAGCGCTCGAGCTAACCCCAATGGCTCTCTCAATAATATTGCTGGAATTACTAATAAAACAGGCAATGTTTTAGGTATGATGCCTCATCCAGAAAGAGCTTCAGACCCAATACTGGGAAACACAGATGGTATGAGGCTATTTGAAGCACTACTAAATAAGTTGGCTGGGAGTGTAAAATAGATTGCTGTTATGGCAACAACTGGCTCAACAGTTCGATAATTGTTGCGTGGTCTTTACCTTTATGATGCCCTTAAGCTTGTCCCAGTCGGGCGTAGTGTAACGGATAAACTAGGTCTTTAGTTACTTTTTCAAATTGGTATTATTTATGTCTTACTAGAAAACCTTTAAAGTGATCCTCTTTGACTTTTTGGTCTGCGATCGCTCTTCCAACTTTCTGGAGTTGGTCGATATGTTCCACCGAATCCATGGCTTGGACTTTTTTTTCTTGAATATCTTTTAAACCCAACTCATCTAATCCAGCCCGAGACAGTTCAGCATTATAACGAACATAAGTAAATAGCTTTGAATTTCCTGGTGCTTTTTTGCCGATCATGTCCCCAATTTCGCGATCGATAGGATCTCCAGCAAGACATTTACCAAACACTCGGCAAAGGAAATCTTGCTGAACTTGAGAAGCATACATTAAAGCAGCAGGAACAGATTTAACGTTGTAAATTAAATTCATTTCATCTGGCTCAAGATTTTTGTTGGCCTCAGGAGTCATACCTGTGCCGACAGAAACTAAAAGCATTTTCTCTTCACCTACATCCCAATTTAGGTGGTAGGGTTCAGTCGTTGCCATCAAAAATAGTTGAAAAGCAGGGTTGTTGAAAGAAGTAACGCCACCGTCGACAAATACAAAAGGTTCTCCATCATTAATATCAATTACTTCAGGAGAGAAAAAAGTAGGAGCTGCGGTGCTGGCACGCACAAGTTGCCACAAAGGGAAATACAGGTTACCACCTTCTTCTTGACTACGCTGGTTATATTTAGCATGAGGGTTATTTGAAATGGGCCAAGGAGAATCTGTAGTGGCATTTCTCAGTACCATCATCAGTAATGTTTTAAGTCGTTCGCTTCCAAGAGTTTCCTCTCCAAATATCGATTTAAGTTGCTTTGTCAGTTGTTTATCTTTATATTTGTATTTTAATGCTTTGAATATGCTAGCTTTATCAAACATCCGTTTGCCACTATAAATGTAAAACTTGCGGATCTCATTTACACCCATTCCCCAAGATAAACAAGCAGCAATAAAGGCTCCCGTACTAGTGCCAGCAATATAGTCAAAGTAATCGGCTAAGACAAAACTGTCATCTTGCCCCAGATCTTTTTGCAGGATTTTTTCTATTTCAGCTAAAACTTCCACGGTGATAATACCGCGAATACCGCCACCATCGAGGGCCAGAAGTTTGGGTTGAGAGGTTTTGGGTTTAGTTAAGGCTTCTAAGTTACTCATGGTTTTAATTTCCTCATTTAAAGTTTCGTTGGGTTAACGAGTTTGAATGGCGGTAGTCCCTACAAACTAATACAGTTGAGAGGGCGAGGGACAAAAAAAATATGTAAGAGCATTACATGAAAGAAGTTTATATAGGATAAGGGTTTGCTAAGATAGATCGGATTTTCCTCTTTGTAAGCGATCGAGAAATATGCAATCTATCAATTATGTATACCTACAAATAGTAAAGAAAAGGTTTAAAAGAAAGCTTACAACTGTAGCAAAATTCTGGATAAAAGGAACGGAAAAAGATTTTGCATCTGGTACTCACAATAGGTCTTATATTGAAAGATTTAATCTCACTTCAAGACAAATAATTTGATATCTACATCAGAAAACTCTTGGTTATTGTACAAATCAAACTAATTTAAATCATGCACTATGGATTAATTTATTTGATTCTAACTTTTGTCAAGAGATAGACTATATTATTCAATGACACACCCGCGCTCTTTGGGAGTTAGTTTTATCTTCATAGTATATAACAGTGCTTCTTTTCTGTCCTATGCAAATGCCAAGACTTCAAGAACTTCTAGACAGCCATAAGGTGAAATACATAGTTACTAGCTATTCACCTGCCCATACTCTCCAAGAGTTGGAAAACTATAAAAATATGTTAGGGATGGAGTTAGTAGAAGCGGTATTTCTAGAAATTGACAATTCTCAAATAGTGATGGCTGTTTTGCCTGCTAGTCTAACCATCGATATTGAGTCCCTACGACAAGATTTAGGGACACGACAAGTTAGATTGCTTGACTCATCAGAAGTTGAGAAATTCTTTCCCGATTGTGAATTAGGTACAATTCTGCCGATGGGAGAGATTTATGGTGTAGATGTCCTATTAGCCAGGGATTTGGAAGACAATCGAGAGATAAAGTTATATCTGGATTCTTATAGAAATTTATTAACAATGGAGTGGGCCGATTTTCGGAGATTATTAAAGGTTAATGAGAAAAGAACAATCCCCACAAAGTCAAGATATCGAGTATTGATCGACAAGGTTTCTCCCTCAAATGCTCGACAGCATCTAGAAAATTACAATAGTTGTTTCTTGGGAATCAGTTTGCAAAATCCTAACTTTTCAACTGCCAAATTAGTGGCGATCGCGGATTGGATAGCGAATCGTTTTCAAAAGTGTATCGTCCTGGTGGGGGATAGCTTACATCGGATTACTCTGCAAATCGATCGGGGACTAAACGAAAAACAAGCACTAACTCAGGCAATTTTAATGGGTAAAGAGTATATCAATACTGAAATGACTGTCTTTCGATGCCATGCCGATGCCTGTAATTTTCAGTTTGTCTATTGCTCTGAAGTCAAACAATTGAAAGAATATGAAAATTACTACGAACAATTACAAGATTTGTTTGCCAAAAATGAAAGATTTGCCAAATCAATTCAATCATTTTCTAGGGAGTTTGTCAATCGCCACATTCACCTAAATGAGCAGAACAATTCCTTCAATTTTTATGGAGAAATGTGCCGTAAATATTTACTTGAAGAACTAGCAATTTTTTCCTGTCTGTTTACAGACCAAGTATGCCCCATTTTCTATCCTGGGTCTTTGTCTATTTTTAAGGTAATATCTGAAGGGGAACATTCAGATATTTCTGCTTCCTTGAAAAATATTATTCATGTTTCTTTACGTCTTAAGAAGCGTTAATCTTGACTCTCTGCAAAGAAATATTAATTTTGACCCATCCTAATTATGGTTAAATCTTCATCCCTTAATACAATTAAGGTAGGAAAGTTAGAAAGTTGGAATGACATTTTTGGCTCAGTCCAATTGCTGAGCAGGGTGAAAGCAATCTCGATCTATGGGAGCAAGTTGGAAATCTTAAGGAATTAAGCAGAAAACTGTCTGAAAAACCCCTCAAAATTATCTCTATCAAGACGAGGTAACTTTTACCAGAATGCTCTGCTGTGAGGTGTTCGACCAAACTGTGAAGATACAATTTCTTGCTTAGTCACTGTTTGGTGCCAATAATTTTAACCTCAAAAGCGGTAATTCTACTTCTGCAAAGTGTTGTTAGGCCCAAGTGTATTTCGTCAAAATGCCTTTTGGATAGCGAGAAATTAGCTTGAGGAGGTAAGTTAAGATGATTTCCGATCCTGCTCACTCTGTCGATAGAGGACACTACAAGTTAGTAGTTGACGCTATTACGCAAGGAACGATCGTTCCCGTTCTTAGTTCAGATGTTAACCTTTGTGGTCGTCCAAGAAAACCTAATGGACAACCTGTTGACTGGAAAGAGGGTAACTATCCTCCCAGTCGTTTTGAGCTGGCTGTTTACTTAGCGAAGAAATCAGAACATCGCTATATTGAGCATATTACTTGTCCTCTATGCTCTGAAGCAGTACAAGATTTGCCCTCAGAATGTCCCATAAACAGAGATGCTATTACGAGGATAGCTCTCACCGAGGTCTCCCAATACCTGGCTATATCTGCTCCAGGTACCCTTGAGCTAATGCTTGAAGACATTGTAAAACTACCATCGTCTTATCAACCCAACTCAGTTCACAAATTCTTGGCAAAACTGCCTAGCATTCTGCGGAAAAAGCGCTATGCTCCTCCTTATCCCCTAATAGTGACCACCTGTTTGGACAGTGTTCTGGAACAGGCATTTATAGACGCGCAACAACCTTTCTATCTAGTAGCGTTTATTGGCAATGAAGAGGGGGGTAAATTCGAGTATATGTCTTTTGCCGAAGGTCAAATTACTCCTATTGTCGATCCCAAGGAGTATGAAAAGAATTTACCCCAAGAGCGTCCAGTGATCGTCAAACTTTATGGGGGAGTTAAAAGTGTTCAAGGTGAAGAAAAATTTACTGTTGCCGAAGACGATTTTATTGATTACTTAACCAATAAAAATATTGACAAGCTACTTTCCGCCAACCTTTTTGGTCAACTTCGAAGCTCTGACCGCAAACTCTGGTTTCTAGGATATAGCCCTAGCTTCTGGAATTTGCGTATCATTCTGCATCGCATCTGGAGACAGGTGTGTACAAAGTTCCTCGGTGAAGAAGGAGAAGACGGGACACTGTTTATCATTTTGGATCAGTTTGAGGAGTATTTCCTGTACCATGCCCAACCAGAAGAGGCAGAAGGAACGTTCGAGATAGAGTTTCCCAAGGCAGTTAACTGTCTTGGACTAGGGGTTAATTTCCTCATCTCGATACGCGAGGATTGGATAGCTAAACTCGATCGCTTTAAAGTTGCGATCCCTAACATCCTAGATAACCGATTAGAGCTTGAGCCTCTCGACGAGCAGTCCGCCTGCGACGCGATCCTCAATCCTATCTATAAGGTCTACAATCGCCAACCTCAGGAGCGAAAAATTGGTATCGAGCCAGCACTAGTCGAGCGCATCCTAGAAGAAATTGCCCTCGAAACCTGGCATCAGAATAGACATGGGAGTAGGGATGAGGAGACAATAACTTTATCTAAGCCGAGAACATTTCAATCTTCTTACCTGCAAGTGCTGATGCAACGCTTGTGGGAAGTAGAAATGAACAAAAAATCCCGCCAACTGCGTTTGGAAACATTAGAGAAATTGGGAGGGGCAAAAGCAGTTCTCAAGAACTACTTCAAGGAAAAAATGGAAGAGCTATCTAAAAATGCCAATCCTAAATGGGTAAACGTGGTCGCTAAATTTGTTAACTATTTAGTAACTCCTAGAGGCACTAAAATTGCCTATCCCTTTGAGGATTTAGCCGTGCGAGCAGAGATTGAGGAAAAAGAACTCCGACCTGTGCTAGAAGAAATGGTCAAACAACGTCTCCTAAATCCGGTTATCTCTAAGGACAATCCCAACCTCTTATGCTATGAAATCTTTCACGATCTACTCGCTCCGGTCATTCTAGAGTGGCACAATGACTACTGGAAAAACAGAAATCGTAACAAACTTGAAGCTATACAAAATTTGAGTCAGGTAGATACCCAAGCATGGCAAGAATTCCTCGATATTTCGCAATTAGATGGATTAGAGAGGATTGTATGGGCTGGAGAAAAGCTAAAAAACTATATTACGGACGATTTGCTGCCGCAGGATTACCCTACAGATCCTCTAAGGAATGTCCTCCAGCAAATCATGGACAAAATTCAAGAGACAGGCAAATTAGAAGGTCATCAAGGGGCCGTCTGTAGCCTTGCTTTCAGCCCCGATGGTAAATTCCTTGCCAGTGGGTCCCAAGACAGTACAGCTCGCTTGTGGGACTTGCAGGACAAATTATCAATTATCTGCAAGGGACATCACAACTGGATCTGGGGATTGAACTTTAGCCCCGACGGAAAGTTTTTTACGACTGCATCAGACGACGGAACTGTTTGTTTATGGGATCTTCAAGGTCATCAAAAAGTAAAATTTCCAGAGCATCCACAAAGTGCACTTAGGAGTGTCGATTTCAGCCCTAACGGTCAATATCTTGCTACTGCCTCCACTGGCGGGAGTATTCATCTGTGGAACTTAGAAGGTAAAGAGCTAGCTCAATTTTCAGCCGAGCAAGTTCCTGTTTGGTGCGTTAAGTTCAGTCCTGATGGAAAATATTTGCTTACCAGTTCTAATGATGGTGCGATCCGCCTATGGAATCAGCAGGGGGATCGACAAAGGGTTTGGCATGGACATCAGGGAGCAGTTTGGAGTGTCAGTTTTAGCCCTAAAGAAAAACTCTTTGCTTCCGGCAGTGCTGATAAAACTATTAAACTTTGGAATTTAGAAACAGGCGAAGAACTCAAAACCCTGACAGGACATAAAAGCTGGATCTTCAGCGTCCATTTCAGCCCCGACGGCAATTGGCTTGCTAGTGCCTCAGAGGATTGTACAGCCCGCCTGTGGGACGTGGAAAAAGGCATCGAGGTGGCGAAATTCCCTCACGCAGCACCCGTGCATCGCGTTAGCTTCAGTCCTAACGGTGATTTCCTTGCCTCCGCTTGCGCCGATCGTAAGGTTCACCTGTGGAAGTGGCGAGATAAACTTGTTTTCAGGGGGCAGGGAGGAATCTGTAATAGCGTTAGCTTCAGTCCAGATGACCAGTTTCTTGCTACCGGAGCATCTGATGGGACTGTTTGCCTATGGGATTGCTTGGGAAATCCACTACACGTTTTCAAGGCTCACCAGGGCTGGGTTAAGCAAGTAACTTTTAGCCCAGACGGAAAGCTCCTCGCCACGGCTTCAGCCGATCGCACAGTTGGTTTGTGGGACTTACAAGGCAACGAGTTAAAACGATTCGGGGGGCATCAGGAACCCGTCTGGAGCGTCAGTTTTAGTCCTGATGGAAAATTCCTCGCTAGCGGTTCAGGGGACGGGATTATCTGGCTGTGGAACTTACAGAGTGGCGAGGGAGTGCCTTTTTCAGTTAGCTTGGGAGCGATTTGGAGTATCAGTTTCAGTCCTGATGGACAGTTACTTGCCAGTGGTTCCGAGGATGGGACAGTTTGCCTCTGGGATTTGCAGGGTAATGAGTTAGCTCGATTGCAAAATCATCAGGGGCCTGTTTTGAGTGTTAGTTTTCATCCCGATTCTGAGAAGCAGGTTCTGGCTAGCAGTTCATCTGAGGGCAAAATCTGCTTGTGGGATCTCCAGACAAAGCAGTTGGTCACAAAATTTCACGATCGTCAAGTCCCAATCTGGAGTGTCAGTTTTAGTCCTGACGGACAATATCTTGCCAGTGGCTCAATCGATCGCACTGCCTGCCTTTGGGATCTCGAAGGCAATCAAGTAGCCGTATTTCGAGGTCACAAGGGACCAGTCCGGAGTGTCAGTTTTAGTTCAGATGGCAAGTATTTAGCGACGGCTTCGTCCGACGGCACGGCGAGGTTATGGCGAGTGCAGCTTGAAGAAGATTTCGAGCATCTGCTGGCAAGGGGTCAGAAGTGGCTCAGAGGAAAATGTTATTAATTCCTAGTGCAGCATTCTGAGACTGGAGAACTTTTTTTTATTATTTAAAACCCAAGAACCAGCAATTTTGCGATCAACAATAAGTCACTCAAGATTGCCTGTGCTGCTCCACATCGATTCTCAAAGTCTTTAACATAAGCCATATGCTGTTCCAAAAGCTCTAGAGAATTTAATCTAGGCAAGGAAACCCAAAAGTATTGTTGTTATGCAATTCTGCGCCAAGTTGAATATCGTTGCTCGTTCGGTTCTAGTTGAATCACGTCTTCTACGTTACGCACCATAGTGTCGCATATTAAGTCTAAGGGTAAGTCATTAGTATCGTGACCGAAGGGTTCTTCAATTTTAGAACCGACTTCATTTATGCTCAAAAATAAAAAACAGACAAAAGCTACTACTGGCGCTGTCCACCAAAACAAACCCTTGACTAATATTAACGGTAAGACGAGCAAGTACACCACTAACAACGTTTTAAACGTAATTGTGTAAATTAGGGGAACTGGTGTTTTCAAAATTCGCTCGCAACCGCCGAGAATATCCACCATTTTGTCTAATGCTTGGTGTAAAGGGGTAACTTGATAAACATTTACCCTTTGACGTTCGTACTGATGCTGCAAATACTCTCCAACCCAAAAAGAAATCTCTAAAGGAGCGTGATTTACTTGTTGCAATTTCTGATACCTTGCTTTTGACATCAGTGGTGCTAACTCGGAATCTACTGGTTCTCGTCGTAAGTGTAACTTCATTGCCACTGGAAAAGCCGCAACCAAACGCAATGCTGCTTCTTTTTCTTTTCTATCGATCGAGTCGTGTTCTTCTATAACTAACCAAATACCGCGAGCTAAATTCCGAACGGTGTTTACCATAGCTCCCCACAACTTCCTACCTTCCCAAAATCTTTCGTGAGCTGTATTGGTTCTAAATGCCAATAATAAACTCAGAATAATATTCAAAGAGAGAACAAAAGTCCTGAGAAACTCATTCTTCTCTACCAGAGCGTTAAGCATCTGTAATTGGCTCAAGAAAGAAATTACAAAAGCATATACGCTAAAGAAAATTACCCAAGGTAGAATTTCTGGAATTACTGATGCTACCAGTCGCGGAATAATTTCTACCCAGTCTAGGTCTTCTCCCCTATAACTCTGAAATTTCGCACTAAATGACCGTTCTGCAACAACTTTTTGGTGAAGTGCTTTTTTGGGATTGTACTTTTTATACTTCGCTTTATTTGGAGAGAGTGTGGAGCGAAAATTTTTTCTATATGAATTACTTATAACATTTTCTTCATTATTTAGATATTCCTTATCATAGATACTCGATTTATCTATTGAGGTCACAATTTATACCTCCAATAAATTAAGTTTATTATTTCATCTTATTATATAGTTTACATAATTTTATATAGTTAATACATAAGACAAAACTAACTTAATTGGTAATTTTACTTTGTATCTCCACAACAAAATAATTAAACCTGAGTTCTCAAACAATTGATTGTTAGTTTTTTCACTAGAACTCAGGTTAAGGCGCACCGCACAGCGGATTTTTTGGAGATTGCTCTTTGGGAGCTTTCTTCTAACTTAGCAAGTATCAGTAAGCCAAGTCTAGTCGTCCATCTCTTTCAAGGTAGCCACAGTAGAAGGAGACATACGACTTAAGTAGCGGAAGATCCAATACTTAAACACTGTATCCATGAAAACTGGAATGGTAGCAATGAATAGAGAAATTAACATTTTGTTAGCAGGAACGCCCAAATGTTCTGCCATTACTTCCATGATTACATCCCATCCGTGAGGTGAGTGGAACCCTACGAATATATCTGTACTCAGGATGATTATAAAGGCTTTAGCGCTATCACTTAGACCGTAAACGAGGCTGTCGATGAACGATTTGAGTACGACAACCTGTCTCTTACTAACCAATAAAATAACTGCAAATGCTAATACCGATAGCAAGTCAGCAAAAACGTTACTAAGAGCGCTGATACTTTCTTCGCGAGATTCCTCTGCTATTTCGTCTGCTTTTTCTATAACTGCTTTTTCTATTTGTTCTTCTGAATACTTTTCTCCTTCAGGTTTGAGAAAGTTTTCAAATTCAAGTGTTTCTTTATAGTTTTGCAGTTCTTCAAAAGCTTTTTCCTTCATTTCGTAGTGAAGGAAAACTTGTTCTTCAGCTTTGGTATTCTCCCAGGTGACTGAAATAAGTGGCTGGATGAATATCCATTTGGTAGCATAGTGAACTACAATAGGAACTATTATTAGTACTAGTATGAATCTAACTGCACTTTGTGTTTTAGCTCTGGTGCGACGAAATTCCCTAAGTACTTCTTGTTCTGCGTTAGGATCTAAATCTTTTTTGATTTTGTTAATGGTCTTTCCGATCGACCTCGGTAATATTCCTGATTTTTGAGTTAGGGAGTCTTTACTCCCAGAACCTGGGTTTGATACAGATAGTTGTCCTCCCGCTTGACCTGCACCTTGACCTGAAGATAGGACTATCGAACCACCAGGCTTACTGCCATATTTTGCCAAGATTCCATCAACAAACCTGAGTTTTACTATTTGGTTTGATGTTAGATTGCCTTGACCTGAGTATTTGGCTCTGAACTCCGATAATTTTACCTGAGCATTGGTTAAATTTTTCTCGAACTCCGATCTCAGGTTGGGACTAATCGAACCACTGTTGCCAGCAGAGTCAATGGGAATTTTACCGCCATTGAAGTATTCATCTTCAATGTCTTTTATTTTCAATGCTGATTGGTATGCTTGTTCTAAGACTCGGTCTAGTTCTTCTGTACCATTAAAGATTCGGCCAAAGAAATTCGTCATGACGAAACTAATAGAGAATATATTTAACGTTCTTAATCTAAATTTACCCGATTAATTACTCTAGAAATATTGTTTCATAACTAAGATTCCTTTTCTATAAGACTTTTAGAAAATTATTATCTGTCCTTATTTTGTTCAACTGACTAGAGTATTCTTACGACTATAGCATTTTTACCTTTGATTTTGCAGTTGAAAGCCATCAGGCCTCAGCCGATGGATGAAAACCAGTTGGAGATTTTAAGGTTTTAAGTTTTCTTTGCGCACGTCCAAATGTAATATGCAAAGATTACATTTTCGGCACAGTCGTGCGAGCGCCAAAAGCGAGATTTTTTAAGTATTTATACTTGTTAGGGCATACTTGAATTTGTAATGTTTTAGTCATACGTTTTGATTAAGCAATGTGATATAAATAGTTTCTAGATTTCAAAAACAACAGATTAAGAAAATAAAGAAGACAGTTTATCAAGCTACGATCGTTTTAGAAAAAAAATCTGAAAAAAGATAAGAAGAAGAGAAAAAAGCCGATTTTTTGATCTTAGCCACTAATATTTTAGAAAATTTAAATTTAGATAATGATAATTTTTTTTCAAATTTCGTTTCGATCTACTGAAGCTAAGTAAACTAATAATTAGCAAGATTTCAGAAAAATAGTTAAGTTTTTTGTGCAGGAGGAATAAAACATGAAACTTAAATCCACGATCTTTGGCGTTGCTGCTTGCATCTTCGCTTCGATCGCTGGTTGCAACTTGCCTCCCACCAAAGCAACTAAAACCATTGACGAAGCCTCATCAAGTAAGGATATAACTGAAGCTTCTCGTCAAACAAAACAAAATAATAACATTCGCTTTATCTGTGCCTCTGGTTACGATCGAGAAAGCAACAATCGCTACCCCACTACATACGCTTGGACACCACGAGGGAAAGTCGCTATTGTTCGTTGGAAAAATGACTGGTCTAACAGCAACCAGTGGAACCCTCAAAAGCGCTGTGAAGCTGTATCGCCTCGCTTCCAAGAAGCTTATAGCAATGGCAGTATGAACTTTTTTACCTATACCTGGGAAAATAATCAACGAGTTATCTGCACTGCTTTTCAAAGGGGTGGTGAATGCGCCACCATGCTTTTTACTTTGCGTTCTACTGACGATCCAGTTACGATTATTCGAGATCTAACAGATATTCTCAACGGACGGGCTACTTCACCAGTAAGACATAGTTCTGGAAAAGCTAGAGTTTATTTTAAGATTACTGATATTGACAGGTTTCTCGAAACAGCACCTGTTGAGAAAGAATAAAAAGTCACGATTCGCAGATTACACGGGCGAGGGAACTTATAACATGAAACATTTTTCGGCGATCGCGATTGCCAGTCTCAGTAGTTTTCTCATTATCCCTGCAGCTTGCAGTCAGCTTTCGAGCGCGATCGATCGACCTGTAAATTCCGCGTCGATCGCTAAAACCCTTTCATCTCAACAAATCCAACAATTAGCCACCAACATTACTGTCAAAATTTTCAACACCAACAATCAAGGTTCGGGAGTAATAATTGCCAAAGACGGACAAACTTACACCGTTGTCACTAATGCCCACGTTATCAAAAACCAACAAACCTATCAAATCCAAACCCCCGACGGTCAACTTCATCAAACCAAAATTATCAGTCGCGGGAACTCCTTAGAAGGGAACGACTTAGCATTTTTAGAATTTAGTGCGTCTGAAACCTATCAAGTAATTTCTTTATCTCCCAATCCCAATATCAAAGAAAATCAATCGGTTTATGCGTCTGGATTTCCCGAAGAAACAACAGGATTAGCAATTAACCCAGGAAAAATTAGCCTCATCTCTTCTAAACCCTTTATTGGCGGCTATCAAATCGGCTACACCAACGAGATTAAATTGGGGATGAGTGGGGGGCCATTACTGAATCAAAACGGGGAATTAATCGGAATTAACGGCTTGCGCAGCCATCCAGTTTTAAACAGTGCTTATGCTTATCAAGATGGTTCAAAACCAACAGAAGAACGAATAGAAAGGTTTCGAGAAGTAAGTTTTGCGATTCCCGTTAAAACTCTTGTCTTAGTTGCACCTAATTTAGCCGTAATACCTAAGGAATCAACAACAGGTATAAGTATTTTTGAAAAAGTAGATAGAATCGCCCAGCAAATTACCGTGCGTATCGACTCGAACAATAATGGTAATGGTTCGGGGGCAATTATTGGCAAACAGAGACAAACCTATTATGTCGTCACTGCGGCTCACGTGGTAGAAAATCCAGACCAATACCAAATTGTTGCTCCAGACGGAGAAAAATATCCTCTCAAAATCGAAAATATTTTGACATCATCGGGTTTAGACGTAGCCCTAATTAAATTTAACAGTTCTAAAAAATATCAAGTAGCTAGTATTGGTAGATACGATATTCCCTATTTAAAAAAACAATCGGTATTTGTTTCTGGTTTTCCAGGTTCTTTAAACGGAATCAGAAAATTAACCTTTGGTTTCCGTTTTAGTCGCGAGGGAGGATTGCTTTTCACGACAGACCATTCTACCCTCGATATTAGCAACACGGGTTATGAGTTAATTTACACCAATAGAACTCAACCAGGAATGAGTGGAGGACCAGTCTTAGATGGGAATGGTCAAGTAATTGGTATTAATGCGGGGGTTGAAGGAGAATATCTCACCAGTGAAGATGTAATTCAAATCGGTTATGCTTTTGGAGTGCCAGCCTCTAATTTTCTCGGATTAGCTACAAAAAAGAGAATCCCATCAGAGGCATTAAACATTATTACCACAGCACCTAAACAATTAACTCAAGCTGAAGTTGCCAGTCTAAAAACTCATCCCTCATTTACCGTTGAAAAACCCCTCAGGAAGGCTAAAGCCAGTAGTTGGCTGACTTATGGCAATCAACTCTGGCGCTGGCAACAATTTAAAGAAGCTATTAGCGCTTTACAAAAGGCGATCGCGATCGAGCCTGAATTATATCAAGCTTATTATGCTTTGGGTTTAGTTTACTCTTCTGAGGGGAAATATCAAGAAGCGCTACAACAGTTCGATAAAGTTATTAAATTAAAGCCCAATTATTATCAAGCTTGGCGCGAACAAAGTGAGATACTATCTAAATTAGAAAAATATCAAGATGCTCTAATTGCCATTAATAAAGCGATTGAGGACTCCGACGGTGATTTTGACCTTTACTATTTGCGAAGCGTTGTTTACATCAGGCAGAAAAAATGGGAATTAGCCATTGCTGATTACAATAAAGCCATCCAAATCAATCCTCATTATGGAATTGCTTACAATAATCGAGGCGTTGTTTACGACAACCAGAAAAAATGGGAATTAGCCATTACTGATTACAATAAAGCCATCCAAATCAATCCTGATGATGCTGTTGCTTATAACAATCGCGGTGGTGTTTATTCCGACCAAAAAAAATGGGAATTAGCTTTAGCCGATCTCAATAAAGCTATCCAAATCAATCCTAATTATGCTGATGCTTATACTAATCGCGGCAATGTTTACTATAAGCAGGACAAATGGCAATCAGCGCTTGCTGATTACAATAAAGCCATAGAAATCAATCCTAATTTTGCAAAAGTTTACAACGATCGCGGGCTGGTTTACAAAGAGCAGAAAAAATGGGAATTAGCCATTGCTGATTACAATAAAGCCATCCAAATCGATTCTAATTACGCTGTTGCTTACTACAATCGCGGGTTAGTTTACTATCAGCAGGAAAAATGGGAATTAGCTCTTGCCGATCGCAGCAAAGCCATACAAATCAATCCTAATTATGCAAAAGCTTATAACAATCGCGCCAATATTTACAAAAACCAGCAAAAATGGCAATTAGCTTTAGCCGATCTCAATAAAGCAATTCTTATCGATCCTGATGATGCTATTGCTTACAACAATCGCGGGCTAGTTTATTCCGAACAAAAAAAATGGGAATTAGCTTTAGCCGATTTTAATAAAGCAATCCCGATCGATCCTAATTATGCAGAAGCTTACAACAATCGTGGCAATGTTTACAACAACCAAAAAAAATGGGAATTAGCTCTTGCTGATTATAGCAAAGCTATACAAATCAATCCTGATGATGCTGTTGCTTACAACAATCGCGGGGTAGTTTACAAAAACCAGCAAAAATGGGAATTAGCTTTAGCCGATCTCAATAAAGCGGTACAAATTAACCCTAATTATGCAGAAGCTTATAACAATCGCGCCAATATTTACAAAAACCAGAAAAAATGGGAATTAGCTTTAGCTGATTTTAATAAAGCAATTCTTATCGATCCTAATTTTGCTATTGCTTACAACAATCGCGGAATAGTTTACAAAAACCAAAAAAAATGGGAATTAGCTCTTGCCGATCTCAATAAAGCAGTCTCGATCGATCCTAATTTGGCTCATGCTTACGCTAATCGAGGACTGGTTTGGATACAGTTAGGAGATAAACAAAAAGCTCTTAACGATCTACAAACAGCCGCACAACTGTTTCAAAAACTTGGAAATATGGCTCTTTATCGACAAATTATGAATACGATCGCACAACTACAACAATAAACCCAGATTGCGATCGTCTAATAATAGATATTCACAACTTATTTTATATTCCTAAAATATCAGCATTTCGAGCGAACTAATAAATGAATAATTTCCGAGTAAAAAATTCACAAATATATACTAAAAATGAAACATTTTTCGCCTAAAACTATCTTTATTGCCACTCTCAGCAGTCTGCTAATTATTCCTGCAGATTATACTAAATTTTCCGAAGCAAGTTATAAATCTGTCAATTCTCTGTTGGTCAGTAAAACCGTTTCTAAAGAATCGAGAACAGATCTAAATATTTTAGATAAAGTAGATAAAATTGCTGAGCAAATTACTGTGCGTATCGACTCGAAAAATAGTGGTAATGGTTCGGGAGCAATTATCGTCAAAGATGGAAAAACTTATTATATTGTAACTGCTTCTCACGTAGTAGAAAATTCAGACCAATACGAAATTGTTACCCCTGACGGAGAGAAATATCCCCTCAAAGCCGAAGATATTTTTTTTGCAGAAGGTTTAGATGCAGCTCTAATTAAATTTAGCAGTTCTAAAACCTATCAAGTAGCCACTATTGGTAGATACGATATTTCCTTTTTGAAAAGACAATGGGTATTTCTTTCCGGTTTTCCAGCTTCCTTAAACGGAACTCGTAAATTAACCTCTGGTTTCCGCTTTAATCGCGATGCTGGCATATTTCAATCAAAAGATCAATTTACCTTTAGTCTCAACAATTATCAGTTGATTTATACCAATCTCACCCAACCAGGAATGAGTGGGGGGCCTGTCTTAGATGCCAATGGTCAAGTAATTGGTATTAACGCGGGGATTGAAGGAGAATATTTAAGCTTAGAAGATGTTGTTCAAATCGGTTATGCGGTGGGAGTGCCAGCGTCTAATTTTCTGGGACTGACGACAAAGAAGGGAATTGCATTAGAGCAATTAAATATTACCACTACTGCACCTGGCGAACTAACTCAAGCTGAACTTGCTAGCCTCAAAACACATCCCTCATTTGCCTTAGAAAAACCCTCCAGCAGCGCTAATGCTGCAGCTTGGCTAAATTATGGCAATCAACTCTGGCGTTTGCAACAATTTGACCGAGCTATTGTTGCTTTACAAAAAGTGCTAGAGCTGGAGCCAAATCTATATCAAGCTTATTATGTTTTAGGATTAGTTTATTTTTCTCAAAGAGAATATCAACTGGCAATAGAACAGTTCGATCGAGTTATTAAATTAAAATCAAATTACGATCGAGCTTGGCGCGAAAAAAGTTTGACATTGTTTAGCTTAGAAAAATATAAAGATGCTGTAATTGCAATTAATAAAGCCATTGAGTACTCAGACGATGATTTTATCCTTTACGTTTTGCGAAGCATTTTTTATAATGACCAGAAAAAATGGGAATTAGCTCTTGCCGATCTCAATAAAG
The DNA here is from genome assembly GCA_030065755.1 of Prochloraceae cyanobacterium. Classification (GTDB taxonomy): domain Bacteria; phylum Cyanobacteriota; class Cyanobacteriia; order Cyanobacteriales; family JASJDA01; genus JASJDA01. The sequence continues at coordinate 17,160 of JASJDA010000002.1, read as the reverse complement.
TTATCGAGATCGATCCTAATAATGTATTTGTTTACTTCAGTCGCGGCCATGTTTACGACAAGCAGAAAAAATGGGAATTAGCCATTGCTGATTACACTCAAGCTATCGAGATCGCTCCTAATAATGCATTTGTTTACTTCAATCGCGGCCATGTTTACGACAAGCAGAAAAAATGGGAATTAGCCATTGCTGATTACACTCAAGCTATCCAAATCGATCCTAATTTGGCAGAAGCTTACAACAATCGCGGGATACTTTACGATAACCAGAAAAAACGGGAATTAGCCATTGCTGATTTCAACAAAGCAATTGAAATCAATCCTAATTATGCTTTTGCTTACCACAATCGCGCCAATGTTTACAAAAACCAGCAAAAATGGGAATTAGCCATTGCTGATTACACTCAAGCTATCCAAATCGATCCTAATTTAGCAGAGGCTTACCACGATCGTGGTTTTGTTTACGGTCAGCAGAAAAAATGGGAATTAGCTATTGCCGATTTGAATAAAGCTATCGAGATCGATCCTAATTTAGCAGAAGCTTACTACAATCGCGGGTTTGTTTACGCAAACCAGAAAAAATGGGATTTAGCTATTGCTGATTTCAATAAAGCAATTGAAATCAATCCTAATTATGCTGATGCTTACCACAATCGTGGCTTTGTTTACGATCGGCAGAAAAAATGGGAATTAGCCATTGCTGATTTCACTCAAGCTCTCGAGATCGCTCCTAATTCTGCTAATGCTTATAACAATCGCGGCAATGTTTACAACCAGCAGAAAAAATGGGATTTAGCCTTAGCCGATTACAATAAAGCCATTCTTATTAATCCTAATTATGCTGATGCTTACTTGGGTCGCGGCGTTGTTTACAACCAGCAGAAAAAATGGGATTTAGCTATTGCTGATTTCAATAAAGCAATTGAAATCAATCCTAATTATGCAAAAGCTTACTACAATCGCGGCAATGTTTACGCCAACCAGAAAAAATGGGATTTAGCTATTGCTGATTTCACTCAAGCTATCCTTATCAATCCTAATTATGCTCGTGCTTATGGTGGTCGAGGATTGACTTGGATACAGTTAGGAAATAAACAAAAAGCGGTTAACGATCTACAAACAGCCGCACAACTGTTTCAAGAACAAGGAAATATGGCTCTTTATCAACTAATTATGAATACGATCGTACAACTACAACAATAAACCCAGATTGCGATCGTCTAATAACAGATACTAAAAACTTATTTTCTCTTTCTGAAATACCTGCATTTCTAGCGAACTAATGAATGAATAATTTTCGAGTAAAAAATCGATTGACAGGTACTAAACATGAAACATTTTGCTCCTAAAACTATCTTTATTGCCAGTCTCAGCAGTCTTCTAATTATCCCTGCAGCCTGCACTCAATTTTCCGAAGCAACTGACAGATCTGTTAATTCTCTGTTGCTCAGTCAAACCGTTTCTAAGCAATCGACAAAAGCTATAAATATTGCTGATAAAGTAGATAGAATTGCCCAACAAATAACTGTTCGAATTGACTCGAAAAATAGTGGTAATGGTTCGGGAGCAATTATTGGCAAACAGGGACAAACCTATTATGCAGTTACTGCGGCTCACGTAGTAGAAAATTCAGACCAATACCAAATTGTTGCTCCAGACGGAGAGAAATATCCTCTCAAAACCGAAAATATTTTGACATCGTCGGGTTTAGATGCAGCCATAATTAAATTTAACAGTCCTAAAACTTATCAAGTAGCCACTATTGGTAGATACGATCTTCCCATTGGGAAAAAACAATGGGTATTTGTTTCCGGTTTTCCAGGTTCTTTAAATGGGACTCGTAAATTAGCTTCTGGTTTTCGCTTTAATCGAGATATAGGATTGGCTATAACAACAGACAATTTCACTCTTGATTTCAATACTACTGGTTATGAGTTAATTTACACTAATCTTACCCAACCTGGAATGAGTGGAGGGCCAGTATTAGACGCAAATGGTCGAGTAATTGGTATTAATGCAGGAGTTGAGGGAGAATATCTTACCAGTGAAGATGTAATTCAAATCGGTTTGGCTTTTGGAGTGCCAACTTCTAATTTTCTCGGATTGAGTACAAAAAAGGGAATTCCATCAAAGATATTAACTGTTACTAATACAGCACCTAAACAATTAACTGAAGCCGAAATTGTTACTCTTAAAAATCACCCCTCATTTGCCGTAGAAAAACCACCCAGCAATGCCAAAGCTTCGGATTGGCTGACTTATGGCAATCAACTCTGGCGCTTACAGAAATTTGACGAAGCTATTATTGCTCTACAAAAGGCGATCGAACTAGATTCTGACTTATATCAGACCTATCATACTCTGGGATTAGTTTATTTACATGATGGCAAAGATCGACAAGCCTTAGAACAATTCGAGAAAGTTATTAAATTAAGACCCAATTATTATCAAGCTTGGCGCTCTAAAAGTGACGCACTGCTTCAGTTAGAAAAATATCAGGAAGCGCTAGCTGCAATTGACAAGGCAATTTCTTTTTCAGATGATGATTCTATCCTTTATTTTAAAAAAAGTATTGTACTTTACTATTTAGGTCGCTTACCAGAATCAATACAGGCATTGACTAAAGCTATAGAAATCAATCCTAATTTTGCCTATGCTTACAGCATTCGTGCGACTAGGTACTACGAGCAGAAAAGATGGGATTTAGCTATTTCCGATTTCAATAAAGCTATAAAAATCAATCCTGATGTTATATTTCCTTACACCCTTCGCGGCCTTTTGTACGCCATCCAAAATCAATGGAATTTAGCTTTTGCCAATTTAAATAAAGCCTTAGAAATCGATCCTAATTATGCTGATGGTTACGCCATTCGCGGCTTTTTTTATGGCAACCAGAAAAAATGGAATTTAGCTATTGCCGACTTAAATAAAGCTATAGAAATCGATCCTAATAATACAATGGCTTACAATAATCGCGGCACTATTTACCTAGAACAAGAAAAATGGGATTTAGCTATTGCTGATTTCAATAAAGCTATAGAAATTAATCCTAATTATGCCGCAGCTCACTACAATATCGGCAATGTCTACTTCTACCAGACCCAATGGAAATTAGCTATTGGTAATTACAATAAAGTCATAGAAATGAATGCCGATTATGCTCCAGCTTACTTCAGTCGAGGATTGTGTTGGGTACAGTTAGGAGAGAAACAAAAAGGCATTAACGATCTACAAACAGCCGCAGAAATATTTAAAAAACAAGGAGATATGGCTTTTTATCAACAAATTATGAACGCAATCGGACGAATACAATAATAAACTTAAATTGCGATCGTCAATAAACTTAAATTGAGAATTAGATATATGGTGGATGTGGCTTCCGATTTAGTCTTAGTTGTTGGTGCTACTGGTGGCGTAGGACAGCTAACAGTAGCTAGACTTTTAGAAAAAACTAGCTTTCGAGTTCGGGTTTTGACCCGCAACGCCGATCGAGCAAAAAAGATGTTTGGCGATCGAGTAGAAATAGTAGTCGGTGACATTCGCTACCCCGATACCATATCTGCGGCGATGCTAGATGTCAACTATATTATCTGCAGTACTGGTAGTAGTGCTTTTCCTTCCTCTAAATGGGAATTTGATGTTTCAGATAACCCCATAGAATGGCTGAAAATATATTTCGATTCCAGCTACCGCAACCTCAAAGCTAAAAATAGTCCCCACAAAATTGATGGAGAAGGTGTAAGCAATTTAGTAGCTGCTGCGCCAAAAAATCTAACGAGATTCGTTTTGGTTTCCTCCTGTGGCGTTTTGCGCCAGGATATATTTCCTTATAGCATTCTCAATAGCTTTGGCGTACTCGATGCCAAAAAGAAGGGAGAACAAGCCCTAATTAATTCCAGACTCCCCTATACTATTATCCGACCAGGAAGATTAATTGACGGCCCTTATACCTCCTACGACCTCAACACCCTTCTCAAAGCAAAAACAGACGGTAAGTTGGATATACTACTAGGGCAAGGGGATAAGTTAACCGGACAAACTAGCCGCATCGACGTAGCAACAGCTTGTGTAGAATCTATCCTACAGCCAATTACAGAAGGAAAAATATTTGAAATTATTAATGGGGGAAACAGACCTTCTGAAATAGATTGGAAGAAACTTTTTTCCAATCTCAATCAATCTTGAAGAAAAATGTGATAGTATGTTATTATGCCAACCTAGTATTTAAACAAGAAAAAAATCGATCTAGAAAAAAATACCAGCGATCGCAGCCGCTGGTTTTTATAGTTGTTGTTGTTTTGTAATAATGGAGAAATAAATAGCGCGCGTTCCCAAATTCGCACTTAAATAAAAGGTCACTCAAACGTTCGGTTTGCTAACCTGCGTGTATCTTAATAACAATCGTAACAGAATACACCTTTTTTTTGTAAAGAAAAATAAAAAGAATCTGTATACTTTATTTACTTTATATAAAGTTTAGCCTCTTGGGGGCGGCCCCAGAGGACGCTCTCCTGCTTGTATATAGCCATTCCTGGTTTAGCTCCTTTGGGTTTATAGACGTATTTGGGTTTGGTATAAACTACTGGTGCCTGTTCGCTCTGACGGGCTCGACTGTAATAGGCAGCTAAATCGGCAGCATATTGTAAATCTCGATCGTCTGGGACACTTCCAGGTTCTAAACGGAGTAAAACGTGAGAGCCAGGAATTTCCTGAGTGTGAAACCAGAGGTCGTAGTCGTTGGCAGTGCGAAAAGTCAGGCGATCGTTCTGAGAGTTGTTACGACCAATCCACAATTGGAACCCAGAGGGGGTAAGGTAGCGGTGAGGATTAGATTCGTCCTTACCATAGGGAGCGTAATTTTGTTTGTCTTCGAGATATTTTTGTTGGATTAGTTCCTCGCGAATTTCTTCTAAAGCTTGTAAATCTTCGAAATTGCTGTAGTTTTCTATTTGGTTGAGACTAGCTTCTACTTGTTGTAGATAGTTAATTTCTGTTACTACCTCGTCGAGTAAAGGAGTAACAGCACTGAGAGCGCGTTTGAGTTTTTGATGCTGTTTGTAGAGTGCTTGAGCATTTTGCACGGCATTTTTTTCTGGGTTGAGGGGGATTTTAACCGGTTTACCTGTTTCAAAATCGGAAAGAACGATCGATTTCATCCCCGATCGCCAATTGTGGAGATTAGCCATTAATAAATCTGCTTGTTGGCGGATTGAGTCAGCTTTCTCTGACTGTTGCAGTTTTTGTTGAAAGCCATCAGCTTTAACTCGCAATTTTTTGAGAAGATTATTTACTTTCTGCAAAAGTTGATGGCGCAGCTGTTTGAATAATTGCGTATTTAGTTCCTGGGTATAGTATTTATTTAATAAATTATGAACGTCCTTTGCGGGTTCAATAATTCCCCATCCAAAGACGCTATAGCCAAAAGAAGTACGACCAGCATTAAAATTAGACCGATCTAGCTTTTCTAGCCATTCTAGCCAACGTTGAAATAGTTTTTGCCAGTCCGACTCATCTAAAGTATCGGTCGGCGTTTCTGGGTCAATTTCCGCAGCCTGTAGCATTGAGGCGATTAAACTAGGACTCAGTCCTCGATAACTTTTGAGTAACTGACGCTTAATTGCTCCTGGTACCAGACTGACTCGTTGTTGCCAACTTTCTCGAGACTCACTTAATTTAGGAACAGTATCGGTTAGAGGTGGTGGAGGGGAGTAAGGTTGTCCTGTTTCGAGAGTACGAATACTAGATTGAGCAGCAGTAACCTGATGGGCAACAGTTATAATACGATCGCCAGCGTCGGTGAGAATAACATTGCTGTACTTGCCCATTATTTCTACGTAAAGGTGGTAAATGGGTTTGTCCCCAGGACGTTTAGCAAATTGGAAATCTAAAACTCTTTCCCAAGGGGCGATCGTCACGGCTGCAATTAAAGCAAATCCTCCTAATTGATGGCGCAACTGATCGCTAAAAGTAAAAGTGTCGGGAGTGCGAGGAGGAGAATCCCCAAAACAAATCCTAGCCGCTTGAGGGTGCCAAGAAATATCCAACCAAGCCCTTCTTTTGAGAGTACGTAAAGCCAAAGCAATAGTGTAGCGATCGCGCTGATATACTTGTTCGAGACGTGCTGGAATGGAAGAATCGTATAACTCAGCGCGAATAGCATTGAGAGTCGAAAAGTCAACAGCTTGCATGGAAATAGGGAGAAAAATAAAGCGGATTGAAATTGGGAACCGACGAGTGTTTCCTTATCTCTAGCTTAGATACAGAAGAAAATAAACTGGAAAAAAAGCTAAAAAAACCACTTAAAAGCAAGAAAATAGTGAATAGAGTAGCTTTTATCGTTGTTACCCTAAAATTTTGTCGATAACATAAGAATTATATATCTTCAATCATTGCAACAAACAACTAGGCCCGAAATTAATCATGGACATACAACTGATCAATATCGGTTTTGGTAACATAGTGTCCGCTAACCGAGTTATTGCGATCGTCAGCCCAGAATCGGCTCCCATTAAGCGTATTATCACAGATGCGCGCGATCGCGGACAACTAATTGATGCCACCTACGGACGACGTACCCGCGCAGTTATAATTACTGACTCCTCCCACGTCGTTCTTTCAGCAATTCAGCCAGAAACAGTAGCCCATCGATTTGTAATCGGCAAAGATTCCCAAAGCAATAATAACTAGAAATTGCTCGCAGAAAAAAATGCTTTTAGGTAGACTTATCGTTTTAACGGGGCCTAGTGGCGTGGGCAAAGGAACTTTAGTACGGTCTCTTGTGACACGTCATCCCCAACTTTATCTTTCTATTTCTGCTACTACTCGTCAACCCCGTCCTGGGGAAGTCGATGGAATTGATTATTATTTTGTCACTAGAGAGAAATTTGAAAAAATGATTGAAGAAAATCGGCTCTTAGAATGGGCAGAATATGCTGGAAACTACTACGGAACCCCAAAAGAGCCAATAGAAAGACAAATTCAACAGAGCAAATCCGTACTTTTAGAAATAGAATTAGTTGGAGCTAGGAAAATCGGGCAAACTTTTCCCCAAGCTTTGCGCTTATTTATTCTTCCTCCAAATCTGGCAGAATTAGAACGCAGATTGCGAGGAAGGGGCAATGATTCAGAAAATGCCATTGCCCAGCGCCTAGAACGTGCTAAACAGGAAATAGCTGCCAGCAATGAATTTGACTTGCAAATCGTCAACAACGACCTAAAAACCGCTCTAAGAGAAATTGAAGCCGCTATTTTCTAAGAAAATAATTAAACTGGCTAACCCAAGAGGGACTTTTTTGTTATTTGTTTTCGATCTTCGACTATCGATTATTGGTTAGTATCGTTAAAATCTAAATTAAAGATTCCACGTGAAATACTCATGATTCCTACCGTTATCGAAACCTCTGGTCGTGGCGAACGCGCCTTTGACATCTATTCCCGACTATTGCGGGAGCGAATCGTATTCTTAGGACAACAGGTAACTGACGAGTCAGCTAACCTAATTGTTGCTCAATTGCTATTTCTCGAAGCTGATGATGCTGAGAAAGATATTTATCTCTACATCAACTCTCCTGGCGGTTCCGTCTCAGCAGGAATGGGAATCTTCGATACTATGAATCAAATACGTCCCGATGTTTGTACTATCTGCATCGGTTTAGCAGCCAGTATGGGGGCTTTTCTCCTCAGTGCTGGTGCTAAAGGAAAGCGCATGAGCTTGCCTAATTCTCGTATTATGATTCACCAACCCCTAGGAGGCGCTCAAGGTCAAGCTACAGATATTGAAATTCAGGCTAAAGAAATTTTATACCTGAAAAGTCTGCTCAATCAACACCTTGCTAACCATACAGGTCAACCCCTAGAACGTATCGCTGACGATACAGAGCGAGACTTCTTTATGTCCGCTGAAGAAGCTAAAGACTACGGCTTAATCGACCAAGTAATCGAGCGTCGTCCTTCTGCCAGTCAACCTCCAGTAGCAGTAAGCTAGAAAGTAGATTTATTTAGAGGCGTTCTAGAGAACGTCTCTACAAGGGAAAAATTCTTGCTTTCTGGCGCTCCTGCTATCCTTTGAACCTAACTTCATAGTTATTGGGGCGTAGGTTGTTGTTTTAAATATTGGAGAAATTCCCACAATTCCTGATTAGTAAGCGCGTGACGCGATCTTTTGCCATAAGTTTTTACAAGGTAATTGCGCCCTTGGTCTTGTGTCCAACCTAAACGCCTAATTTCTCCATTAGTTTCCGTAATGACTTGAGAAAATTCAACCGTATCTTGATTTGAGATATTGACCTCATTTTCCCCAGGCTCTTCTAAAACAGTTAGTTCCTCTTTGTCTTCTGAAGATAAAGGCTCTTGCACAATAATAGTAGTCTCGTTTTGCTCTGAGTCGATCGACGAGGTGGGAAAAAATACCTCTTTAGATTGAGGAGTTGGTTCAAAACTTGCAGGTAAGGAAGATATAGTTCGATCGCTCTTAACCCTACTAACCGAAGGCAAATCTTCTTTTAAAGTGTTTTTGGCTGGGAGAAGATCGATATTGGGTTCGGGTTGCTTGAGAATTTCTGTTGTTTTAATCTGAGCGGGGGAGCTAGCAGAGACAGCCGTTACCTCCCTTCGCTCTCGATCGGTCTTAGTCGTGCTAATAGAATTAGTAGCATCAAAAGTAAGAGTTGCTAAAGCTCTACTTCTGGCCCGATCTTCAGCTTCTTCTACAGTGTGCGCTCCAGCTAAACCAGTAGCTAGAGTAACCCCATCAACTTCAACTAAAGCCCGCACAATATATAAAGATCGATCGATTTTTACTAGCTCGCTAATTAAGCTACCTTGAGGATAGCGAATTCTAAATTGAGTTAACATCAGCGTTTGTCCAATCAATAATTTCTCTGGTTTAATTTAATACATCAAAAGCTGAGATGGGTAAATTAACTAGATAGCAGTAATTTTAAAAAAATAGATTTGCTAAAAGACAACTACAAATTAAAATAGTTAAAGGCTGTCAATATCCTAACTCACCGTGTCATCGTCAAGTCATTCAGTGATAATGGGGAGATAGCTTCTAAAAATTCATCTAGCTGTAACTTCATCCTCCAGTTAGGTAGTAGAACCTGGAAAACAAGGGAAAAGTTTGGCACTACTTTACAAGCAACAATCGAATCTCGTCCGAGCTTATTACGGGCAGCGAGATTTGAATAATTGTACAGAACCGATCGTTGGTACAAAACTAGACAGTCAGGAACGAGTCACTAATAAGGCAAATGTACATTTTACCTTATCCTAATTCCTGGTAATACCTTTCCAAACATCAGGAAAAGGGTCGCGACAATATTTCGGAGGTTGCCTCCGAGTAAGGACGCACCAAGCAGACAAAACTGATAACTAGAATTGAAAACTTTTGATTTGTTGGCAATTATTGCTCTGAGTGAAGTTAAGCTAGTTCGATAAAAACAATTAGCGCTTAATGAAGCGCAAAATTTTCACAATCGCCCCTTCGGGGTGCTGACCTAAGGTCAATCGCAGCAAATAAAAAGGATTATTCTGAATGGAATTTTCAATCGCTACACTACTAGCTAATATAAGTGAAGATAAATTAGTCGCAGGTAAAGTTCTAGAAAAAAAACTTGGTTGTGAAACCTCTCAAAACATCGAAAAATTGCAAATTGTCCTGGATGTCCTCGAAAAAATTGGCATTCTAGTCAAAGAAAGAGGTAAATATCGCCGAGTATATGAAGAAGATGTAGTAGAAGCGAAATTGCGCTGTTCTAGCAAAGGATTTTGCTTCGCCATTCAAGATCTAGAAGGAGCTGACGATATTTACGTCAGAGAAAGCCACCTCAGTAACGCTTGGAATGGCGATCGAGTTCTGGTCAAAATTATCAAAGAAGGCAGTCGTCGCCGTTCTCCAGAAGGAGAGGTAAAAGTGATTTTAGAACGCGCTAATCCTTCTCTACTAGCAACAGTAAAGAAAAATAATGAAGATTATCGAGCAGTTCCTCTTGACGATCGACTCCTATTTGAGCTATTGCTCCAACAGAACGGAAAAAACCTAGAACAAGCAATAGATCATCTCGTCCACGTAGCAGTTGTCAGGTATCCGATCGGCAAAAATCTCCCGATCGGCCAAGTAACGAGAATTCTCGGTAGCGATGCCGAAGAAGCAGCAGATACTGACATTATTTGTTGCAAGCACGATTTGCCGCAAATTTTCTCCGAACAAATAATAGAATTTGCTAGCAATATAGTCCCCCAATGGGACTCAAAGGAAACGGAAACCAGGCAGGATTTAAGAGACTTGCTGACCTTAGCTATAGAAGCAGAGGACGATCGGGGCGATATTCCTTTTATCGAAAATGCCTTTACCCTAGAAAAAACTGAAAAGAAACAGTGGAAACTAGGAATCCACATCACCGATGTAGACTACTATATTGAACCAGACTCACCCCTAGATAGAGAAGCTAAAAAACGCGGCACTGCTATTTATCTGGGCAATAAAGTACTGCCCCTATTTCCCGAACAAATAACTGCTTGTTGCTCTTTATTGCCAGGTAAAGACCGCCTCTGCGTCTCAGTATTTCTTAGCATTGACGATAAAGGTGAAGTGGTCGAGTTTGAGATCCAACCGAGTATAGTTAATGTGGATCACTTGCTCAGTTACGGACAAGTACAGTCCTTACTAGGTTATCAAGAAGAAGCAGAACCAGAAATGGTAGGGGCATTAGAAATGCTGGGAGAAATATTTTTTAATATAAGTCCCCTAGTCAAAGCACAGCGCTTGCAAAGAGGAGGCTTTGAAATATCTATGACTTCGGTTGCATCTCCTTACAAAGATGAAGGCAGATCTGGAGCAATATTAGTGGCTTCGTGGGAACCCGTACGCTCTCTCCTAACTGAGTTGGTAATTTTGGCAGGTAAAGTAGTAGCAGAGCATTTATCAGCTTTAGCAGTGCCAGGAATATACTGCACTCAGCAGGAACCAGACTGGGAAGAGTTGGAGGATTTACTTAAATTAAGTCAGAATTTGGGACTGGAATTGGAACTCGAATCGGAAGAAGAAATTCGTCCCCAAGATTATCAAAATTTGACCCAAGAGTTTACCAAACCTCCAGCAGAGAGAGCTAACAAGATTTTAAACTATCTGTTGCACTCTACTCTAAGACAAATGAAATACAGCTCTCACTCAGGCCCTCATTTTAGTTTGGCATATAAAGAGGGCGACTACACTCACTGCGTCTCTCCTGGGCAAAGATATGCCGATCTTTTGATACAGAGAGTGTTGAAGGCAGTCTTCGAACAAGGGCGCGATCGCCGCCACAGCCGTGCCAAACAAAACGTCGAGCTAACAAGCAGTAGTTGTCACGGGAAAATTAACTGGAATGTTTTACCCCCCCAGCTTCAAACTGAGTTAGATCGTCAGTTACATTCAGTGGTATCTCACCTCAACGAAAGAGAAAAGCTAGCAGAGGATGCCGAGCAGGACTTACAGGGGTTAAAGAAAGCCGAAAAAATGAAAGAGCGCACGGGACAGGTTTTCCAAGGGCTAATTACTGGGGTACAATCCTACGGCTTCTTTGTCGAAATAGAGGATCTATTGGTAGAAGGGCTAGTTCACGTTAGTTCCCTCAAAGATGACTGGTACGAATATCGCTCTCGCCATAGCTGTTTGGTAGGTCGCAAAAACCGCATTGCCTATCGACTGGGCGATCGTGTTGAAGTTGAAGTAAAAAGCGTTGATTACTATCGCCAACAAATCGATCTAGTTACGGTGAGCGGAGGTAGTGAAGCCAGCAATGAAGACTGGGAAGACGAATGATAAAAAGAATGCCGATCGCTGTTGGTTGTTGGCTCTTGAATATTCATTGCGACTAGCGAGTAGCGATCGGTAAACAGCAAATAGCAAATAGCAAACAGCAAACAGCAAAAATTCTTTTTCGGTTTGATAAGAGGGATGGCTCTGTGGGAAACTGGCGATCGGTTATCAGTTAGGGGTAATTATGAATCAAGGACAACAACAGCACTCAACAACTCACAAACAGCCTTTCCTCTTTCTTTTTCCTTTTGTATTGGTAATTTTAATGTTTCTGACTGGCTGCGTTAACTATGACATTGGAGTGGATTTTGAGGGTCAGTATCGCGGTACATTCGTCCAACGCATTAACTTGGGAGAACAGTTAGTTCGGGTCAGTCCAACTGCCGCCAAAGAATGGTTAGCTAGCATTGAGAACCGAGTACGAGACAATAATGGCAAGCTTAAAGTAACCCCGTCCAAGGAAGTTATCATTACCATTCCTTTTACCAACGGTAAAGATTTTGTTGCAAAATTTAATAATCTGTTCAATCCTAACGAACAAAAAGTTTCCGAGTTGGCAAAGGTTAAGAAACCTCAGCTAGAACAACTATATTCTGAAATATCTTTACTTCAAAGTAATTTACTCTTAGCACAGCGCGATCGCTTGAGACTAGCTGTGGATTTACGAGCTCTGAAGGTTCTCTCCGAACAAGACAAATTAGTTGTCAATCCAGAGTCTCTCGTTGATTTAGAATTTAGTTTGAATACGCCCTGGGGAGCCCGCAGTACCAAAAGGAAAAACGTCCTAACTCCAAAAGTTCTCGATCGAGGACACAAGCTAGTTTGGCAATTAAAACCAGGTGAAATTAACTACATTGAAGCCGTTTTCTGGTTGCCTAGTCCTATAGGTGTAGGAGCAGTTATCATTGTCGCGGTCATATTAATTGGTTTTTATATCAAGTATAGAAGTTTTCCCTGGAGCCCTCAATCTCCCCAAGAAAACCTCTCGCCAAACGAAGGATAAAAATAAATCATTACGAGTAATCTATAGCTTTCGTTATCTTTACTGATATTGATAACAATGAAAGCTATAGTTTTTTAGGCGAAATCGAGCATTAGGAATTTTGCGTAGCAATTGTCTAATTAAATTATGGTTCTTCTCCACCAACACTTATACCTGTGTTAAAGATTTGAGCGTGAGTTAAATCGATTCTTTCCATCGACGCTCCAGTTACGTCAGCATCGTAAATTGTAGCGTAGTTTAAATTACTCTCATTGAGATTAGCGTCTTGCATGACAGAGTTGGTAAGAAAGGCTTTAGTCAAATTAGCTCCTTCTAGATTAGCTCCGGTCAAGTCAGCTCCTTCTAGGTTAGCTTCTTCTAGGTTAGAATTCCTAAGATCTGCTTCTCTTAAGTCTGCACCAATTAGATGAGCTCCTCTAAGATCTGCTCCCTTGAGGTCGCAAGCGTAGCATTCCCCAGTTGAGAGTAATTGTTCGACGTGAGCAGGATTTTCTGCTCTAACTTCTGTAGCGAAAAGAAAAGGCACTACAAAAGCTGCGATCGCACAGCTCTTGGCTAGGAGCGAGATCGCGCGAGTTTTAATTTTCATTTGTTTTTCTCCTCCAACAGTTCTAAAAATCCCCATATGTCGATCTTCGCGCTCGAAGGTTTCGGTTCTCCTAAATTACCCCAATTTGGTTTTTTTTCTCCTATTTGGACAGCAGAAGCAGAATTTTCTTCAAGTTGATAAATATTAACAGAATTCTGTTCTGTTGTTGAGTTGTCTCCTCCCTCAGCAAATTGCCAGTTTGACTCTATGTTTGCTTCAATTCCTTGTAAAATAGCAGATCCTTCTACCACTGCTTGCTGCTCGGTGAAGGTGTCTATTGCTGTTTGAGCTAATACTTTTTGTCTAGGTGTTATTACTCCCCCAACTACAGTAAAAGTAGTTAAAAAACTGGCGATCGCTATTTTGTAATCGTTCATTGGTAGATTCTCCTGGCGCTAATTTTTTTCTACCTATAACATACAGCTATTTATGACGTTTATAGCTTGTTAATGACAGCCTTGGCAAGCACTCTAAAATCCATTGCTAACTTAGGGATAATCTCATTTTTATCTCTGCTGGTGCTGAAATTGCCATATTTTACCCAGCCACAACCAGCCGATTAAAGAACCTATTGCATAATGTGGAAAATCCCACCAGGAAAAAGTAGTACCTAATATTAAGCGACCTATAGTAAAAGATCTAATTTCCTGCAAAATTGTTCCTTGGGACAATTGTAAAATCTCTACCAAGCAGGTAAAACCGAAAACCCATAAGGGAATCGAGCTTATTGCTTTCTTTTTAGGTATGAAGAAGAAAATAAATAAGCACCAGAAAATCTCGTAACAAATATCCCCAGCATAATCATTAACCCACCAGGCACCAGGGCCTGTATAAACTTTAGACCACAACCCAACAGGAATTATAACTATTAGGGATAACAAGGTCAGAAATCGCAATATGGAACTTTTAAAGAACACTATTAGTCTGATAACGAAAAAAACAAGTTAAAAAGAATGTATTGAAGATAACAAAAACAACGCAAATCTTTATAAAAAAATTACATTATAAATATCTCAATTGTTGATAACAATAGTAAAGATAGTACTGCTAATCTTATTAAAGAATATCAATCTAACTGGAGCGAATCTTATCCAATTAGATATTATTTTGAATCTAGACAAGGATTAGCTTATGCCAGAAGACTTGCTATTAAAGAATCAAGAGGTTCTCTAATTGGTTTTCTCGATGATGATAACCTCCCAAATCCTAATTGGATAGCAAAAGCCTATGCTTTTGGTCAATCTCATCCGTAAAAGCTCAAGGAAAAAATATATTCACCGAAAGCCAAGAAAAATCAAACTGGGCTAGCAATATTTTGAAATCTCACAGGGATGAACTAAAAATACAGTGTTCTCCCCAAGTAGCTCTAGATTTTATCTCTTATTGCAAATACGATCGCGATAATTTATTATTGCTTGTCTAAAGCTAGTTTACTTTTTTCTAAAAGTTTTTGATTGGACTTCTTAACTTTATTAACCCAGTTTTGGGATAATTTGAGAATTTCTGAATAAGGCATAGTTGTCTCTAAAGTATCGAACATAAATTTAGATTCATATTGAGGGAATATTTTTTTGATTATTTTAGTTGCTCTTTGTCGCAAAATAAATTCAAAAAATAGTATTTTAGATTGGGGAAAACCATTTTCGGAAAGATCTTTTAAAGCGTGAAGATCGGGAAGACGACGAGAAGTAAATTCAGGTAAAACTTTAGCCCAATCATCCTTATATTCGTCTAAAAGTTTATCTAGAAATACTACATCTTCCAAAGCAGAATTACAACCTTGGCCTAAAGCAGGAGAAACAGCGTGAGCAGCATCGCCAATAATTATGGCATTATCGCCTTGATGGTATCTATTACAACTAACTGTAGTAATATTAGATATTGGGTTTTGGAAAAACTCTTCTGCTGCTTCAGGGGTAATGAATTTAGCTAATGCGGGAAAATGATTCTCAAATAATTCCATTACTTTTTCTTGACTAGAAAGATTAACAAATGGATTATTCTCTTTTTTAAAAGCAACAGCACAACTCAACATATTACCTGGTTGAGGTACTGCCATTATTGAAAAATCATCACTTATTCTACGAATGTGAAATCTGTCTTCTTGTAATTCAATACCTAGTTTTTCATTAATACGAGGAGTAAAAAGCATTTTATATTCATTTGGAAGAAATTTTTCTTCACATTGAAAATTATCTGTGTTGGCAAAATGCTTTCTCACGATCGATCTAGCTCCATCTGCACCAATTAAAAGGTCGTAATCGATCTTAATTTTTTCTAGTTCTTCTTTTTCTAAGATCGCTGTTTTATTGGCAAAATTTACTTCAATACACTTGCAATTAAAGTGAATGTTTACTCTATTTTCATCGTATTTCTTTTCTAATTCATCTAAAATAGCAATTGTTAAAACAGTACGATCGATAACAGTGATAGGGTTATTTCTAGCCACTAAGTTTGCTTTCCCATTTTTTGGGTAAACAAAACTACCTATTACTTGCAGTCCTTTAGCTTTTACTGCTTCTTCTAGTCCTGGTATATTTCTTAAAGCACTTAATCCTCTTTCAAATAAAGACATAGGATAAGTTCTGTGTTTAGAAAAAGCTACCTTTCTAGGATCGTTACGGCGATCGTAAATATTTATTTGATATCGATCTTTGCCACGAATTAATAGGTAATGAGCTAATAGCAATCCTGCTGGGCCTGCACCGATTATAGTAACTTGTTTGGCCATTTTTAAAAGTGAATATTTTATTCTGTAAAAAATTTTACTGACTATATTCAATTTCTTCAACACTAGATAGTCTTTATTTGTAACAAGTTAAGCTTGTATGGTTCTGTCAAGAGGGTTTTGGATTTTGCTTCAAAGAAAAAATTAGCAGCCCTTAAAATAGGAGCTGCTACCAACTTTTCGCTCGGAAGGACGAAGGTTTCGTCCTTTCCAACTTTCTAAATTTTTATCTTATAGAGCGTTACCACGAGGTAGAACTTCTTCAGGGAATTCAAAGTTTTCGTGGGGTTGGTCTTGAGGTGCCATCCAAGCACGTAGACCTTCGTTTAAGAGAATGTTTTTGGTGTAGAAAGTTTCAAATTCGGGGTCTTCAGCCGCACGAATTTCCTGAGACACGAAGTCATATGCTCGCAGGTTTAGAGCTAAGCCTACTATTCCTACCGAGCTCATCCACAAGCCTGTTACTGGTACGAACAACATGAAGAAGTGCAACCAACGCTTGTTGGAGAATGCAATACCAAAGATTTGCGACCAGAAACGGTTCGCTGTCACCATGGAGTAGGTTTCTTCTGCTTGAGTAGGTTCAAATGCTCTGAAGGTGTTAGCTTCTTCACTATCTTCAAAGAGGGTGTTTTCTACTGTGGCTCCGTGAATAGCACACAACAGCGCTCCACCTAGTACTCCTGCTACTCCCATCATGTGGAAGGGGTTGAGAGTCCAGTTGTGGAATCCTTGTAAGAAGAGAATGAAACGGAAAATTCCCGCTACGCCAAAAGAAGGACCAAAAAACCAGCTCGACTGTCCCAAAGGATACATCAGGAAGACGCTGACGAATACCGCAATGGGAGCGCTGAAGGCGATAGCGTTGTAAGGACGAATGCCGACAAGACGAGAAATTTCAAATTGGCGCAGCATGAAGCCGATGAGAGCAAAAGCACCGTGAAGGGCGGTGAATGACCACAAACCGCCGATTTGACACCAACGGGTGAAGTCTCCTTGAGCTTCTGGACCCCAAAGCAATAGCAGGGAGTGTCCGAAAGT
>JASJDA010000127.1 GCA_030065755.1 Prochloraceae cyanobacterium | reverse complement strand
CTATAAGTTCGTAAAGAAATTGTTGCCAATAATTAGTGACTTTGGCAATTTCTTTATCCCAAAGACAACTCATTTCTTTTCTCATTCGATCGACTGTTTCGGAGTCTAAATTGACTCTATAAATATCATTTTTAACTCGATATATACAGCCTATTTCAGTTACTTTAAAAATAGTAATTATTCCCAAAGAATTAATTACCTTATCTAAAGAATAGCTGGTACTTAGCAAGCTCAAGCTCAATCCTACCCAACGCCATTCATCAGGGTAGTGTTGTTTAAATATTATGTGGTAAATATGAGCTGCTATATCTCGATTGTTTTTGATTTCATTGAAGGAAGAAACTATACTAATTAGCAAATCAATCCATATTTCAGTTATTTGAATATCTTTTATCCATTCTTCTCGGTATCTTTCCTCTAAAGTATCAAAGAGGATGTTATTGAATTGGTTTGTGATTTTAGTATTAATTGGCGACGAGCTAATAATATTACTTTCAAATAAGCCAGAGAGAAATTGGAGATTAAGTTCTTCGTAATGTTCTAATGCCAGAGGATGATTATTATTACTGACATATATAGCTTTTTGATAAGAAGCAAGTGCTTTCTTTTTGTCGTCTAAATTTTCCAGTATCCATCCTCGGTAACACCAAGCATCTGCTGGTCCAAAATTTTGCCACTGATTATTGAGCAATAAAGCTGTTTCGATCGCTTGTAATGCTTTATTATATTCCTGTGCTTCGATTAAACTTAAACTCAGTTGGTACCAATACAAAGATACCGATGGGTCTAATTGCACCGCATTGTTAAAGCAGTTACGAACTTCGAAATTATTCTCCAGTGTAATGTTTTTAAAACCAAGTTGAGCCCAATCACGAGCTCTTTTTTTGTTTTTATTTCTCGATGTAAGTACGCTGATACTCTCTGAAGCACGATTGTGGTTACTATCAACCTCTAATACTTTTTTAATAGAGGCGATCGCTTCGGTTGTAAAACCTATTTGGTAATAACAAATTGCTTTTAAATATAAAACATCGGCTAAATTTCTATTTTCCCAGCGATCGTTAATTGCTATAGCTTGTTCTGTAGGTTCAATCACTTGGGGGTATTTGCCTAAATTATAGGCTACTAAACCTAAGTCGTACCAATAAGAAGAAACATGGGGATTTAATTGTAAGATTTTTTGATACGATTCGTATGCTTGAGAATATTCTTTAGCTTGTAGCTGTTCTTTACATTTTTGAGCTAATTCCTCAGCTTCTATATCTTTTCTTATTCTCTCTGCGAGTAGTTCTAATTTTTGCTTGTAATCGGGGTTTAATTTTGATGCTTCTTGGCAGTAATTTATAGCTAATTCTAATTGGTTTAATTTCTCATAAGCTAATCCGATACTATAATAAGCTGCAGGAGAACTATCTTCCCCCCATTGATGATTTAATTCTAAAGCTCTTTGAAAGTTTTCGATCGCTTCATAATACTTTTCCTGATTAAATAAAATTATTCCGTATTTATACCAATAAACAGAAAAATTAATAAGTTCTACATTTAGCTCTAATGCTTCTCCAAATAATTCAAGAGCTTTTGGGTAATTTTCTCGTTCAATTTCAGCTATACCTAAGTTCAATAATTGACGAGCATTGGTTTCAGGAGCGTCTACTACGCTCTCAACTTCAGTTTCACTTATGCTCTCAGAATTTTCCTTATATAAATCATTATATAAATCATAATATCTATTCTGAATCCGAGCGCGTTCGTCAGATGAAAACATATTTTTATTGCTTCAGTTGTTCGTATATTTTTATAAATTTAAGAGAACGTTTTATCTCTACAAGTCGTCGAAATCAAGAGAAGGCATTGGATATTTTTCAAATGCTTCTTCAAAGATTTGTTCTACCCTTTCTTTATATTCTTTTTCCCGTTTGGCTCTAGCTTCTTCTTCCGTTTCTGTTTTCATTAGTCCTTGATAACTATTAGTCATGCTCCTTATTATTTTTTCCACATCCAAGTTTGAATTGTCAGGATTTTGACCTATTTTAGTGCTTAATTCTTGCAAAAAAGCAATAACTTCTCGATTTTGTGGAGATTCTGTATCTTTGATAAGATTTAAATTATCTGGGAATTTTGTGACAACTTCTCCTGAATCGATTCCGCGAGAAGTCAAAATAGCGCCTACTTGTTTCATTCTAGAGCGAGCAATTTCAAGTTTACTGGGGTCGTCGGATAAAGAACAATCTATAACTTCTTTAATCTCAATAAATAAGCGCTGTAACCCTTCTCTAACTGCGTTGGGATTCTTTTCAGCTTCTTCGATAGTAATACCCATAAGATCTGCTATTATCTCGGAAAGACATTCCTCTGTTAGCTTCTCTGAAGTTTGAGAGTCAACAACAGATTTAATCCAATCTGAAAGAACAGCTTGAGCTTGGAAGATCGATCCTTCAATTTGTTCTGCTAGATAAACTTGGGCTTCTTCAAATGCGATCGCAAAAGGAATTATAGCAGCAGGATCGACACTTTTCGAGAAATCATTTAAATTAGAAATAACGAAGTCACCACTAGGAATTACTTTATTATCGGGAATGAGAAAATATTCAGTTTCATTTTCGTTTTTCTCACTAGTCCAAAGAGAAAATAATATTTCTTGAAAATTAGGATTGGGAAGAAAATCTTGGATAATTAACCAGGCTCCATCCCATTGACGCTCTGCTTGCCAACAAGTAGGGAGTTTGCTAGATAGTTCTAGGGGTAAAATCGCATTACTCCACAACATCAATGGCAAGCTATCTAATGACAATATACCTGTCTCTAGTCTTGCTACAGTTGTTTTATTTGGATTTTCTTCCCAAGATAAAAAAGCACAGTCTGGACTCATCATTCGCCCTCCTGTAGCCAATAAATCTCTCAACCACGCAATCGCTTCATCAGTGGCATTTTTCCCAACTAGATATTCTGCAACTGTTGCATCTCCGAAGTCTATAGTAAATATATTTGATTCGTCTTCTTGGATATAAAAAGCGATCGTAATAGGATGAATGCTATTATCTGGTAGCTGCCATTGAGCAATATGACGCTGACAATCTTCTGCTAATCTCTCGGAAATAGTGTAGAGATTGTCAGGAAACTCTAATAGTTGAAAGGGAATATCGCTCGATTGAAAATGCTTGAGAAAAGAACGTAATGAGTTGGAATAAATTCCACTATCGGATAAAAAGTTAAGTAAAAGTCGTTTTTTAGAAGTTGAATTTTTTGTCTTATTATTCATAAGCAAGTTCTCAAGGTAAAAGTTTCCTTATATCTATTAAAAAAGATATTTAACCCTACAAGAATAAATTAATAAATTACACTAAGACTACGTCGATGGTGAAGTATTATTTAGCAAATGATCTAGAGATTAGGAACAATGTAAATTAAGCTTTTATTCTATCATAAAAACATCTCGATCGTAAGTATATTTTTGACAACTCACATAACAGCAAAATATAGATAATTACAATAAATGGGTTAACTTTCAACCCAAAAAGGTAAAACAGAATACAAAATATTAATCTCGCCTTTCTGGAAAAAACTTTTCCCTCGACTCAGGAGATTATTGAAAGTTAAATGTTTTGCCTTGCCTAATTGCTATACTCAGCTATAATTTCAAGATTATGTTAAGCTTCTAAAAGTGAAATCTAGTTTAATCAAAAATTATTAAGTTTTATTAAAACAATTATATTGTTGGAGCAATTTCAGACATGGCGTTGGAATTAGAAGAAAGAAGACACCAACAACAGACTCAGCAGCAGTCTTTGGAAACAAGTCAGGAACCATTACAAAGTCAAAACAGCTCTCCAGAAGCACGATCGCAAGCCCCAGGTGCAAGTGAATTGTATCCTAGTTCGGGCATGCAAGCTCCTTTGGGAATACAAACTGGCTCTAATAACTCACAAGCAGGCTCTTCAGGCTCGACTAATTCGGAGGGAAGTGAAGCTGCTGCTAGTGAAACCCCTGCTGGGCAACACTCAGAGCAACAGTCGGCAGCATCACAATCTCAGGTACCAGCACCATCTCAAGGACAGCATCACCATAGGGGATCTGGAATAGCAGGAGGACAACAAAACTCCCCACATTCATCAAATAATTCATCGTCACAAGGCAATACTGCTGCTCCTCAGAATATTAGTCGTCAGAACACTTCAACACAACCTCAACCAACTCAACTATCAACTCCGAATAGTACTAGTAGCCAAGCTAGCCAGGATAGTTCGACACCTCAAGTTCAAGTACCGACGGACAACGCTAAAGATAGCGAAGCTACTCCCATGCCACAGATTGAAGCACCAGAATTCGATAAAACTTCTGATAAATCAATCTTTGCCGCTGATGAGGATTCTCTCGATAATTTAGACCCTTTCAAAATCTTAGGTACAACGCCGGACGGTCAAGTACTTTACGAAACCGACGCTCCAGAAACTAGTCAAAAAGCAGCTAAATCTGGAGCGCCAGTACAAGAATTATCTGACAGCGATCGAGACAATGTCAGAGACGAGCAAAAAAGTGAAGCTAATTCGGCTTTAGCTAAACTTCCTCCCATAGCAGAGGAAAAAATTCAGACCATAGACCAATTAGAAACAACCATACAACCTAAAATCGATTCAGCTCAAAACGATGCTGTAACCGCGATTCAAAATGCTCAGCAAACCAGCCGCACTAATTTGATTAGTCAGATAGACCAAATGCGCCCTCAAATGTTGGCTAAAGCGGAGCAAATAAAAACTGACATTATCGGGTCTCATATAAATATAATCTCGTCGATTCAAAATGACAGTAACACAGCCAGACAAAACCTTCAGACTGGTCATGACACTGCTTTAAAGCAATTGATTGCTCTTGAATCAGGCTTGGATGCCAAAATAGATGGCCCTATGAACCAAGCTCATAAAGACTGTTTACAAGTAGGTCAAACTGCTGCTGCTAGGGCACTTGAGATTGGCAATCAGAAGGCTACAGAGTTTCAAAAACAATCTGCTCCAAAAGGCTCCAACGCCGTTACTAAGACATTAAACAAAATTGATGGAGATAGCTACGAAAACAACTGGCGACAAGCCAAGGTAGAGGCAGCCCACAGCGTCGCCCAACAATTCCACGATAATGCTATAAAAGCAGCGTCTAAAATAGCTCAAAAGCAACTAGAAGGGAAAGAGCGACTCAGACAACAAATGCAGCACCAAATAGATGCAGCAAAGCGATCGCTCGAAGCGCAATTCAATCAATCCAATCAACAAATCGATACCTTAGAACAACAATACATTAACAGCGCTAATTCCAATCTTTACCAACAACTAGGCGAAGTAGATTCTACTCTCGAACAAAATCTAACCGATCTAGATGTAGTAAAAACTGCTCAACTTGGGGTTATAGATAGTGCGGCAACTTCTCAACTGGGTGCTGTACGCAAAGAAGCCAACACTCAATCTAGCAAACTCAAACGACAAGTTACTGCAGCTAAAGCTGGGGTAAATTATGCAGTAGCTCAATTAAATGCTCAGATGACATCTGGGGACGAAACTCCAGCACCAGGGGTGGTTGAATCGACGGTAGAACAAGTTAAAGAGCTTTTTGAGGAAAATGTCAATCAAGCTGTTACTCAACTACAAATAGGAATAGATAAAGGTGTAAGCCAAGTAAGTAAATCCGGACAAGACGGTGCTAACTCTATTAATGACGTAGCTAATCAAGCTGTTTCTGCCGCACAAGAAGTAGTCAATCAATCGGGTAGGGATCTAGATGGTGTAAAAGCATCTGCTGATGATAGTTTTAACCAACTACAAAGTACCAGCAGCCAAACTATCAACCAAGCCGCATCTGATGCAACTAATGCCTTATCTACAACTGCATCAGGTATGACGACCACAATAGAAAGAAAGCTCAATAGACTCCAAGGAGTAATGAGTCACAGGACTAATACCCTTAATTCTAAATTGCAAAGTTGTTTGGCTCAAGAACCAGCAGAGATAGAGAGCGCAGCTTCCAAGGCAGCATCTCAAGTTCAGCCAGGTTGGAAAAGCTTTCTCAGTTTCGCCGCAACTACAGCGATCGACGTAGCAGTTTTTGCAGCGGTTATTGCTGCACCAGAACTTTCCATACCTGCACTTCTTGCTATCGGTGCTGCCAATGGTGTTGCCGATCGAGCGATCGACGATGCATTCTCAGGTCACATGTCGTCCCCACAAGAATATTTAGAACAAGCAGGAATAGGTGCAGCTACTGTAGGTGCTGCTCGTTGGCTCAAGGTTGCAAATCTTGGTAAAATAGCTGGTCGTTTTGGGATTGGTGCAGAGCGTCTTGGTTTGTTCGGTAAGAACGGGGTTGCTGAGGCAGCCAGTAGATACGTAGGAAGAGGAGCAAGGGCTGTAGGGGGAGTAGCAAGGTCTATAGGCAACAGAACAGGAGTTTCTGCTGCTTTGAGTAGAGTAGCTTCTGCTGCAGAGTCAACTCGTTTGAAAGGCCCCGCAAGTAAAGTCGAGAGCTTTTTAGGGCAGGAGCTAAATCCCAAGAAAGTAGGAGATAAACTTGCAGAAAACGTAGGATTTTATACAAGTGA
Source organism: Prochloraceae cyanobacterium (assembly GCA_030065755.1). Lineage (GTDB taxonomy): Bacteria > Cyanobacteriota > Cyanobacteriia > Cyanobacteriales > JASJDA01 > JASJDA01. The sequence continues at coordinate 17,633 of JASJDA010000127.1, read as the reverse complement.
AGATTATAGAGACTACAATCATCAGCTACATCAAGATGCTGAAAATGGCAAACACCACAGTGCTGGAGAAATAGCAAGAGAATCATTACTTGCAATACCATTCAATATTCTAGCAAATGCTGGAATCAGTACTTATGTTGGAGAACCCTTCTCTCAGAAATTAAAAGGAGAATTTGCTGAGCAAACGGCAAAAGGCATAACAAATATCTCCGATAAAGTTCTGGATGTAAGCATACGGCCACTAGGAAAAAATGTATCTGCTGAAGCCTTAAAAAATTTTGGTAAGACGACTGCTGACTTTTCCTTGGGAAGTGTTGCTTCTTACACTTCAGAAATGACAAAGCGACAGCTGCTAAAAGGTCAAGATCTAACATCTCCTGAAACTTGGGCAAGGGGTGCTGGAAAAACTGAAGGGAAGAAAGCAGTCGGTGATTTTGTCGGAAAACCTTTAGGAAAATCTGCGCTCCCCGCAGCGGACAAAGCTTTACAACAAGGGCTAGCAACGCTGCTTAAGAGGAACTAGGAAAGGTTCTACTAAGTAGTGAAATCACTTCCTAGCGTAGCTTCTCTCTTTAACCTTTAAACGTTTAATCTTACCTGCGGGTAAGGTTAAACTATAAATGGCTAAGATTGGCTGCAATTTTAAGATGGTGCGCCGCAACAAAGAGGTTCTCTCCGAGCCTTAGCTTCGCTTTTCGACCATTTCATTTAAATTTATTCCATACTCTCCTTTCTTTATCCGATCGTACTCCCCACACTCCTCTCGATGGCGAAAAAGATGCGGTGAAAAGTGAGGTTATTAATCTAGTCACATATCTTAACGGGACTTACACATTTTCTTATTTAATTAAATGGCAAAACCTTTAAATCTATAATTTTTGGCGCATTTCTAACTGAATTAATTGGGATTGTTGGTATTTATGGTGAAAATAGTTTGAAAATGTTACATAAAGTGCGATTAGGAGAATTCTATGTCTGTCCTGCTTATCGAGGTGCAGGAGTTGGGACAAAGTTATTATCTTCGGCTATTAACTACACTCGTAATTTTGATGGAGTACAGCAGATTAACTTAACTGCGAGTGAATCTGCCGCTGCAGCGTTACATCTCTATGAAAAGTTGGGATTTCAGACTTGGGGCGTTGAACCCAATGGCATATATTATATGGGAAAATTTGTTGCGGGGCATCATATGATCTTGAAATTTTAGCAACTAAACTTGAAGCAAGAGAACTATAACTTTCTTCAGTTTCAAACAAGTATTTTAGGAGAGCAACCATGAAAAAATATATCTGTTCGGTATGTAATTACGTCTACGACCCAGCCGAAGGAGATCCAGATAGCGAAATTCCCCCTGGAACTTCCTTTGAGGATTTACCAGAAGACTGGATTTGTCCTGTTTGCGGTGCATCAAAGTCTGACTTTGAACCAGAAGAATAGATTTATTTCTACTTGACGTCGCAATCAATATCAAGAATAAATAACCGATTTATTGCCAGAATTAGTCGATTAATTCCTCTAAAGAGTAGAATAAAATACTAGGTTTCTCGGTCTCTAATTTTGAGGATTAAGGAGAGAAGCGATCGTTAACATTGATTTATTTATTAATAAAAGCTCTGAAAGCATTATATATGGCTAACCCCGAGCATTTGGAAATTCTAAAGCAAGGTGTAGAGACTTGGAATCGATGGCGCTCTCTTCATTCTGATATTAAGCCTAACCCGAGTTATGCCGATCTAAGAAATACCGACTTGAAAAATATCGACCTCAAAAGTGCCGAGCTTAGTTATGCGAACCTAATTCTTGCAGATCTGAAAAATACTAACTTGAGTGGTGCTGACCTGAATTATGCCTACTTGAGTTATGCCTATCTAAGTATTCTGTTTTTGCTCTGAATCTGCAGAAAAAAGGCTATTTCTCTTTTGAATAAATACTATTTTTTACTGACTCGATTTTTCAAATAAGCAATCTCAGAATCATTTAAAAAACGATACTGACCGCTAGGCAAATTTGGACCGTGATTAAAGGGTTGTAGTTTAATTTTGCCAATGGCAGTGCGATGTAGTTTGAGAACTTCAAAACCAAAATGTTTGGCGATGCGGCGTATCTGACGGTTTTTACCCTCTGTCATCACGATTTCTAACAAAGTTCGATACTTTTTTTTCTTGACAATTTTCACTTGAGCTGGTAATGTTTTTTTGTCTAAAATAATCACGCCACTGCGCCACATTTGTAGAACTTGTTGGGAGGGAATACCTTTAATCCAAACTTGATAAATTTTAGAGAGGTGATAGCGAGGGTGAGTCAGGTTAACTGTCAGTTCGCCATCATTAGTAAGTAATAATGCACCTGTAGAGTCTGCATCTAGTCTTCCCACGGGATGAATTCCCTGTCCTTCTCTAAATTCGGGGGGTAGTAGATCGAGAACAGTAGGACGATTTTGAGGGTCAAAACAGGTAGAAACTACTCCTTCAGGTTTATTGAGTAATAGATAAATAGATTGAGGACGATCGCTACTTTCGATCGGGTTGCCGTCAACTACAAGTAAATCTCGATCGGGATCGGCTTTTTGTCCTAGCTCGACAATACTACCATTTAGTCGCACTCGACCTTCTAAAATCATTTCTTCAGCTTTTCGCCGCGAAGCAATACCCCATTGAGATAAAATTTTTTGAACCCTTTGTTCCATTTTCTTGTTAATGATGACTACAAAAAATCGCAGCAAAATAGTTAGTAAAATACTTTCTCCTGCTTTACAATTTTGGTTGCGATCGCAAGTTGAAAGTGCCGAAGAACTCGAAATTAATATTAATGGGGGCGATCGCCAAATTCTTGGGGGCTATATTCCAGATGTTTTTCTCAGCAGTAGTCGCGCTGTTTATCAAGGACTTCATCTAGGTCAAATCCAGGTACAAGGAGAAAATATTCGTATTAATCTGGGTCAAGTTATTAAAGGCAAACCTTTGCGCCTTTTAGAACCGATCCCAGTCAAGGGTAAGATGTTGCTAAAAGAAGCTGACTTAAATAAATCTCTTACCTCACCTTTATTTTCTACTGCTTTGACTGATTTTTTCTTTAATTTGTTAAAAAGTGAAGCCAGAAGCGATTGCGCTAAAATATTAAATAATTATCGAGTAAGTTGGCAAGAAATAAAAATTAATTTCGATAAATTAATCCTCAAAGGTACTCTTATTGACGAAAACACGAAGACAATTCCTTTAACTATTTGCAGTGGTTTAAAACTAGCAAATCCTCACACTTTATGGCTTCATCCTTTGGAAATTGAAACTCGATCGGATTTGGTAGATATTAATTTTAATGAATTTCAAGTGGATTTAGGATCGGAAGTAGAACTGGAAAATTTAAGCTTACTACCTGGTGAGTTAAGTTGCTGCGGAGGTTTGACAGTCTTACCCTAATCGATCTGGTTCGGGTGGAGTGGGGGAGTGGGGGAGTGGGAGATGGGGGAGAAAATTATATGCAAACAGCAAACAGCTAACAGCTAACAGCCAACAGCCAATTACCGATCGGTTTGCAGGTTAGCAAAAAGATTGTCCCAGTTAGTTGAAGAAGCAATTTGTTCTTCTTCTCTGACTTCAAAAGTTTTATTGCAAGCCGAGGGTAGTTTGAGTGCTTCCACGCACAGAGAGGCGATCGCGTCTCTACTCACTTGACCTTTTATATTATCTCCCTGGTCAAAAGATAAAACTTTATCTCCTGGTTTTTCAGTTAAAGCACAGGGTCTGACGATAGTGTGTGTCAGTCCGCTTTCGCGCACCGTATCTTCTCCTTTTAATTTCCAGGTAAGGATACCTCCTAACTGGTCGTTCATTCTTACTGCTGGGGGTTCTTCTTCTAAATTAATTCCTGGACGACCTGGACGAGTTACACCTGCTGAACTCACCATTAAAAATTGAGGTGTTGGTTTACCCCCATAGGCTTTGATATAAACTACTTCTAAGTTAAAAAATCCTGGTTCAAACTTGGGATTTAATTGCTTGTCGTATTCAAATTTACTGTGCATGAGTTGCACGGCATAAACTTTGCTAGCATCAAACTTACTAGCATCGGATACAGTTTTAGCTCGAAATACGGGAATTAAAGAGCTAAAAGGAATGCGAATGTTACTCCACTCATTGTCTGCAGTATCGAAGGAGAAACAATATCCTATTCCGTCCCATCTATCCTCACAACGTGCAATAAATTTATATCGCTTACCATCTCCTCGAACTCGCAATTCAATTCCTTCATAATTAGATAAATCTATTGGCGGATTAAAATTTCGAGTCCGTACAGAAGCAAAACCGCCATTATTCTCAGTAGAGACATTCCCAGAGAATATCGCTTTATTTTCTGCTAGTCGGATGCTGCTTTCACTCACCCCACCCATAACTACATCATCAACAGCACCCCAAATTTCTTTTAAGTCCGCTGAGGGGTTAGTGAAATCAAATATTATTTGTTCTCCTGGTGGAGTGAGATGCTTAGCAGCGAGTTGCACTAAGTTTTTAATTCCCTGATATTCCACCAATTCTGGCGTGTCTACTACTTCTGGCATATAGAATTTGATACCTTGATAGTATTTTTCACGGGTTGGAGTATCCCCTTCTACCGGTTGTACTCTAGTTCCAGTGCAACAGACGATCGCAGAAACTCCCTCCATTAGTTGGGGGGTTAATGTTTCTTTTATAATGATGTCTGCTTCAAATAATTCTACGTTTTCACCAAGTATTTTTTTAGCCCTAGTAGCGTCTCTTACTAAAGCGCGTACTGGGTAATTATTTTCTCTAAGACGACTGACAACTCGCTTACCAACGCCGCCAGTAGCTCCAGCTACTAATATTGTTCCCATAATAGTTTCTTTTTTTTGGCTCGATTGTTGCTTCTCATCACGACCTGTAAACAATCTTTGCAGGCAACTGATGAAAGGAATAACCTCAAAGTAGGTTAAAGTTTGGAATAATCTGCCAATATCCCATTGAGAGCGATTTGTTTGAGTCACAATTTTATTATTCGGAACTAGCTAGAGGGAGCGGTGAATTCCATATCATTATAAAATATATTATGCTATTATTGTAGGCTGGTAACTTAAACGCTCATTAGGAGGGAATTACACCTACCGCGTTCGTTCATTCTCTAGTGCAAACGGAAGCAAAAGTGCTATACTTGAAGACTATCTATCCATCTATCGATAGAAATACTGATTCTAGTATCTTTTTCAAGTAGACACCTTGAGCGACCCGAGTATCAACTGTGAGATTTTTTGTAGGATAAAAACTCCCAGGAAACGTAAATGCATAAAGTTCTGATTATTGTCAACGCTAAAGTCAAAGATGCAGGGAAGATAATCTCAGCTTCACCAGTAACAGAGAAAATGGTAAGTGCCATTTGTGAAGCGGTCAATCAAGAGGTATTGCGCCATAAAATCTCGAATATATCTGGAGAACCGCTAGCTGTTAAGGTACCCAAACCAGTAAAAATTGAGGTAATTTCTGCAGGAACCCTTTGGTCAGAACAAGAAAAACCAAAAGGCAATAATACCTCGATTTACTGTCCTTTGACCATTCAGTTACCAGATAGGTTTGATTTTCCTGCTCGAAATATTTACAAAGCCTGTCAAGATATCAAAGGCAGGCGGCGCTGGGTAGAGAAAAATTTAGGATATAAGGTATGCACTAGCGATCGCCAGTTAGGAGATCTGTGGTTGCCAGTAGTGGTTACTGAAAAAGGGTCCCTATATGGAGAAGTAATTGGCGAAGGAGAAATTCCTAATTCCTATCAGCAACCTGTAGATTTACCAGACAAACAGCGTCAATACCTATACAAATTGGCATACAACCTACTCGAATCTATAGAGGCATTACCATCAGTATATCTAGTTCAGTTTAGTTGGAGAGCAGGAGAAATTATCTTCGATCGCCTCTGGCCATTTCCAGCAGCACCAGCCCTTGCAAGTATCGGAGTTCAACAACCAGATCTTTATAAGTGCCATTGGTACTGCTTGACAAAACAGCCAATTTTAGATCTAACAATCGCGACTTCATTGACCCAAGTTAACACATCTAAGCAGGACATAATCAGAGCTAAGCGGTAAGGAAAAAGGTTACTTTTTTCTACTGGATGGGAAAACCTAGGTTGGTAAAGAGTCGGTATGACCTTTAAAAAACTGTTTTGTGCGTTGTACTTCGGGACTTGAGAACCGGTGCAAGTTCTACTAGCTGTGTTTTTGCTCGAATGCTTAGCACTCAAAACAGTGACTTTTTAGGCTAAAACTGAATAAGCTACTTAATATAACTACAGATGCAAAGCCCGTGAAATTATTTTTCGGTAGCAGCCCTAAAAAGTCAGAAAATAATGTATCCAAAACCACTGAGTCGGGTTTAGGAACGTTTGGGGGCGTTTACACGCCTTCAATTTTAACGATCCTAGGCGTGATCATGTATCTGCGTTTTGGATGGGTAGTAGGAAATGTAGGGTTGTTCGGAACCCTGGCAATAGTGACCCTATCTACTTTAATTACTTTTTTAACTTCCTTGTCCGTGTGCGCGATCGCCACAGATAGAGTAATAAGAGTAGGTGGAGCATATCACGTAATCAGCAGATCCCTGGGAATAGAAACAGGGGGAGCAGTAGGAATTCCTCTCTATTTTGCTCAAGCCCTCTCGGTAGCCCTATATACCATTGGTTTTGCAGAAAGTGTAACAGAAAGCTTTAGTTTTTTAAAACCGTATCAGCTATATATCACCCTGGCCATAACTATTGCGGTAGCAGTTCTAGCTCTAACCTCGGCAAGCCTCGCCATAAAAGCACAGTACTTGATCATGGCGGCGATCGTCCTGTCTCTGGTATCTTTGCTGTTTGGCAGTCCCGTCCCCGATAGCAATATCAATATGTTTGCTTCACCAGCTCAGGGTTCCGAGGATTTCTGGAAGGTATTTGCGGTTTTCTTCCCAGCAGTAACGGGAATTATGGCTGGAGTGAATATGTCTGGGGATTTGCGGGATCCCACCAAATCTATTCCTATAGGAACTCTAGCAGCAGTAGGGACGGGATACATCATATATATGATTTTGCCGATCGTATTGGCAATGCGAGTTCCCTTTGAGGATTTAATAGCAGAACCCCTAATTATGCAGCAAATATCATTTTGGGGGCCAGCAATCTTATTGGGAGTTTGGGGAGCAACTTTATCTAGCGCGATCGGCAGTATTTTAGGCGCGCCTAGAATATTACAGGCATTAGCCAGAGATGGAGTACTTCCAGACTGGATGCGCTTTTTAGGTAACGGTTCGGGGCCTAATGACGAACCGAGGGTAGGTACTGCGGTTACTCTAGTTGTGGCAGTTGCGGTAGTTTGTATTGGAGACTTAAACCTAATTGCTCCAGTGCTGACGATGTTCTTTCTCACCACCTATCTGGTGTTAAATATATCGGCAGGTGTTGAATCTTTTTTGCAAAGTCCTTCTTTTCGTCCCACCTTTAAGATTAACTGGATTTTCTCTTTCTTAGGAGCAGCAGGTTGTCTGGCAGTCATGTTCTTAATCGATCCCGTAGCTACAGTAGTTGCTGCCGCGATCGTCTTGCTGATTTATTTTTGGCTCTCTTCGCGAGAATTGACAACCACTTGGGGCGATGTCAGGCGAGGAATTTGGATGGCACTATTGCGAGAAGCCATCTTACAAACCGACCACACCCAAGATACTAAAAACTGGCGGCCTTCTATTTTGGTGTTATCTGGCGCTCCTAGCAGGCGCTGGTCTTTGATTAGATTGGCAGATGCTCTCACCCACAAGCGGGGTTTGATTACCGTTTCCAGCGTTCTACCAAGCGGTTCCTGCGATCTGGCTCGCAAACTTACTTTAGAAAAAAGAATTCGCAATTATCTCGAACGGCGAGGAGTGCAAGCACTGGTACGCTTGATAACAGCACCCGAACCATTTGAAGGAGCAACTAGACTGGTAGAAACCTATGGATTGGGTTCTGTCGTTCCCAATACTATATTGCTCGGCGATAGTGAAAATTCTTCTAAGCGCGAACGCTATTGCGATACGATCGCCCACTTCCATTACGCTAATCGCAATGTAGTCATTTTCAGAGAAAATCACCAACGCGGTTTTGGTCGTCGCCGACAAATTGATGTTTGGTGGGGTGGGATGCAAGCTAATGGTAGTTTAATGTTGCTTCTGGCTTATCTGGTGCGTAAAGATATAGAGTGGCGCAATGCTCAATTGTTTCTCAAGCTAGTGGTTCCTGACGAAACTGCTGCAACCGCAGCTAGAACCAATGTTAGAGATATAGTAGAAAGATTGCGTATTAAGGCTATACCAAAAGTATTGGTAGCACGAGATCGATCGTTTGATGAAATTCTGCACACTTCATCTGTAGACGCGGATTTGGTTTTTCTGGGTATGGCGAGACCGCAAGAAAACTTCGCCGAATACTACGAAAAACTGCAAAAACGAGCTGCTAATCTTCCTACTACCCTTTTTGTTCTCGCTGCTCCCGATTTTCGTTTTGAGGAAGTTCTTACAGAAAGTTAAAATATCTTTTTTTCAATGCTATTGTAATACCTATAATAAAAAAATATATTACCAAATGGAAATAGCTTTTTAAGCGATGGCAATCTGGGACAAAAATAGCTCGAATATAGAGCAACAACAAATTCCTTATATTAGAAAAAAAAGTAATAAACGAGTTTTCATAAGTGCTTCTTTTACTACTTTAGTTACTCTCAGTGGAGGTATTTACGGTTGTGCCGAACAGAAGATAAGCGAACCGCAGGCAATAGAGGAATCTATCAAAACTCCTCAACTAGTAGCAGACCCGACTTGGGAACACGTTGAAATTAAACCTCTATCAGGTCACGCAGAAGGTATTTGGTCAGTCGCGATAAATCGGGAGCAAAACCTATTTGCTACTGCTAGCGAAGATAAAACTATTAAACTGTGGAATCTAGAAACAGGGGAACTGATTAATACTCTCAAAGGACACGATCGAGCTGTATTGTCTGTTAGCTTTAGTCCTGATGGAAAACAGCTTGCTAGCAGCAGTAAGGATGGAATCATTAAAGTTTGGAACGTGCAAACACAAACACTTATCCGCACTGTTGATGCTAATCCTGAAAATTCTAAAGCAGTTCGATCGGTTGTATACAGTCCTGACGGCATGAAAATAGTTAATAGCAGTTGGGATAACACTATTAAAATTTGGAATGCCAAAACTGGCGAGTTAATTCATACTCTAACAGGACATACTAAAGGTGTTTTTGCTGTGGCTGTTAGTCCTGACTCACAGACGATCGCTAGTGTCAGTCAAGATAAAACTATCAAGATTTGGAATTTAGAAACTGGAGAGTTAATTAAGACGATCGAAGGACATACTGATAATGTCAGAACTGTTGCCTTTAGTCCAGATAACACCATCCTAGCAACGGGTAGTGTAGATAAGACTATTAAACTTTGGAATACAAAAACCTACGAACTAATTAACACTTTGTCAGGACATTCAAAGTATATTAATTCTGTTGCTTTTAGTGCTAATGGCAAAACTCTAGTCAGTGCGGCTGAAGACAAAACGATCGCCTTGTGGAATGTAGCCGATGGGAAGCGGATCCGCACCCTAGATGGCAGTTTAGCAGGTGTTAATTCTGTGGCCTTTGCGGATCCGAGAACTATAGTTAGCGGGAGTGCTGCTGGAGACGACAAGGCTAGAGTTTGGAGCGATCGAGATTAGAAAAAACCTCGTTCTTCAGGTTAAAACAGCTATCAGTTATCAGTTTCTTGTGAGTATCTCCAAATCTTTATCTTTTCATCCTTACTGCCACTGACGAAAAGGTCTTCGGCGAGACTGGGAGCTAATGCTAAAACCCAGTTAGAATGAGCCTCAAGAGAAGTAATTAAACTGCCATCGTCAATATTCCACACCTCGATCGTGTTATCTACGCTACCACTAACTATTTTCTGACTGTCGCGGGTGATGCCAACAGCTACTACTCGATTTTCATGCCCTTGTAGAGTATGAATTAACTTTCCAGTTTTTAGCTCCCAAACTTTAACTGTTGTATCCCAACTCCCACTAACGAGATATTTGCCGTCAGGACTGATAGCGAGCGCTCTAACTGCTTCCTGGTGTTTTTCGATGCTTCGCACGAATGCTTCAATTTGTATATCCCAAATCTTAATTTCCTCCCTACTACCAATAGCTAATTTTTCTCCGTTTGGAGTAAAAACAACGGAGAAAATTGGTGCGGAAAATTTGGGTAAAGTGCGAATTAGTTGTCCGGTCTCTAAGTTCCAAAATTTGACTAGTCTGTCTTCGCTGCTACTAACCAAAGTTTTGCCATCAGGACTAATTGCTAAAGACCAAATACTGCCAGAATGACCTGCAATCTCCGCTTTAGTTGTTTCTGTTTGCCAATCCCAAATCTCGATCTTGCCATCGCCATCACCGCTAACCAAGGTCTTACCGTCGGGACTAAAAACTAGGGAACGAATCACATTTTTATGTCCGTTTAAAGTTTTCAGCAACTCTTGACTTTTTAGATTGTATATGCTAAATGTATTTCGATCGTTTCCACTTGCTAGAATTTTTCCATCTGGGGAAATTGCTAGGGACCACACTTCACCTAAACGTTTCCCTTGGTTAGACGAGATCGTTGTTTCGAGGTTTACATTTGATATTTTTGGTGGCTGCGGTTGTTTATTTTCATTATCAGGAGGTTGGGATCTGGGAACCTCCGATTCTGGCGGTATTTGGGTAGATATTTTATATGTGGCGTAGATACCAACACCTAACCCGATCGCTAAAGCAAAGCCTACATAAATTAAGCGTAGATTGCCAGCTAACAAAGATTTTGGATTAAAATTCCACTTGTTAGTTACGGCTATAGTAGACCAATTAGATATGGTAGACCAACCTGATATGTCTGAAGACTCTTCGAGGTTCCGTATGTCTTTTAATACTTCGGGGGCTTTTTGATAGCGTTTCTTAATGTCGTTTTTTAATAGCTTGTTTAAAATAGAAACCAGTTTGGGATTTAGGGGAGTTTTAACGTGGTTTTGCCACTTTTCTACCCAAGTAGAGCCTCCCTCTAGCAATAAACTCACTGGATTAATTCCAGTTAGCAAATGAAAACAACTACCTCCCAAGCTATACAGGTCGCTAGCAGGAGTTGCCTTTCCTTGTATTATTTGTTCTGGGGGTGCATAACCTTGAGAACCCAAAGTAGTTCCTGTATGAGCGATCGAGGAGGGATTTAGTACCTTAGACACGCCAAAATCAATTAGCACGTATTTACCATCGTCCGATCGCCACATGATGTTTCCTGGTTTGATGTCGCGATGGATTACATTATTAGAGTGGATGAACTCTAGAATTGGCAATAAATCTTTCAGAAGTTCTATTATCTGAGCTTCAGTAAATTCTCCTTGTTCGTCTAATTTTTGCAGCAGATTTTGCCCTTTGACAAACTCTTGTACTAAGTAAAGGTAGTTATCCTCTTCAAAATAAGCTAGCAAGGAAGGTATCTGAGGATGACTTCCTAGGTGTTGCAGTTGTTCGGCTTCTCGCTTGAATAACTGTTTTGCTTTCTCAACTATATGAGTTCTATTGTTGGTAAAGGCTAATTGCTTTACCACGCATAGTTCGTTTAGCTTATCAGTGTCTTGTGCTAGGTAAGTTTTTCCAAAGCCACCTCGCCCTATTGGTTGAGTTATCTTATAACGATTTCTCAGCCTCGATTTTAAGGGCGTGCCACAATGCTGGCAATACTTATTGTTTTCGGGGTTTAAAGGGTGGTCGCAGTCTGGGTTGAGACAACAGATCATCTCTTTTCTCTTCAGCGATCGCTCCATATTAGGCGAGTTGCGGCTTTTATTAAAAATTAAAATGCTCTAATATCTTACCATAAGAATTACGAGCGCAATCTTTATTTTTGTTCGTTTGTGAAGGGCTTTTGCACTCTTCCTCGTTCAAACAGATTGACCTCGTTTTTTCTTTTCTAAATATTGTTGATGATATTCATCAGCTAAATAATATTCCGAAGCTGGTTTAATTTCTGTGACAATATCTCGATCGTATTTGTCAGATATTTGAAGTTGATGTTTCGATTTTCTCGCTATTTTTTCTTGTTCTGGGCTGTGAAAAAAGATCGCCGATCGATACTGTTCTCCTCGATCGGCGCCTTGTCTATTTAAACTAGTTGGATCGTGAATCTTCCAAAATATTTCTAATAATTGTTTGTAACTTACTTTTTCTGGGTCGTATTCTACTTGCGCCACCTCAGCATGACCCGTGATTCTCGATAAAACATCAAGATAGGATGGGTTGGGAAAATGTCCTCCCATATATCCCACCGAAGTCGCGCCTACGCCTTTTACTTTACGAAATTCTGCTTCTACTTTCCAAAAACAACCTGCAGCAAAAGTAGCTTTTTCCATATTTAAATTGTCAGTTTTTAACTATATTTTAGGTTAGATCGCGACGATATATTTTGCCGTTGGGAGAAACAATTACTTGGGGTAAAGAGCGATCGCTAATGACTTCTTTTGTCTTCATATTATAGGTAGTATAAACTGTTGTTGTCGAAGAAAGGTCTATGTCTAATAGTGTCAAAGTTTTACGAGGTGGCAAATTGCTATTTAGTAATTTTCTCGGTCCTCCTCCTAATGCACCGGCGTGAAGCAATTGTAATTGACCTTTTTTCCCTGGATAATAGGCGTGGTGATGTCCGCTAATATAGGTATGAACTCCATAGCGTTCGAGCAACATTTGCAATGAAGTTGCATTGTGTAAATATGCTCCTGGTTTATTTCTACCCACAGCTACGGCATAAAGAGGCAAATGACCGAGGACGACGCGCATTTTTGCTTTTTGTGCAGCATCACTAGCTAAACTTTTTTCTGCCCAAGTTAACTGTTGCTGTGAAATTAAGTTAGTGGAAGCATCCCAAACTAAAAAGAAAATATCTTTTTCTTTAAAGCTGTAATAAAAAGGAAATTGTGCGCGATCGATAAAGTTTAATTTAGGAGTGTGTTGGGGGTCGTTCCAATATTCACTAGCTAATTTTCTCTCTCTTTTAAAGACTAAATTTCCTTTCACTATTCCCCCAGAACCATCGTGATTGCCGATCGTAAATCCATAGGGAATCCCTAAATCTCGTATTTTTTCACCTATGTCTCGATCGAAAGCAGCCCACATCGCCTTAATTTGAGAGTTAGTGAGACTGAGTTTTTGTCCGGCGATCGAATCCCCTGCACAAAGAATTAAATCTGGTTTCAATTCGGGAATTAAAGCGATCGCTTGATGGACTTCTGGCTCGTAGGATGTGGAGCCATATTGACTGTTGAGATCGCTTATTAATACTATTCTGACATTGGGTGGAATTTGACTAGTTTCGGAAACGGAATTGTCAGTTACAACTTTTTGGGAAGAAGTAGATTTTTTCTCTTCAATAGGAGTTTTTAGGGAGCTACTTTGGGCTAAATATTGATGGGTGAAAATTCCACCTAACCCACCCAAAGCTGCAAGTCCCATCAAAAAATGACGGCGATTAATATTCATAATTTGAAGCTGCTATCTGGAGTTATTTTAAGGTTGAAATAGAAGATGGGCGATCGCTTCTCTAATAAATTTTTTCAAGTTGCAACAACTAAGATATATTCGTCAATATATCTTTAAAAAAATACAAATTATTTGACTTTTTCAACTTTTAGTTGTATCTTTATTCTAGTTAAGTTTAGGATTTTAAGAGATTCAGAGCTAATTTAAAGTTACTTTTATAACAATATATTAAAAAATATAAATTAAGAGAAAACTTTTTACTCTACAAATGTTTCTGAAACTCTGAACGCCAAAAAGTTATATGCTTGACATTGTAAGCAGCCTATTATTCTCGAAACATTATATCCCTCACGGACATTGTTATCTTTGGCAATCTTCCCTAGTGTGGTTGCACTTACTCTCAGACTCATTAATTGCCCTTGCTTACTACTCAATTCCAATACTTCTGCTTTACTTTATTCGCAAGCGGGAAGATATTCCGTTTAAGGGGATATTTGTTTTATTCAGCGCGTTCATCATCAGTTGTGGAACCACCCACTTAATGGCTGTGTGGACGCTTTGGCATCCAGCATATTGGGTCTCTGGATTCATCAAAGCTATTACGGCATTAATTTCTTGCTACACGGCGATCGAACTAGTGCCGATAATACCTCAAGCCCTATCCCTGCCTAGCCCCAATACTCTAAAGGAAATCAACCAACAGCTAGTAGAACAAATTCACGAACGTGCATCAGCAGAAGCAAACCTCAAGTATCAACTCGAATTTGAGACACTAATTACTAGCATCTCAACCCGTTTCATCAATTTGAAATTGGCAGACATTCCAGCAGGTATCGATCGCGCGTTGCAGGAAATAGGAGAATTTACTAAGGTCGATACCAGCTATATTTTTCGGTGGGACGATGAGAAAAAAGACTCTACCATGCTATACGAGTGGGTGGCACCAGGGCAAGAAAGCCAAAAAGAAAAAGCTCAGAACCTTACTAGTACCCGTGCAAATTTTCCCTGGGCAATTGACACCCCACTGATTTCCCAGGGAGTTGTTTTAGGTTGGGTTGGTTTGGCATCATTTAGTGAAAAAAAAGTTTTGATAGAAAGCAACATTCACCTTCTCAGAATGTTTGCGGAAATTGTGACCAATGCTTTGCAGCGCCAGCAGACAGAAAAAGCACTCCAGGAAAGCGAACGTCGCTATTTTAGCCTAACTAAAATATCTCCTGTGGGTATATTCCAAACTGATGCCGCAGGGAATTGCGTCTATGTTAACGATCGATGGCGTGAAATTGCCGGAATTCCTCTCGGAGATGCTTTGGGTCAGGGTTGGTCTGTTGCTATTCATCCTGAAGATCGGCAGCGCGTTTTCTCTGAATGGAACCGAGCGGGGCAAGAAAACCTGCCTTTTAGAGCCGAGTATCGATTTCAGCGTCCCGACGGTTTAATAACTTGGGTACTAGGTCAAGCAATTCCCGAAAAAGATAACTTTGGCAACATAACCAGCTACGTAGGAACGATAACTGACATTAGCGATCGCAAGCAAGCAGAAGCAGAAAGGGAGCGAAGCAAAAACTTCTTAAAGACTCTGATTAATTACTTGCCAGTAGCCTTGTTTGTTAAAGACGCTAAAGAAGAAAAATTCGGTCAATTTTTGCTAATGAATTCAGCTTGCGAAGAACTTTTCGGATTAAAAGCTTCTCAACTCATTGGTAAAACTGCTGGGGATATGTTTCCTCAAGACCAGGCAGATTTTTACGCTCAAAAAGACCGAGCAGCTTTTGCTACCGGAGTTCCCCAACATATTCCCTCCGAACCAATTGATAGCTATAACAAAGGACGCAGGATTCTTCACACCATCAAAGTTCCTCTCTACGACGAACATCAGCAACCCGAATATTTACTTTGTATTTCCTCCGATATTACCGAGCGCGAACGAGCTGAAGCAAAATTAAAACACGACGCTTTTCACGATTCTCTCACTGGGTTGCCTAACCGAGCTTTATTTATGGATCGTCTCAAGCACGTTCTGCTTCGACAGCAACGACATCCAGATTGGCTTTTTGGCGTACTTTTCCTAGATCTAGATCGCTTTAAGATAATTAACGACAGCCTCGGTCACTTGACTGGAGACCAACTTTTAATTGCCTTGGGAAGTCGCTTAGCAAAATGTACGCGGGCTAGCGATACTTTAGCGCGTCTGGGAGGAGATGAATTCGTCATCCTCTTAGAAGAGCTTAAAAGCCAAGATGAAGGCATTAAAGTAGCCGAACGCATCCACGAAGCATTAAAAAAACCTTTCCTTCTCAAAGATCGAGAACTATTTGTTTCTGCTAGTATTGGCATTACTTTCAGTTCTTCTCATCAATACAACGATCCCGCAGAGCTATTGCGGGATGCGGACACGGCTATGTATAAAGCTAAAACTAGTGGCAAGTCTTGTCATGCAGTTTTTGAGATATCTATGTACGATCGGGCTGTGAAGCAGTTGCAGTTAGAAAGCGATTTGCAACGAGCGATCGAACGTCAAGAACTCGTCATCCATTACCAACCTATCTTCTCCTTAGAAAACAATCGTCTTCAGGGTATGGAAGCTTTACTCCGCTGGCAACATCCTTCCCTGGGTTTAGTTTCTCCAAAAGATTTCATCCCCATAGCCGAAGAAACGGGAAAGATCGTCGAGCTCGACCAGTGGGTGCTGAAAAATGCTTGTCGCCAACTTTGTTCCTGGCGAAATTGGTTTCCTGCTTTCGATCGCTTAAGCATAAACGTTAACCTTTCTGTCAAGCAGTTTTTTCAGTCGAATTTAATGGAAAAAATTGACCAAATTCTTACTGAAACAGGCTTGGAGGGACAATATTTAAGGCTGGAAATTACCGAGACCGTACTGATTGAAGAGTCCTCTTGCGTGCTCGAGATTTTGAATCAACTTAGAGAAAAGAAAATTCAGGTGTGTCTCGATGACTTCGGGACGGGTTACTCTTCTCTAAGTTATCTCAACCGCTTTCCTCTTAATGTTTTGAAAATTGACCGCTCTTTTATTAATGACTTGGGGATCGACGATTCACGATCGGCAATTGTCCGCGCTATTGTTGTCATGGCTCGCGAATTAAAAATAAAGGCGATCGCTGAAGGCATAGAAACCGCAGAACAACTCAATCTTCTTAGAGCTTTGGGCTGCTTTGGAGCACAGGGCTATTGGTTTTCCCACCCCCTAAATACTGAACAAATGACCCACTTTCTTAAAACCTATTCAACAAAAT
This sequence comes from Prochloraceae cyanobacterium, assembly GCA_030065755.1. Lineage (GTDB taxonomy): Bacteria > Cyanobacteriota > Cyanobacteriia > Cyanobacteriales > JASJDA01 > JASJDA01. The sequence continues at coordinate 822 of JASJDA010000127.1, read as the reverse complement.
TCTAACTATATGAAGCTAATATATTGAGATTACACTATCTTCACAATTTTTTAATAAATTTTCAGTATTTTTAGGGATGTGGGTTGAATGGGACTATTTGTATACTACTTATAAAGTAAAAAATTGACTTGTTAAAATCATTAATCATTAACTAGAATGTGGATTTTTCTAGATATCGATGGGGTTCTCGTTCCTGAAAAAAAATTTGAAAATTCAATTGCTCAAGAAGATTTTTTAAAATTCGATCCCACCTGTTTGCAAATCTTTGAAGATGTTTTACAAAGATATCCAAAAGTCTTAGTTGGGATTTCATCCTCGTGGCGAGACGTGTTTCCATTAGAAGTAGTGCGGACCTTTTTTTCATCGAGCATTGCCAGTCGAATAGTTGGCTTTACACCTTTATTAGACACCGAGAGTAGTGAGCCATCCCAATACTTCCGCTATCAAGAGGTTCTCGAATTCTTACGGGATCGTAATGCATCGGATGATTCTTGGATAGCGATCGATGATATTCGAGACTACTATCCACCTAATACTCACGTTGTTGTTACCGATACTTATAACGGTTTTGATACAAGTGCAGCATCGGCTTTAGAGGAATACTTATTAGCTACTGATTGACATCTTCTCACGACGGAGGAGCCCTGGGATTCCTACGAACCGGAAGGTTTTCGTTCAGGTTTTTGAAGCTCTAAGACCAAGCTAGCGCTATGGTCTTAGATTCTAAATACAAGGAGGAGTACAATTATCCTGTATTCCATTTCTCAATGCTAAATAACTCAAGCTGTACGTATTTAGCGAAATTACCAGACTCATCAACCA
>JASJDA010000126.1 GCA_030065755.1 Prochloraceae cyanobacterium | reverse complement strand
CAATGGGTGTATTTCCCATACATTCCCCTCATACTGCTCAACTGCACCAATCCATCCCAATACTCGACCCGTTCGATCGACAGCTACCCGACTGATTCGCGCCGCTACGGCGATCCCCAAGGGAACGCCTCCAAAAGATGCTTTAACCTCTTCTAAAGCGCTATCTAGATTGGGCCAAGCATCAGGCCAATTTTCTCGAAAACCTTCAACTAACAAATTAGCAACCTCGACGATCGCCGCTTCATCTAATGCACTTATATCGATAATTTTTATCTCAAAACCCACCTGACGCGCCCGCGATCCAACTATGCGCTACTTTCTAAAGTATATTAGCGTTGAAGCTTCCTGAAATACTTTTCGTAATAACCAATAACAAATAACAATTTGAGAAAATATATATATTCTGGATAAAAAGCGGACAAAGTTGGTAAACAGATTATGCAAACTCTCGATAATCCTCAAGTTGGAACTAACACTCAACCAGCCTTTGACACCAAAATTAACAGGCGCAAAACTCGTCCTGTCAAAGTTGGCAATATCTTTATAGGTGGCGTGTATCCTGTAGTGGTACAGTCAATGATCAATGAAGATACTCTAGATGTAGAAGGTTCCGTTGCCGCTATTCGTCGCCTTCACGAAATAGGCTGTGAAATAGTCCGCGTTACTGTGCCGAGTATAGCTCATGCTAAGGCATTGGCTGAAATTAAGCAAAAACTAGCCCAAACCTATAAAGTAGTGCCTCTGGTGGCTGACGTTCACCATAATGGCATGAAAATAGCTCTAGAAGTAGCTAAGCACGTCGATAAGGTAAGAATCAATCCAGGGTTATACGTGTTTGAAAAGCCAAAAGCCGATCGTACTGAATATACCCAAGCAGAATTCAAAGAAATTGGCGAAAAAATTCGAGAAACTTTAGAACCACTGGTAATTTCCTTGCGCGAACAAGGTAAAGCTATGCGCATTGGCGTTAACCACGGTTCTCTAGCAGAAAGAATGCTGTTTACTTATGGCGATACTCCTGAAGGCATGGTAGAGTCCGCCTTAGAATTCATTAAAATCTGCGAATCTCTAGACTATCGCAACCTGGTTATATCTCTCAAAGCTTCGCGAGTACCGGTAATGCTAGCTGCTTATCGCCTGATGGTCAAGCGCATGGACGAACTGAATATGGACTATCCCTTACACTTAGGAGTAACTGAAGCAGGAGATGGAGAATACGGTCGCATCAAGTCTACTGCTGGCATTGGTACTCTTTTAGCAGAAGGGATTGGAGATACAATTCGAGTTTCTCTCACTGAAGCGCCAGAAAAAGAAATTCCCGTCTGCTATAGTATTTTGCAAGCTTTGGGATTGCGCAAAACAATGGTAGAGTACGTTGCTTGTCCGTCTTGCGGTCGCACTTTATTCAATCTCGAAGAGGTCTTGCATAAAGTCAGGGAAGCAACTAAACACTTGACTGGTTTAGACATAGCAGTAATGGGCTGTATTGTCAATGGCCCTGGAGAAATGGCAGATGCAGATTATGGCTATGTAGGTAAGCAACCAGGTTATATTTCCCTATATCGCGGTAGGGATGAAATCAAAAAGGTACCTGAGTCTGAAGGTGTAAAAGAGTTGATTAATCTCATTAAGTCCGACGGTCGTTGGGTAGATCCATAAATTTTGGGACTGGGTTAAGCAAGCAGACGAACAAAATTAATCTAAGTGTTCGTCTTTCTTTATTTGTGGTGTTTTTTTTAGTTTTTTAGCTAATATTGTTTTATAATTCAGCTTTTATATGAGTTTTATATGAGTTTTATGGGTTTACAAATTAGATCTATAGTTTTATATTCGTAAATATAAATCATAGTGTAGTTGTTAGTTTTCAATAAAAGACTGTAATAAATAATTAAGAAATTAAGAATTTATTTTTTTTTCAACTACATAAAAAAATTAAACCTATTGTGCAGCAACTCCATATTTAAATATCTAACACATAGGGATTGGTAAATTATCGTCACGATCGATCGAAAACAGAGATGTACGAAAATAGGAAACAAATAGACCTTGATAGAAAATGGAACTCCAAGACATATTAGTCTTTGTAGATAATCTAATCTATTCTAAGACAGGCAAACACTTGAGTACTCTACAAGTAAATATATTTAAAGGAGCGTGGTTAGGTCATAAATACGAGCGAATTGCTGAGAATAATTACTGCTCTGAAGACTATGCCAAAGTAATTGGTTCTGAATTATGGAATCTACTCTCTAAAACATTAGGAGAAAAAGTTAGCAAGAAGACATTTAAAGCAGCATTGGAGCGATATCAAAAGTATTCTGGGTCAGTTTTTGCTTCTTCAGAAGCACGAGTAAATTCTTCAAACGAACAAGTCAAAATAAATAATCGAGTTCGAGAGGCTTTACCCGATCGCCCCCAGTCTCTAGAAAACATACAAGATTTAGAATTTCTTGGCAAACCACTAGAAATAGGTTCTAAGTTTTATATAGAAAGACCCCCAATAGAATCTAGGTGTTACCAAGCTATTAAGCAAGATGGATGTCTGATCGGAATTAAAGCTTCGCCAAAGATGGGTAAAACCTCTTTAGCAATCAGAATTCTCGATCGCGCTGCTAAACAAAGGTACAATACTGCATATCTTAATTTCCAGTCAGTAGATGAGGGAATTTGTCTCGATCTAGAGCGACTTTTAAAATGGTTGTGCGCTACAGTTACACTAAAACTGGAATTACCTAATCGAATAGACGAATATTGGGACAATATTGCCAATAGCAAAACTAACTGCAATATTTATTTCGAAGAGTATTTGTTAACTATACTGCAGCAACCTCTAGTTTTAGTTTTCGATCGAATAGATCTTCTTTTTTATAAATCTAAAGTTGCTAGCGAATTTTTTGGTCTCCTCAGAGATTGGTATGAAGATGCAAAAAATCTTGAAGTTTGGAAAAAACTTCGCATGATAATAATCTATTCTCAAGAAGCCATTCCCCTCAATAGGGATCGATCGCTATTTAATGTCGGATTAGCTATTGAATTGCCAGAATTTAAGCCCGAACAAGTAAGAGAACTTGCATTTCAATACGGAATTGAATCGACTGACGATCGTCTTGAGCAAATAATAGATCGCAGAGATGGAAATCCATATCATTTAAACCTTGCTTTATACGATCTAGTTAAAAACCAGCCAACTTTTAGAACAATTGAGCAAACAACCGAATTTACTCCTACCTCTACTTTAGTTGAAGGTATAAGCGAACCAGAAAATCCCCTACCATCTTTAACTATTGTTCACAGTTCTGGCAAAAGAATAACTATAGAGGAGTTAAGAAAAAAACAGAAGAAAATTTATCTGGGCAGACAAACTGGAAAAACTCCTACTCAACCAGAAATAGACTTGACAAATATACCCTACTCTGAAAGAGTTTCTCGCTTTCACGCTTATATTTTCTGGGATTCTGGTGTCTATAGTTACAAAATTGTTGACAACGACAGCACTAATACTACTAGTTTAAATGGTGAAGTGTTAGAGCCAGGACAACCCTATATCTTAAATGATGGGAATTTACTTGAATTTGGCAAAGAACACAAGATTCAATTTACAGTCGAAGTGAAAAATTATACTTGACGATCGCTATTCTTTTTGCGCTCCTCTCTGAAACTGAGAGACCATTTCCAAACGGGATAATGCACTTGCTGCTGATTCCTTAATGTAAGAGTCGGCAGATTCGTCGTTAGCCAATTCTGTTAGTGCTTCTGCCGCTTTATTATCGCCTATGGAACCCAGCGCGTTAAGAATCGCCACTGCTACAGCCACATTATCTGTAGTTTTCAAAGTTTCAATCAAAATATCTAAAACAGGGGAACCGATCGCGCCTAAAGCCATCACCGATGACAAATGAACGACAGGATCGGAGTCATTAAGTGCTGTTTTTAATCCCTGAATGCCTTCGGCTGGGAAAGGATTTTCTCGATGGTTGACAGCAACCTGAGCTAAAGCTTTAGTACAACTGGCTCGAATAGTAGCGTTGTCGCTATTGAGCAATGAATTTACTAGTGAGGGTACGGCATCTGGACCAATAACTCCAAGTGCTTTAACAGCAGCTCGCCGATAGACCATATCTTCCTCTGCTAAAATTCCCATCAAGCGGGGAATAGTCTTTTCATCGCGAGTTTCCGCTATTTCGAGCATCGCCCGTTCCCGTAAATTTGGATTGGGGTGCTTTAATTGTTCAAATGGAGAATCTGTTGTCATGTGATTTTTGTTCGCAATTAGAAAAGTTTATCTATAATTTTGACTCGCGATCGTTAATTACGAACAAAAATTATCTTTTTTTCTCTTTGCTTCCAAAAACAATGGAGACTCCCAGGCTGAAACTTAAACCCTTACAAGCCTAAGCAACAGACCGAGAGCCCCCACAGGCAAAATGGAATTATTTCCATTCAGTCAAAAAAGTTAACTACGAGATCCTAGGATAAGGAGTTAATTACGTAGTCGATCAAACCGCGAAACTCAACTAGAGCTTGAGCAGACATATCGCGAGGAGCGCAAGCGCGATCGCGAGTGAAGCGCATTGCTTCTACATAAGGAGCTGTGGGTAGGTTTAAAGCGCGATATACTTCACGTTGACCAGCAATACCCCATTCGTCTAGAGGACCAGTACCGCCTACAACCAAGCAGTAGTTGATCAGACGTAGGTAGTGCTTGATGTCGCGAAGGCATTTTTCTTTAAAAACCTCAGTAGAATTTGCTTCACCTTCGTTGTTGAGGTAAGGATACTTCTTGATGCAAGCATCGTAACCTTCTTTAGCTACTGCATCAATGCCATTAGCTAGCTTTTCAGCAGCTTCTAGACGAGCATTAGCACGTTGTAGACTACCTTGAACTGACTCTAGATCGGAGCTGCTAGGAAAACGACCTGCAGAATCTGCAGCGCTTACAACTGTGGTGACAACTGATTTCATAATTTTGATATCTCCTGAATGGATCTTGACAAAACCGAGGCTTACCTTAATACCTCTGCGAGCGATAAATTAAAAATAAACAAAATTACTAGCTTAAACCGCCAATAACGCGATCGAAGTAGCTAGCGCATTCAGCAGCAAGAGAAGAGCAGTCGCCTTGAGCAGTTTCCATCTTGCGATATTTGGAGCTACCGGAGTACATGCTATTGGTTTGGTTGATGTGTGCAACTGCACAAGCTTTCATGATTCCAACTGCGCGAGCAGAAGAACCTAAAGGTACGCCCAAAGCGATGTAGGTTTCTTTAAGACCATTTAAGCAGCGATCTTCGAGAACGGAAGCATCACCTGCTAAGAGAGCGTAAGTAACGTAGCGTAGGATGATTTCACCATCGCGCAAGCAAGCAGCCATGCGGCGGTTGGGGTAGCAGTTTCCACCAGCTTGAATTAGACCTTGATTTTCGCAGATCATTCCAGCAACTGAATCGGAAACGATGCAGCTTGCGTTGCTAGCAACAGCGTTTACAGCATCCAAGCGCTTATTGCCTTCTGAAATAAAGCTTCTTAAAGAAGCTAATTCGTCTCCACCTATACAAGCAGTTTTGCTATCTGCGTTAATTACAGCTCTAGAAAAAGCGTCAAGCATCGAGCTCTCCTTAATATTTGACAAAAGTGATTTAATTATCTCGATCGTCAATCAATTTGACTAACCTATTTAGAACATTAAGAGAAGAGTCATACTGCGGTCTCATTTATTAAAAACAAAGTAATAATCTGTAATGTTTTTAGTTAGCTGCAATAAAAAACTACTGTGTAGTCTTCCAATATTTCTCTGTCAAGTCATCAATTTCACTTTGAACCAAATATACTGCGATGCAAAATACCTGTTGCATCCGATGCGATCGAGTTTTTGGCATTTTGTTAGATAAAATTGAGGATTTTTCAATTGTCAGGAATTCTTGATAATTCTAAGAATAAATATATATTTAGCAATTTGCTTAAATGCTTCTGCTGCGAAATCTTATCTATAAACACAATTAGGTAGTTAATAGTACCGAAAAATTCAGATGGCAATAGTATCCTATTTACTTATTTGATTCGATTGTTTTTGCGACTTGCTAACTGCCGATTGAAAGCCTTCGCGGTTCAATCGTAGGATACGCTTGCCATTTGCTCCTACAGTGAACTTGTTTCTACACAGGATTACAAGAGCAGAGCACGCATAAATAATTCATCACTCGTTCTTGCCTAACCTACCAGCTAAAAACTATAACACGATCGGACTTCCTGTATAAAAAAATCTACTGTATCAAACATTTTTTAGTAGCTGTTTGACCAGATTGTCCTTGACCATCATTTGACGGAATAATTCCAGTAAAAATTCCTGTGCCTGCTCTTTGCTCAAGGTTTTAACTTGTTCTCGGAGAATTTGCAATTTGAATTGTTGTTCGAGGCTGAGGTTTACAGGTTTTTCCACAACTATCGCTCCTTAGCTTTTGTAAATGAATGGGGCAAAAGAATGTGAACTTCTTTTGCTATGAATTCGGCGACTTTAAAATAAGTTAACATAACTGTTCTTAAAAAGTCCATGTTGTCAAGCCATAATTAATCTAAGTAACAAAACTTAATATAAAGACCAATCTAAGAAGCTATGTTATAGGTTATTGGTACGAAACTAATAACCTACAAGAGATAAAAAATTACTTATGTCAATTACAGCAATGGAATTTTTCCGGCGTAGTGCTGGCAAGTGGAGATCGCAAAGAACAACTCATCATCTTCCTTTTCGACGTGCCGAGACAGGAGATTCAGATATTTTGGTACGAACGCTAGCAGCAGATAGCTCAGAAGTAGTCGAAATTTGTCAACTTCACAATATCGATCCTAGTTTAGCTATGGGTGGAGCATTTGTTCGTTGGGAAGCCTCCATGGCTTGGGACAAAGAAGACGAGAATCATGCAGGTACAACAGTATTTGCCTTAGTCCCTGAATCTGATGACTTAAGAACTGGCAAGCTGCTGCGAGAAAGAGGCTATGCTGAAATTGTTCCCGTAGTCGGTCATTTTGAAATGGACGATGAAGACGGGCTGATTTTAATTACCGACTACGAAACTATGAGCATATTTGAGCGCTTTTGGTTTGCCAGTCCTAATCTACGCTTGCGCACTAGCACAGTAAAACGTTTCGGGGGATTTAACACCGCTACATTCTGTGCTGAAGTTCGCATAGAAGAAGAAGATTCAAATCAAAATATCTCTTCAGAAACAACCTCATTGTATTCCGTTACTGGCTGGTGACGTAGGGAGAGAGAGGGGGAGAGGGGGGGAGGGGGAGATGGGGAGAAGCAAACAGCTAACAGCCAACAGCAAATAGCTAACAGCTTTCTTTTCACAATGTCTTAATATTTGTAATAATTGTTAATATTTCTCAGCCAAGAGCCCAGGCTCCTTTATTATTGGGATTAAGTTTTTAAGATTTTTAAAAAGACGGAGGTTTTCAGTTGACTATTCCTTTATTAAACTACGCTCCTAAAACCCAAAACGAAAGGGTGAGCGGATATGAGGTTGGAAGTGACGCTCAACCTGTGATTTATTCGGCAGAAAACCTGTATTTTCCTTCCGACATGGATAATCTGATTGAAGCAGCATATCGTCAGATTTTTTTCCACGCTTTTAAATCCGATCGCGAACCCTTCCTAGAGTCTCAACTGCGTAATGGTCAAATTACCGTAAGGGACTTCATCCGAGGCTTGTTGCTCTCTAATACTTACACCAGAAGCTTCTATAACCTCAACAACAACTACCGCTTTGTCGAGCAAACCGTACAGCGCGTACTAGGTCGCGACGTGTACAGCGAAAAAGAAAAAATTGCTTGGTCAATTATGGTTGCTACAAAGGGTAGAGAAGGTTTTATTGACCAACTACTTGGTAGCGACGAATATCTAGATAGTTTTGGAGATGACACAGTACCCTACCAACGTCGTCGTAGCCTACCAGGTCGAGACCAAGGTGAAATGCCATTCAACATCAAATCTCCCCGTTACGATGAATACTATCGTAAGATCTTGGGCTTCCCCCAATTTGTTTGGCAGACTTCAGTGCGTCGTTATATTCCCCAGGAGAAACAGTCCAAAGCAGGCGATCCTTCTCAATTCTTAAATATGGCTCGCAGCATCAGACCTGCAGTCAATCCCTTACCAAGAGTCTCAGCAATGAATATTAGCTTAGATTCTGTTCCTTATCGTGGCGATCGACAAACTGCAAATGTTTAAATCTAAGATCTAATCTTTAGATCGGGGGTACTCGCCGATCGGCAAGACGATTTAGTTTAAAATTGCTTCGTCGATTGGCAAGTACCCCTTAGTATTGTTTCTTTTGCGTAAAACTGCTAAGAGTTTGGTGAGATCCGCAGGAAGAGGAGCGATCGCCTCAATTATTTCTCCCGATACCGGATGCTCTATTGTCAACTTCCAAGCGTGAAGGGCTTGACCGGATAAATTTACCCCAAGAGAACCTCTAGAACTGTAAACTGGATCTCCTACAATGGGATGACCTATATAAGAGCTGTGAACTCGAATTTGATGGGTGCGACCAGTAGAAAGTCGAAATTGCATTAAGCTATAATTTCCCAGTCTTTCTAAAATTTGCCAGTGAGTAACAGCTTCTCGCCCTCCTTTTTCTGTAGGGACAACAGCCATTTTTTTTCGCTCGACGGGATGACGACCTACAGGTAAATTAATAGTACCGCTTTCTGTAGCTGGCGCACCAAAGACAATACCTAAATACTCTCGTCTAGCAGTTTTGGCTTTTAGTTGAGCTTGTAATTTTTGGTGGGCTAGATCTGTCTTTGCTACGACGATCGCCCCTGTTGTATCTTTGTCAAGTCGGTGAACTATCCCTGGACGTTTAACCCCACCAATTCCAGCTAAATTATCGCAGTGAAATAAAAGAGCATGTACTAAAGTTCCTGTTTCGTGACCTGGTGCGGGATGGACTACTAAATTGGCAGGTTTATTGATAATTATGAGATATTCGTCCTCATAAAGAATATCTAAAGGAATGGGTTCTGGTTGCAAATCTTGTGGTGTTGCTTCGGGGATGGTGAGGTGCAAGCGATCGCCTGGAACAACGGTCCTTTTCTTGCTCGTACACACTTGACCGTTGAGAGTTACTCTACCTTCCTCAATTAGCTTGGCTATGCGCGATCGAGACAGATCTGACAATTGTTGCGACAGCCAGCGATCGAGGCGATCGCCCCCCTCCATCACTTCTAAATCTATTAGCATATTTTTTTTAATATGTCAAGTGTTATATTTTGGCGATCGAGACCAAACAAATACCCGAGTTACTTCCAAGCCTTAAGATCCCTGTTCGAGTTGAGAAATTGCCAAATCGATCGCCCGTTTCACTCCCTCTTCTGATTCAGTGCTGGATGCAGCTTGCAAAGGTTCTATTGCAGCTCGATCGCCTATTTTCATCAATGATAGAGCTGCCGATTTCCGACTTTCCCCCTCTTGATGATTCAGTAATTCTATAAGGTAGGGTACTGCTGGTTGATAAGTTAAATTGCCCAAAGCTGCTGCTGCTTCGCTGCGGACGTTAGTAGCTCGATCGCTCAAGGATTTAATTAGTATATCGAAAGCCTCCTTGTCGGAGTCTTGTTCGGCAACTTTAACTAGACCTCCCAACACAGCAGCGCGCACCTCTGCAGAGTCAGAATCGATCGCTTTATATAAATGCTCTTTAGCTTCTACTCCAATGAATGCCAAAGCCCATGCTGCGTGGCCTATAGTACTTTGTGGATGTTCTGGCGATGCTAAAATTTCTAGTAATGCTGGTACTGCTGTCTCTCCAGTTTTAGCAAGCGCTCCTACAGAAGAACCCTTGACAACTGTGTCCTCATCGTGTAGCAGAGCGTGGATTAAGTTGGGAACTGCTTCTGGGTCAGCAATGATAATCAGGGTTTTAGCTGCTGCTCTTCTTACTACTACATTGGTGTGATTTGCCAAAGCCTCCAACAAAACAGGAACAGCAGGTTTGCCAATTGCTCCTAGTGCTTCTGCAAAACCCAGCCTGACCATTCCCCGCGAATCTCCAAAACACTCTACCATGGATTTGAGTAGTTGGCGATCGCTAGTATCGAAGGTAGAGTCGGCTATTTGTTTATTAACCTGTTCGAGTAGAGAATCTGTTTCTTCCTCAGATTGAGTTGTAAAATTGAGCGAGTTATTCATAATTCTAATTACCTCTCACCAATGAACTAAGTTTAGCTGGTATTGAGCAAAAAAGTAACGGGTTTCAATCTCTCAAAGGCTTATTTCTAATAAAAACAATTGAAACAATTACAACAAAAGGACTCAGACGATGACAATTGAAATTACATCGGACTTAAAAGAATTTTTAGCTAAAATTGACCAAAAACTTGAAAAGCTTGACCAAAAGATTGAAGAGCTTGACAAAAAGGTCGAACAAAAAATTGAGAGTCTTGACCAAAAAATTGACCAAAAAATTGAAAATTTAGACCAAAAGATTGAACAAAGATTTGAAAAGGTCGAAAAAAGATTTGAAAAGATAGACCAAAAGTTCGAAAAATTAGCTGAGACCAATCTTGAAGCACAAGTTAGTAGAGAAGAAATAAAAGGGAGTATTAAAGCGCTTGAAGAGAAAGTATCGGGTTTAGACACCAGAATTACCAACCAAGAATTTACTAATCGAGGTATTTTAATTGCTTTAGTAGTAGCGATATTAGCAGGAGCCGCAAAATTATTTGGCATAACACCGAATTAGTTTATGAAGTCAGAAGTCTTTCTAAAGTAAAAAGTAAAAAGGCAAAAGTTGAAATTTTTCTGTTACCTGTTCCCTCCTCGTAGTAAAAATAACTTTCAATACATTATTAATAAAGCTCGTATTTCATTAACTGACACTGAATTGTGCCATTATAAACGGGGATTCTTTTTGAAGATTTTAAACCAATAGTTTTAGCAAGTTCTTTATTTCCACTAAGTATAAATGCAGTCCAATTTTTAAATCTTTGTTTGAGTACATTTCCCAATAGCTTATAAAATTTACCTAATTGTTGAGGATTACCGATGCGCTTTCCATAGGGAGGGTTGCACAATAACAATCCTCGATCGCTTGGTGATTCGACTTGTTCTAGTTCGGCTTGAATAAATTTTACCTCTTTCTCTACACCGCATAAATTTGCATTTGTACGGGCTACTTTTAAAGCTTCCTCGCTACGATCGCTTCCCATAATAGGAATTTTAAGTCGCTCTTGTCGTTTGAGGTTAGCTTCTCCAACTAATTTATCCCAAAGTTGCCGATCGAAATCTGGCCAATTTTGAAAGCCAAAGTGGGGACGAAATAAACCTGGTGCAATGTTTAAAGCTTTTAAACTGGCTTCTAGAGGAAGAGTACCCGAGCCGCAAAGAGGATCGAAAAATGCTACATCTGCTTCCCAACCAGACAATTTTATTAAAGCTGCAGCCAAAGATTCTTTAAGTGGAGCAACACCCACAGCAGGTCGGTATCCCCGTCGGTGCAGGCTACTAGCAGAACTATCGAGACTAATAATACAGCGATCGTCTCGAATGTGAACGTTAACTTTTACATCTGGAGACTTAGGATCTATGTTAGAACGTTCTCCCAATTCTTCCACCTGTCGATCGACGATCGCATTTTTAACCTGAAGGGCTGTAAAGTGAGTGTGGTTGAGAGAGTCGTTTTTTCCCGTAGCGCTGACAGCTAAAGTGCGATCTGGAGTAAGATATTGCTGCCAATCAATATTTTGCACACCGCGATATAATTCTTTAGCATCGCGACCCACAAATTCGTCAATTTTTACTAAAATCCGAAAAGGAAGTCTAGCCCAGAGATTGACTTTATAGAGGAGTTGGAGATCGCCCTTAAAGGAGACACCGCAAAAATCGGGACTCACCGAACTTGCTCCTAAACTTTCTAATTCTTTAGCAGCAAGTAGCTCTATCCCCCGCGCTACAGTCGCAAAATATTCCCTCATTTTTTCGGCTGTATTCCCGAACCTACTGGGGCTGTAGAATTTAATTTTAGATCGGGACAATCTTCTACTACCTGGTGCATATTCCATTGATTTCTAAACAATAGTACAGGTCGTTCCCAATTATCTTTCACCACGATCGTATTAAATAGTCGTCCTGCTTTTTCTAAAGCTTCCCAACCTCCTTCTACCCAACGAGCCACACTATAAGGTAAGGGTTCTAATTTAGTTTCTACACCGTATTCATTTTGCATTCTAAATTGAACTACTTCAAACTGTAGTTGACCTACTGCGGCTAAAATTGGGTCGCGTTTGAAATCGTCTGCAGAATACATAATTTGTACTGCTCCTTCTTCTTGCAGTTCTTTAATCCCTTTTTGGAATTGTTTGAACTTAGAAGGATTGGGATTTTTTAGGTAGGAAAATAATTCTGGGGAAAAACAGGGAATGCCTTCATATTCGAGTTTTTTGCCCTTATAAATAGTGTCTCCGATCGCGAACACTCCTGGGTTATTTAAGCCAATTACGTCCCCAGCATAAGCTTCTTCGATGGATGCCCGATCTCTAGCAAACAGTTTTTGCGGTCTGGAAAGGCGAACCGTTTTACCAGTACGGGCGTGAGTAACGGTCATGTCCTTTTCAAACTTCCCAGTACAAACTCTAATAAAAGCGACGCGATCGCGATGTTTTGGATCCATGTTGGCTTGTAATTTAAACACAAATCCAGTAAACTCAGGATATGTTGGGCAAATCTTGCCTTCTGTGCTGCTCCTTCCTTCTGGTTTGAGAGCGTAATCCAAGAAAGCTTCTAAGAATAGCTGAACGCCAAAATTGGTCATAGCGCTACCGAAGAAGACAGGAGTCATCCGACCAGCATGAACTTCTTCTAAATCGAGATCGCCACCAATTTCGTCTAAAATTTCTAAATCTTCTTTGAACTGGTAGTATAGCTCTTGTTCTAGATATTCTTCGATTTGCGGGTCGCCGAGATTAATTACTCGATCTTCAGCTTCCTTAGAACCGTGTTCTCGGCGTTCAAATAAGTGTATTTGTTTCTTGCGTCGATCGAACACTCCTTTAAAGCGATCGCCCATCCCAATAGGCCAATTAACCGCGTAGGTTTGCAAACCTAACTCTTGTTCGATCTCGTCTAATAATTCTAGAGGTTCTCGTCCAGGACGATCGAGTTTATTGACAAAAGTGAAGATGGGAAGACCCCGCATCTTGCACACTTCAAATAATTTACGAGTTTGGGGTTCCAAACCTTTAGCAGCATCGATTAACATTACCGCATTATCTGCTGCTGCTAGAGTACGATAAGTATCTTCACTAAAATCTTGGTGTCCTGGGGTATCTAAAAGATTAATCTGAAAATCCTCGTATCCAAACTGTAACACCGTCGAGGTAATAGAGATACCCCTTTGTTGTTCCATCTGCATCCAGTCAGAAGTCGCTTTGCGCTGTGCGTGTCGCGCTTTAACTGCACCTGCTTGATGTATCGCTCCTCCGTAAAGCAACAATTTTTCTGTCAGGGTAGTTTTACCTGCGTCTGGGTGAGAGATAATAGCAAAGTTACGTCTTTGCTCGACAGCCTTTTCTAATTCAGTTTGAATTTCCACTAACGTTCGATCTTAAAATAAATTACGAGCAGCCCTTGCCATAATATTATCAAAATGATAGGGTTTGGGGGAGCAGGAAAACCTAAGAAAAAAATCAGGATCTCAGCAAGCGCAAACCACTTAAAGTAACTATAACAGTAGAGCCTTCGTGTCCAATAACCCCTAAAGGCATGGTGATGTGGCCAGAAAAGTTTGCTATTAATAACAACACAATAAAGCCGATCGCGAAGACAATATTTTGCTTGATAATACGAAGAGATCGCCGCCCCAAACGAATAGCTCCTTCTAATTTTTCTAGACGATCTGCCATGAGGACGAGATCGGCAGTCTCCATCGCTACGTCACTACCAGCAGCACCCATAGCTATACCAACTGTTGCTTGCGCTAATGCTGGTGCATCGTTGATTCCATCTCCTACCATTGCCACGGTTTGATATTCTCGCTGTAGTTTTTTTAAGACTCTTACCTTATCTTCTGGCAAAAGTTCGGCATATACAGATACTTTTTTTATACCTAACTGTGTGGCGACGCTATTTGCTGTACTCTGATTGTCGCCAGTAAGCAAGATCGTTTCTTCTATGCCTAATTGTTTTAAACGAGTAATAGTTTCTGCTGCTTTTGGCCTTAAAGTATCTGCTATAGCTATAATTCCCAGTAATTCTCCATCAAAGACAACCCAAACCACCGTATATCCTTTGTCTTGTAATTGTCGAGCAGAAGTTGTCATAAAAACTGGTGAATTGATTTGAGAATCGCAAACATAACTAGCTTTTCCGACTACAACGCTTTTTCCCTCGATTTGACCATTAATTCCTCTACCTGAAGTCGCTTTAATATTCGTAACAGGAGGCAGTTGTAACTTTTGTTTTTTGGCTTGAAGGAAGATTGCCTCTCCGATGGGATGTTCGGAATAAGACTCTACAGCAGCAGCTATTCGCAATACTTCAGTCTTGCAGATCCCAGTTACAGTTACAATTTCTACTACTTGAAGCTTACCCAGAGTTAGAGTACCAGTTTTATCGAAAGCGATTGCCCTGACTTTCCCCATCAGTTCCAATGTTGCCCCTGTTTTAAACAAAATACCATTTCTAGCACCGTTGGCTATACCTGATAATAAAGTTGGCATAATAGAAGCCATTAAGGCACAGGGAGATGCGACAACCAGAAATATTAACGCGCGATAGATCGTTGTTTCCCAATCCCAATTTAAAACTAGAGGCGGTAGAATTGCCAGGCTGATTCCAACGATAACAATAAGTTTGGCGTATCCTCGCTCGAATCTTTCGATAAATAATTGTGAGGGTGGAGCTTCAGTTTGTGCTTGCTGAACTAACTTAATAACTCGTTGAATGAGGTTATTTCCTGGGGGTCGATCGATTTTTACCCTTAAGACACCGTTGCCGTTAATCGTACCAGCAAAAACTTCGTCTTCAATAGCTTTATCGACAGGAAAGGATTCCCCTGTAATCGGAGCTTGGTTGAGAGTGCTTTGACCTTCTACAATTATGCCGTCGGCGGGAATTATTTCTCCTGGCTT
Organism: Prochloraceae cyanobacterium; assembly: GCA_030065755.1. Lineage (GTDB taxonomy): Bacteria > Cyanobacteriota > Cyanobacteriia > Cyanobacteriales > JASJDA01 > JASJDA01. The sequence goes on along the minus strand of JASJDA010000126.1, from coordinate 9,157 downwards.
GACTAAAACTATATCTCCCAGTTGTAATTGAGAGATAGGGATCTTTTTTTCTTGTCCGTTATCGATCTTCCTAGCATTATTGGGGGTAAGTGCCATTAGAGAGCGAATATTGCGCTCGGTACGCTGCATGGCAATGCTTTCTAAAGCACCACTAATAGCAAAAATGAGAATCAATACTGCGCCATCAATAATCAAGTAATATTCCTGTCGCCATAAACCCAAACAAGCCGCACCTAATGCTGCCAGAATCATTAGCAGATCTACATCTAGCTCTTTTTCCTGCCAGAGAGTAATAAGTCCTTGTTTGGTACTTTCATAACCGCCGAGCGCATAAGCGGCAGGAAGAATCAACAAAGCGAAACTAATCCAGTTTAAATTAAGGCACAACCAACCCAAAATAACTAAAATTCCACAGATAGCAGCGGCATTCGCTTGTGAGTATTTTTGTAGGAATTTACCATAAGGAAGTCCGGTCATAACTGGTAAAAATTTAATGATTTACTCAGACTACACGTTGATATTCTTGTTAACTTTTAGAGGGGGTTTGGGGGAGCTATAAATACCACTTCATAATATTCTATAGGGAACTAAAAGACTGGCTGGCTTCTAGAAAGTACCAGTAAAGATACCTTATATTCTGACTTCTCAATATGTTTCAAGCTACTCGTCGTCGCTTAGCTATTTGGTATACTGCTGTAACTGCTGTCTTGTTGTTGCTATTTGCCACTGGTGTATATTTGTACGTTCGCGCTACCTTGATCGATCGCGTAGACGATACTCTCAAGCACGTAGTAGAAGTAGTAGAGCGATCGATCGTCATTGAAACTGTTCCTCCACAAAACCGAAGTTATCGAGTCAACGTCGAAGCCAGCTTTCGCAACAATGCTAATACAGTAGAAGACGATCGCATCGATTTAGAGTGGTTCAGTCCCAGAGGAGAATTACTGTGGTCTACTTTTTCAGAACCTCTCCACGTCCCTTTACATCCCAGTATTCGCGCTAAAACAGTACATTATTCTCAAGATTTACTACTGCGACAAGTGACCAAAACAGTAGAAACAGAAGATAATCTTCTCGGCTATCTGCGAGTCAGTCATCCTTGGTTTGAAGTAACCAAACCCATCCACCGATTAATATTAGATTTGAGTGGGGGTATTAGTTTAATGTTATTGTGTACGGCGGCGATCGGCTGGTTGCTCTCTGGAATTGCTATTAAACCAGTGCGAGATTCTTATCAGAGTTTAAAACAATTTACTGCCGATGCTTCCCACGAATTGCGAAATCCGATCGCTATGATTCAGACTAACGTACAAATGGCTCTCGCCTATACTGAAAAAGAGCCGCAGTTGCAGCAAAAACAACTCAAAGTCATCGAAAGACTGACCCAGCGTCTGGGACATCTGGTTAACGATCTCTTGTTTCTAGCCCGTTCTGATAGCGGTATAGTAAAGATTGACTTTCAACCCGTTCCTCTCGATGCTTTATTAATGGAAGTAATCGAAGAACAGAGAATTATAGCCCAGCAAAAAGAAGTTTCACTGTCTCTGAGTATAATAGAGCCAGATCTTGACGATCGAGACAGATGTGAAGATGTTTTTACTCTACAAGGAGACTGGGAACAGCTAGCCCGTCTATTTACTAACTTGATCGGTAATGCTCTACAATATTGTCAGCATCAAACAGCCTCAGTGGAAGTAGAATTGGAATTAGTCAAACGCGATCGCTCTCCTCAACTCCAGGTCAAAGTGCGAGATACTGGGATAGGAATCCCCGCTGAAGCTTTACCTCATATTTTCGATCGCTTTTATCGCGTAACGCCCTATAGTAGTAATAGTCATACTAATTTCGCTGTCAAAGGTTCGGGATTGGGTTTAGCTATAGCTTCAGCTATCGTAGAAAATCATCGCGGACAGATTAGCGCAGAAAGCGTTGTCGATCGAGGTACGACTTTCACCGTAGTTTTACCTGTTGCTTCCGAAGGGTCTTAATTTTAAAAAAAGTGAAAAATAGATTACTCAGTTTAGGCACCAGCACCTTTATCTTCCTAATTATAGGGAAAATTCCATCTAGTGTTGCTTTACCCCCACCGGAGGACATACCAGAAGAGGTATTGCGCACTCAGATAATTACTGAAGCGCGATCGCCTATTGACGGTCAACCTATTACTGCTGCTGAATACGCAGAGTTGAGAGCCAGATTAGCACAGAGCAAATTTCCTACTCAGGTAAACCCCAAATTGCAAGAATTAATCCTTTTGTTGAAGGTGCGAAAACTAATCAATACCATCGTGCCCTTTTAGATGATAATAGGCTAAATTATTTTAGCAAATTTTAGATAAAAATTTAAATTTGTGTCTATATAATTAATAATATTAAAGATGTCTTCTCGATAGTAAACATTTTGTTGATAAAAAAAGTATATTAATGACCCCAACTATTGCCGCCGAACAAGTCAAGCAAATTATATCCAATCTCCACCACGATCCCTTTGAAGTACTAGGTTCTCATCCACTAGGAAAAAATGGAACAGTAGAAAGCTGGGTAGTTAGAGCCTATCTACCTACTGCGGAGACAGCTTGGGTAATTTTTCCAGATAAACGAAGTGAATATGAGATGCGATCGGTGCATCATCCTCATTTCTTTGAGTGTATTATAGAAACTCCCGAACTAGCAAACTATCAACTGCGCCTCAAAGAAGGAGAACGAGAAAGGGTAATATTTGACCCTTATGCCTTTTCTTCCGCACAATTAACAGATTTCGACCTGCATCTATTCGCCGAAGGCAATCACCATCGTATATACGAAAAACTAGGGGCTCATCCCACAGAAATTGACGGGGTGAAGGGAGTGTATTTTGCAGTCTGGGCACCTAATGCTCGTAACGTTTCTATCTTAGGAGATTTTAATCAATGGGATGGCAGACAGCACCAAATGCGCAAGCGAAATAATAATGCTTGGGAACTGTTTATTCCTGAAGTTAAAGTAGGGGCAAAATACAAATACGAAATCAAAAATTGGGAAGGACACATATACGAAAAATCCGACCCCTACGGTTTTCACCAAGAAGTAAGACCGAAAACCGCTTCTATAGTAGCATCTCTCGACAACTACAAGTGGCAGGACGAAGAGTGGCTGGAACGCCGCCGTAAAACAGATCCCCTAAGCCAACCAGTTTCAGTATACGAAGTTCATTTAGGTTCCTGGCTTCATGCTTCCTCGGAAGAAAAAACCCCTTTACTCAAAGGTGAATCCGAGCCAGTACAAGTGTCAGAATTGAATACAGGGGCTCGTTTCTTGAGCTATTACGAATTAGCACACAAGCTAATTCCCTACGTCAAAGAATTGGGATATACTCACATAGAGTTGCTACCCATTGCCGAGCATCCCTTCGACGGCTCTTGGGGATATCAGGTAACGGGTTATTATGCTCCTACCTCCCGCTTCGGCACTCCAGAAGACTTAATGTATTTTGTAGACCAATGTCACCAAAACGGTATTGGCGTAATTGTTGACTGGGTGCCAGGTCACTTCCCTAAAGACGGACACGGCTTAGCTTACTTTGACGGAACCCACCTCTACGAACACGAAGATCCCCGTAAAGGCGAACATAAAGAATGGGGAACTTTAGTTTTTAACTACAGCCGCAACGAAGTACGGAACTTTTTAGTAGCAAACGTTCTCTTTTGGTTCGAGAAATATCACATCGATGGAATTCGAGTAGATGCAGTAGCTTCCATGCTATATCTGGACTATTGCCGCGAAGATGGAGAATGGTTGCCCAACGAATATGGGGGGAGAGAAAATCTAGAAGCAGCCGATTTTCTGCGTCAAGTAAATAATCTTCTGTTTGAATATTATCCTGGTTCCCTGTCGATCGCCGAAGAATCAACTGCTTGGCCAATGGTTTCTTGGCCCACCTATGTAGGCGGTTTGGGCTTCAATCTAAAGTGGAATATGGGCTGGATGCACGATATGTTAGATTATTTCAACATGGATCCTTGGTTCCGCCAGTTCCACCAAAATAACGTTACTTTCAGTATGTGGTATCACCACAGCGAAAATTATATGCTCGCCCTTTCCCACGACGAGGTCGTTCACGGCAAGAGCAATATAATTGGTAAAATGCCAGGGGACGAGTGGCAGAAGTTTGCTAATATTCGCTGTCTGTTTGCTTATATGTTCGCTCATCCAGGTAAAAAGACCATGTTTATGAGCATGGAATTCGGTCAGTGGAGCGAGTGGAATGTTTGGGCTGACTTAGAATGGCATTTGTTGCAGTACCAACCCCACCAACAACTAAAACAATTTTTTGCCGACCTCAACGGTCTTTACAAGCAAGAAACTGCCCTTTACGAGAGGGATTTTAGTGAAGAAGGGTTTCAGTGGATTGATTGCAGCGATAATAGTCATAGCGTCGTATCTTTGATTCGTCGCGCTAAAAACCCTAACGAGTTTATAATAGCTGTTTGCAATTTCACCCCCCAACCTCACAGCCACTACCGAATAGGCGTTCCCGAAGCAGGATTCTATACTGAGATATTTAACAGTGACTCTGGTAAGTACGGCGGTAGCAATATGGGCAATCTAGGAGGTAAGTGGACCGACCAGTGGTGGTTCCATAACTACCCCAATTCTCTCGATTTATGCTTGCCACCTTTAGGAGTGTTAATTCTCAAACTAGACCGAAAGAAAACCGCAGAAGCGCACCCTGGGGGATCCGCGTAGCGGATCGAGCAATCCTAAATAGGGTTAAGGTTGACCTACTCCCCCGTTTTAAAAATGGGGGATTTAAGGCGTGTTTCAGAGATTGCAACTGATACCAATTTCCTAAATGTTTGCTACATATCTTTTTACTCCCCCTCTTCCCGAAGGAGGTATTTATTTTTAATGAGGAACCCTTTTTACTTTTAGTTATTGGTTGGTGGGATAGGTTATCGCTATTGAAGGCTTCCTCATTAAAAATAGAATCATTGGACCCCACACTCCCCACACTCAAGAGCAAAAATTATTTGTAGCAAAGACAAATTAAATTGGTATGATGGGTAAAGGGGAAAACAATTGTTTTCCCCTTTTTTTTTAACGGGATTTCTCTCGCGACATTTAAGATAGATTTTTCTTAAACTCTTCCGCTTGTGCTGGGTTAGGAATTAGAGTCGCTAACTTCTCAATTAGTTTTTGTAAACTGATTTGTGGATTTTCGGTTAGGATCTCTCGGACAATAAAGTTAGCAAATGGCCCTATGTAATTGGCTAGTTCTTGTTGACAAAGATCGATAATTTGGGGGTTAAGAGAACTATTATTTGTTTCTGTTGTAACCTTGTTTTCTGGAATATTTCCCCCTTCCTTCAATCGGTTAACAATAGAAGCAGAAGTAGAAATACGTTTTCTATCAGCTAATTCTTTGTCGATCAGTTTTTCGATCGAGCGCAGTCCTTGTTGTGGTATTTCAGGTATTTCTGATGCTAGGAGCTCAATTAGTTGCTGAGAATCTATCTGTGGATGTTTTATAATGATGTCGTTCAAGATAAATCTTGCCACTGGTCCTACATAAAGAGTCAATTCTTGCTCACAGCGATCGATAATATCTGAACTAAGAAAGGTATTCTGTTCTATTTCATATTTGGTATTTTCTTCTAAATATTTTCGATTAGCACGGGAAATATTTTCTGGTCTCTCTTTCGATTCCAAATCAATATTCGCCGTTTTTCCTAGGTGGGGTTGGAATTGTTGAGAGAAAACTTGGTTCAGAAATTGTAGGGCTTCTCGTGCCGATTTATAACGCTGACGATAGTCGTAGCGCACCATTTTTTCGAGAATTTCTGCTAGATTTCGGCTTATAGAAATACAACTGCTTAGATCGGCAGAAAAAATTTCACCCGTCTTAAAATCTGGTTCTAGCTGATGAGGTGTTAGTCCTGTCACAGCCTGAATTCCAATCAACCCAAGTGCGTAGATATCGCTACTCAAACGAGGTTTAAATGCTTGTTGTTCGCTAGGCATATAACCTGGAGAGCCAACTGCTACAGTCATAATTGATTCTCCATACCCATCGATCGCTAGGGCTGAAACTTCTTTAACCGCACCAAAATCTATTAGTACTATTTTATTATCTTTTCTGCGTCTAATTAAGTTGGCTGGTTTGATATCGCGATGGATGACGCGATTTTCGTGTACGTAGGAAAGCACTTGCAAAATTTCGCGCAAAAGCTGAATCGTGTAAGCTTCGCTAGTTCGATCGCCTGGAATTATTTCTTTTTCTAAAGTATGACCGTCGATAAAATCTTGAACCAGATAAAATTCTCCGTCTTGCTCGAAGTTAGCCAATAGGCAAGGAATTTGGTCGTGAGTGCCTAGTTTATATAGAGTTTCAGCTTCGCGATCGAATAAGCGTTTGGCAATGGTGAGAGTATCTGGATCGGTAAATTGAGGTTTGAGTTTTTTTACCACACACAAGGGTTGACCTGGTAAGTAAATATCTTTAGCAAGAAATGTCTGACCGAATCCCCCTCTTGCCAAATATTCTAGAATCTGATAGCGACCTGCTAACAATTCGTCCATCTTATGTATGGGACCATCTTGCCTCAAACCTAGCATAGATATTATTTTTTGCTCTTTCATTTCTTAGCGGCCTGGTTTGTGCTAAATTTAAAGATGGATAATTATACTAATAATATAATAAATAACTAGTTATAATCTGTATTACTACTATTCATATTTGTTTATACTATTTATACTTTTCGATGTTGCCAGCACTCGGTCGATATCATCGCGATCGCCCTTGCCCGAATTATTAAATATTATTGACAGGTTTATTGACAATGAATTATCGTTAATTAACCTAGAACTGTAAAGCAAAAAAGAATGTATATGCTATCTCAAGCAATGACTGACTGTCTTAATAAGCAAATTAATTTGGAGATGTATTCCTCTAATTTGTATTTGCAAATGGGTTCTTGGTGCGCTTACAAAGGACTCGATGGCTGTGCTAATTTCCTAATTCAACACGCTGACGAGGAAATGGGACATATGCGCAGGTTACTAGCTTACGTTAACGAAACTGGTTCTTTGGTTATTTTGGGAGCGATCGACTCTCCAGCGTCACAATTTAATTCTCTTAGTGAGGTGTTTAAAAAAACCTACGAACACGAACAATTAGTTACCAGTAAGATCAACGAATTGGTAAACTTAGCTCAGACTGAAAAAGATTATGCTACTCTTCAATTTCTTCAGTGGTACGTAGCGGAACAGCACCAAGAAGAATTTTTATTTAAAACCATCCTCGGCAAAATTGAAATTATTGGAACTGAGGGACAGGGAATGTTTTTTATCGATCGAGAGATCGGAGAGTTAGCAACTCGAAAAAATATCGAAACTACGACTATGACCAATCCGGAATCTACTAATATTTCTGTTTAAAAACTATTTAAGAGTTTTTAACCCGATCGCCCCTCCGATAGCACTTATCTCATTTCCCGCACTAGCGTTTTTTTGTCAAGATTTAGGTCAGAGCGATCGGTCTTTTGAAGAGACTCAATATTTTAGATTTACCTAAGGAGCGATCGTTATTGTCTATGTTCTCGATAAGAGATTTTGAAATTGTTGTTTATTTCTAATCAACTCAAAATCTGAATCTTTTCGAGCTATTTCTAGGTTGCTTGAGTCTAATTCAATCGCTTTTTGCAGGCAATCAATTGCTACCTCTACTTTTCCTAGCTTAGCGGCGCAACAAGCTTGATTATACCAAGCATAATCGTCATTTGTTTGTAATAGGGCTGCTTTTTCGTAGCTGAGTAAGGCTTCTGAATAATTACCTAAAAAACGCAGAACATCTCCTCGTTTATACCACGCCCACTCGGAATTAGAGTCTAGTTCCAAGGCTCGATCGTAACTATATAAAGCACTGTGGTATTCTTTTTGATAGCGTAGAGCATCTCCTCGCCGATACCAAGCCCAATAATCGCGATCGTTACGCAATTTTAAAGCTCGATCGTAGCACTCTGCTGCTTCGGGGTATTTTTCTTGATGACGGAAGGCATCCCCTTTTCTAAACCAACACCAATAGTCTTCAGTGCGAATTGATAGAGCTTTGTCGAAACAGACAATCGCTTCAGAGTATCTATCTAAATCTTCTAGTAAAAGTAACCCTTTATTATACCAAGTCCAATAATCGTTTGGACGAAATTTTATTGCACTTTCAAAGCTACCAAGGGACTCAGAATAGCGTCCTAAAGTTTGTAAGACCTTGCCCCGATTGTACCAGCTCCAGTAGTCATGAGGTCTTGCTGCCAAAGCTTTTTCGTAAGCTGCGAGAGCTTCAGTATAATGCTTTTTGTCGTTGAGCAACTTACCCTGATAGTACCAATGCCAGTAGTCATTCGAGTTTAATGACAAGGCTTGCTCTTCGATCGCGTAAACCATATCAATTACCTCTGCTGATTTCACCGCCAGATAGGTATATATTAGTCTTCGATATTGAGTTTGACTGGGGGTATATAGCTTTTAATTTATAGTTAAAATAATTTTTGTATCGTATAAGTAGCAACAAACAACTGATTTATATTAGCTCTGCCAGGGTGTGTAAGAGATGCTGTTCGTTGTATGGTTTAGAAAGGTAAGCGGATGCACCTAAATTAGCGGCTAATTTACGATGCTTCTCATTACTGCGAGAGGTTAGCATCACGATCGGAAGATTCTCGAACTCGGATTTAGCTTTTACTTCTTCAAGAACGCCATAACCGTCAAGTCGAGGCATTTCGATATCGCAGATAACAGCCTGTACGCAGAGTCCTCCAAAAAGCTTATCGACAGCTTCCTGACCGTCTTTAGCTTGCTCTACCTGATAGCCGGCTTTCTCTAGAGTTAGGGCCAAGTAACGACGAATATTAATAGAATCGTCAACTACTAAAATAGTTTTATGTTCCAGTAGGGGGGGCGATAAAAGAATATCCTTAGACGTTAAAGTTGTTTTACTCAGATCCCGATCGCGATCGCGTTTTAAGCTTTCTTCTAGGAGCTGTAAAGGATCTACAAGTGGGATAACCAGACCGTTACCTAAAATAATAGAGCTGATAAAGCCTGCAGGTAGAGGTAATGGACTTTCAATGGGACGGACTGTTACTTCTTGCTCCCCCCAAAATCGATCGATGTAGATACCCCCT
>JASJDA010000125.1 GCA_030065755.1 Prochloraceae cyanobacterium | reverse complement strand
AGATTTGCAAGGCTTGCGGGGAAGCGTCTGTGGAGCGGACGTAAGACCTGATAGACATAGTTCTCTTGGGCAGTTGCGAAAAACTCGTACAACGAGAAAGAAACAGAAACCCAGATCGTGAGGTCTGGGAATCCCCCGCCAGAGACGGGGGAGGATGTCAATGGAAGTAGAACTCCAAAAATTGATATTATACAGATGTGAGTGCAATACACTAGCAAATAAATTAGGGAAAATAAACACCGTTGTTGCCAATTTGGATTGAGGGATCTACTCGTAGTGGAAAAACAACTCGTTTAGTCAGGGAATTCAGTCAATGGGTTGAGAAAACACTGACCGAACAGAAACCAGAAGAGGAAAAGGGAGATCTCCTTCACCCTTTAAAATCAGCTGTGTTAGTTTTTGCAGCTAACGGCGACAATAAATGGGAATTAGCTAATAAACTATCAACAGCAGTAGAAGGAAGCTATCCAGTAGTATGCAAAACTCCTTTCGGATTTATTTTGGAGGAAGTGAGGCTGTTTTGGCCCTTATTATTTGAACGCTTAAATATTAAGGCACAATTTCCAGTAAGGTTGCGTCCAGAAACAGAACAAGAATTAGCAACGCGGTTGTGGCGATCGCACCTAGATAAAGAAGAAATAGGGCATCGAAAGAGCGAATATCGCTTAGTGCGTAACATTTTGGATTTGTTGCAGCTCGCAGGAGCAAGCGGAATTCCCGCAGAGGATATACCAAATATTTTAGAACAAGGCTTAGCTTCTAGCCAGTGGCCGTCGATATGGGAGAAAATAACCGACGATAAAGCACAAAAAATTGGTGAATTGTTACTTTTATGGCGCAGGTGGTGTCTGGAGAGGGGCTTACTCAGTTATGGAATTATTTACGAACTTTATTGGTGTTATTTATTGAGGGAAAAGGCTTATCAGCATCATTTAACTCGTCGCTATCAAGCAGTATTTGCAGACGACGTGGATGACTATCCAGCGATCGCTGGGGATCTATTTGAATTGCTGCTCGATCGAGGTGCATATGGAGTCTTTACTTACAATAGGGACGGTCAGATTAGATTGGGTTTGAATGCCGATCCTAATTATCTTGCTGGTTTAGCATCTCGCTGTCGCACGGAAGTATTAAATTATTTACCTGGGAGTGGACTGGGAGTAGATGGGGAAAATTCGGTATTAAATTTAGTTTTAGATCCAACTTACGGGGCTGTTTTACCTGAGTCCATACAGTCAATTCAAACTATATCTCGCGCAGAAATGCTGAGAAAAACCGCTCAGGTAATTGTAGATGGAGTAAAAAGGGGAATAGTCGAACCGAAAGATATTGCTGTAATTGCACCAGGTGTAGATGAGATTGCTCGCTATACTTTAATGGAAATTCTCTCTCATCAGGGAATTCCTGTCGAACCACTCAACGAACAGCGCCCTTTAATTAGTTCGCCTACAATTAGGGCATTATTAACCCTACTTACTCTCATTTATCCTGGTTTGGGTCGCTTGATAGATAAAGACGGGGTAGCGGAAATGTTGGTGGTGCTGAGTCGAAAACCCAACGAAAGTAGTTTAATATCGGAAATAGATCCGGTTCGTGCTGGTTTATTGGCAGATTACTGTTACGTTCCCGATTTAGAACAACCCCGCTTAGTTGTTGCAGAGTCTTTTCCCCGTTGGGATAGATTAGGTCATCGAGTAACTAATGCTTACTGCGAGATTATATTGTGGATAGAGCAAGCTAAATCCAGCCAGCAAGAACAAAATTTTCCCAATCCCATTTTTTTGCTCGATCGCGCCATTAAACAATTTTTGGGCAATGGGAGAAATTTCTCTTACGATCGACTCTCAGCACTGCGAGAATTTATGGAGACAGCCCAACATTATTGGCAAGTCGATCGGCGAATCAGACAAAACGAACCGATTTCTACATCTCAAATCGCTACCATTGCTCAGTTTATTCAATTGCTGCGTCGGGGAACAATTACAGCTAATCCGCGTCCGAATCGTTATTTAGGCGATCGCTTCAGCGATTGCGGTGCTGTTACCTTAGCAAATATTTTTCAATATCGATCGCGTCGCAGTTTTCATCGCTGGCAATTTTGGTTAGATGCAGCTTCCAGTTTTTGGGATAAAGGGGGTGCTGCTTGCTTGTTTGCTTACCCTCTATTTCTGCGAGAATGGTCGGGAGATGAATGGAAGCCAGAAGATGAGATAATCGCCGATCGAGAGCGCTTACAACGGATTTTAAAGGATCTGGTGGGAAGAGTAGGCGAGCGACTGTATCTCTGCCACAGTGACTTGGGCGTTAATGGTAGCGAACAAGTGGGGCCTCTATTTTCCTTGGTTAATGCTTCTTTACCGTTTATTTTCGATTGCGCAGCACTTCGCTGAAGGCACGATCGTAATTTGCCCAAACCGTTTTCAATTTTCACCAAAACTAAAAATCATCTTTAAAGCGATCGAAAGTAAGGCTATGCCAAAAATCTTCTCCAAAACATTAGCAGGCAAACTAATAGCTAATTTAGCTCCCAACAGACCCCCTAAAACAAAACCCAAGCAAATCAAAGCTGCTACTTTCAAGTTGACATATCCTTGTTGGTAGTAAGTCCAAGCAGCTAAAATTCCAATGGGCGGAACTAATAGTCCCAAAGTCGTCCCTTGAGCTTCTTGTTGAGAAAAGCCAAATAAAAAGATTAGGGAGGGAACGATAATGACTCCACCTCCAATGCCAATTAATCCACTTAAAATTCCAGCTAATAATCCTAAAAATATATAGAGTAAACTCATACAAAAATTATACCAATTCTCGAAAATAACGAGAGACTTAGGGAACAGGGAATAGGGAATAGGGAATAGGGAACAGAGGGATTTGAGCTTTTTTTATTAATAAAAACTATTTCTTATCTCTCTAGTTACTTTTGAGAAATAGTATTATTTTCTCAAGATGATGATTTCCTAGTAGAAGCAACCCGTCGTCAACAAGAAAAAATAAACTTTTCTGGTGTTGTTTATGCCCATAAACTAAGAGTTTCCGTTGGTGATTGTATTCGCGATCTAGAAATTATTGCTAAAGCTGCCTACCCTGAAGAATTAGCAAATCAGATTCAATACTTGCCTTTGTAGATTGGGTTAACGCAAGACAACCTAACAACTAACTACAAGTAATATTGTAGAGTAAGCAATGCCGCTCTTAATCGATCGACTTATGAACGCTCAAGATTATCCCTTTGCTCAAGAATTAATTACCGATACTCAAGGTCATATCCTGAAAGTAGTCATAAATTTTCAGGACTACGAACGTATTATTGAAGCCATTGAAGATGAAGGACTTTATCGCGCCATGATGGAAGTTAAAGATGAAACACCCTTAAGTTTTGAGGAAGCATTAGCAGAAATAGAATAATTTTTAATTTTAATTTTGGAGCGGTTTAATAAAAGTGAGATCGATATTCACTCTACAATGAATTTAAGTAAAGTCTGCTAAAAAGAGGTAGGAAAATGGAAAAATTGACTGCTGCTGCTGCTAAAAAAAACCTTGAGAATATAGTTAAATCAGTCACCGAAGAAAATAAAGTCTATCAGATAAAATCTGGTAATAATTCTGCGGTACTTATATCAGGTAAAGAGTATGAAAGCTTACAGGAAACTGTAGAATTATTGTCAGTTCCTGGATTTAGAGAAAGTCTTCAAAGATCTCTTCAACAGATAAAAAATAATGAAACCTACTCCCTAGACGAGGTGTTGGGAGATATCGATTGATGCTTTACGAAGTACGCTTTACTAAGGAAGCCAAGAAAGATATTGCTAAACTGGATACCATTAGCATCAATCCTTATGTTGGTAAAAAATTAGTCGGCGATCTCGCTGGGTTTTATTCCGTTCGGTTAAATTATCAAGACAGAATTGTTTACACGATTGATGACGAACAGAATCTAATATATATTCACCGTGCTAAGACTCATTATGGAGAATAATATAACAGTGTTAGCCGTTCCATCTGATACTTACGACTCTTTTTTCAAGCTCCAATTTATTCAACTGTCAATCCAGCAATATCAACTCAAAATAATTGTTTCTAATTCTATAGAAGAGGTAATTGTTAAATGGCAAAAGTAGATAAATATCGCAGTTATATTCGATCGATCCTGAAAGAATATGCCAGCCATAAACCAAAAGCTTTGACCGATCCAATTGAAGCAAGAGAATATCTCAATGCAGCTTTAGAAGACGAAAACCCAGAAGTTTTTTTACTAGCACTGCGAGACGTAGTTGAAGCTAACAGCACCATGAGCGAACTAGCACGAGCTACTAATCGCAATCGCGAGAGTTTATACAAAACCCTCTCCGAAAAAGGAAATCCTCAACTAAATAGCGTTCGTAGTATTCTCAGTAACTTAGGATTTAAATTGGCAGTGGAAGTAAATAAGTAAATAATTGAGATCGCAGCCGAGCGCTCAGATTAAAAAGTAGTCGTTAGAAAACTTTGAGAATATGGTCAAACCATTTAGTGACAGAAGAAGTCCAAACAGCCATCGATCGACTCTCTAAAGACATAGCCGCTCGCAAAGCAGAAAGTACCAAACCAGGTATCGCCTTACGCTTAGAAAAACTCGCCGATCGCTTTCAACTGAGTGCGATCGATCTAGAAATTATCTTAATCTGTCTTGCTCCCGAACTAGATCTGCGCTACGAGAACCTTTACGCTTACTTACAAGGCGATGTCACGAAAAAACGTCCCAGAGTAGATTTAGTCTTAAACTTAATCTCTCCTTCCCTAGAAGCCAAGTTATCAGCACGCCAACGCTTGATACCAAGTTCCCCTTTACTGAAACATCACCTAGTAAAACTATTTGAAGATCCATCCCAACCAGAATCGCCTCTGCTGAGTAAATCTCTCAAAATCGACGATCGTATTGTCAATTATCTCCTCGATACAGCCGATATTATTGCTGGACAATTGGGACTGGAACTTTACAAAATTGACCTCTCCAGCGTAGTCAGTAAATATATTGGCGAAACCGAGAAAAATTTGTCTCGTATTTTCGACGAAGCTCAAACCAGCAATGCCATCCTGTTTTTCGACGAAGCTGACTGCCTATTTGGCAAACGCAGTGAAGTCCGCGACTCCCACGATCGCTACGCCAACATCGAAGTTAGCTACTTACTACAGCGCATGGAAGAGTACCAGGGAATCGTTATCTTGGCGACCAACTTACGCGGAAACCTCGACGATGCTTTCATCAGACGAATGCACTTCAGTGTTGAATTCCCCTTCCCCAACCAAAAAGACCGTCGTCGCATCTGGGAGAAAATCTGGCCAGAAGATACGCCCTGCAGCATTGTTCTTATTTACCCCTATATGCTACACTATATTGCTACTTAATGGACAGACGATGCGCCTGCGTATAGTCATACCCGCCTGATGACAAACTAAACGGTTTAGTAGGCAAAGAGGGGGCTATACCGATGCGCCTGCGTATCGGTATAGCCCCAACTACTTTTAACCGCCTACGGCGGAAGCCCCTCTGCCCTCTGCCTTCATTCAATTCCAGCCCTTCGCGCCTTCGTCGAACCAACGTTCTCAAAGAATATCAACTCGCTCGAGCTGCCATCTCCACCTTGGCTTCTGGCATTCTTGCAATTACATGAAGATTATGAACTAATGCCATACGACGCAGGTCAAATAAATTTTTACTTTCCCGGAGATAACGAGCGCGAGTACGCAAGCCAATTGACCAATGTGGGCCAGGGTATGCTCCACACTCACCCGTTCGCGAAGTTTCTTTCGACCTACGGCTGTTGTTTGACGTTGGCGTAACTCGAGCAAAAGCTTTTCATCAGGATGAATCGAGACACTGCGTCCAGTTTTACTGGTAGTACAACGGGACCGTAACGGACACTTAGCAAAGATAGTGCTGGGAAAACGTACCACTTTTCCTTCAGTAAAAGGCATTGCTACCTGATTGGGGCAATAAATTAAACCAGATTCCCAGTTTAAGGTAAAAGAACTTTTGTGAAAGCGCGAGCCATTAGGTACAGGCCATGCTTTACAGATAATTTTCAAGTCTGGGGAGCGCTCCCTAACTAAGGTACTATTGAGATAAGCTCGGTCAATGTGCAACTCTTCAAGCATAACTTTCTGTTTTTGGAGGTCGGCGGCGATCGCTTCAGTGACAGAAGCTTCTGGACCATTGCCTGGGGTAATTCCCACCGCTCGGACTAAACCCGAATCTAAATCTTTGAGGACATGGCGTTTATAGCCATCGAAGCGTTTACTACGACTTTTCCGTCCGTGACGCATCTGCCCATCCTCGATCGTATCGGCGACGGTCTTTGGCTACACCTTTACGAAGCTTTGGGGCCCCATCAGCAGCCTCCTCAACATCCTGAGCTTTTACCTGTCTCCCAATATTGAGATAATCTTTGGCCTTAGTCACTGTGGCTTCATCAAGATCTTGATGGTCTCTAACCAATGATTCCACCTGTTCGAGGGCTTGAAGAATGGTAGCTAAAGCTTGAGCCTTAGCAACTGGGTCAACGAGCGTCTAAATCCAAGGCGGCTTTGAGACGCAGAAGTTGCCAAAATTTCGACACTGGCTTCGGCAGCCACAGTCTCTAACTCCCGTTGGGAGAAACGGGCAATCACCGTCAAGGCTTTGCGTAAAGCGTGACCCAAGAGATTAGAAGTATCTTCTACTCGCGCGGCTCCCCATAAGGGAGAAGAATCGAGAGATCCTCTCAAGTAGCGTGGGCAAAATCCTCCCTTGAGTTCAGCTATTTCTATGGTTTTCGAATGGCAGCCGGCGATCGAAGCCTTTGACAATCAAAGCCGCGCGAAATCTAACCAAGGTCGCCTTGCTGAATGGAGCTTGCTCACAATCGAGGCAATCTAAAACTAATTGCCACCGTCTATCCATTTCTAACTCTTCGATGAGTTCATCATCTGAAATTCCCATGTAAGCTTGTAAAATTGTCGCCAGAGCCAATGAGTGCTGGAGGAATTGGTGATTTGCCTACCGTACTATCTTTAAAGATTGTTAGGAGCAGCCCTTTCAAGGTGTCGTAATTTTCCCAATTTATAATTAGTTAAAAAATATATAGTTTGTAGGTGGGAAATAGCCAGAATGCCTCTAAGTCAAGTATTTGAGCGTTTTGTCGAAGAAAGTCCTGTTTCGGTGATGGTTCGGGGATTGCTCGAAAAGATTCTATCTCCTCAAAAACGCGGGTGTTTTGTTTGAAAGAAATGCTGAAACTCAGATCGCGTTGGAACTGCTGTTTTCTACAGTAGTAGAGATGATGAATGAGGTCGCCTGTGGAATTCGACCTTCAATTCATGCAGCTTGACCTTGCTAAACTATCAACAATGAGTGTTTCGATCACTTCTGTTTACAACAAGTTAAATGGAATGGAGGCTAATGTTAGTGCTGAATTAGTCAGAGAAACAGGAGCTTCAATGGAAGCGCTCGTTCGGCATTTAAAGGGAAATGTACCAGATTGGCTGCCTGGTTATCGACTTAAAATTTTAGATGGAAATGCAATAAGTGCGAGTGAGCATCGTCTCAAACCTCTTCGTAACTGTAATAGTGCCCCTTTACCTGGGCAATCTTTAGTAGTACTCGATCCATCTTTAATGAAGTGCGATCGATGTTTTTCCATGTGTGTTGATGGTCATGCTCAAGAACGTTCTTTGCGCTCATCGAGTTTTGAACACGATCGAAGAGGATGATGTCTGGGTAGCTGACCGAAATTTTTGCACAATGAATTTAGTGAAGTGGCATTGTAGCAAGAGCTGGTTATTTTATCATTCGAGAACACGAATGTTTTCCTTGGCATAATGCTTCTGAGTTTGTACACGTAGGAACCGTTGAAGGAGGAGAAGTCTTTCAACAAACTGTTAAAGTTAGTGATGACGAAGGCTATTTGTCAACAATTCGACGTGTCAAGGTAATTTTAGACCAAACTACTCGTGATGGAGATTCAGAAATCTTCATTCTGACTAATCTTTCTTCCCAGGTCGCCAATAGTTTACTCATCGCTCAAATCTACCGTAAACGTTGGACTATCGAAATTTTATTTCAAAATATGAGCCGAAGTATTTAATTGTGAGATCAAAACACTTGGTTATCCTAAAGCTGCTCTGTTTGCTTTTTGTGTCGCCTTGGTTTCCTATAATATTCGTTCTGTTGTTTTAGCAGCTTTGATTCGTATTTATGGCATTGGAAAGATTGAGCAAGAAGTTTCTAGCTATTATCTAGCTGATGAAATTCGCGGCACCTATCGTGGCATGATGATTGCGATTCCACCAAAAGAATGGGAAATTTTTGCGCAAATGAATTTAATTGAATTGACTAATATCCTTCAAGATTTAGCAACTCATGTTAATTTAGCTGTTTTTATGTCCCATCCTCGTGGACCAAAAAAGACCAGAAGGAAATTCAAACGAATTCGTCCTTCCAAAACCCCTCATGTTTCTACCGCTAAAATTCTATCCAAAATTAAGGCGGAAAAACTAACACCTTGAAAGGGCTGCTCCTAAGTATTTTTGTTCGGTGGAAGTTCCGTTATTAGCTGTTATTGTCCGAAGTGGCAAACAGCGCTGGTAATTTATATCAGCTAAAAAGTTATGGGGACAAAGATTCTTTGCTGAATTAATCTGTCAATTTGTTTAATAACTTGAATCGTTAGCTCTTCATTTTCAACTAAAAGACCCATTTCCATATTTAAAG
Organism: Prochloraceae cyanobacterium; assembly: GCA_030065755.1. Classification (GTDB taxonomy): domain Bacteria; phylum Cyanobacteriota; class Cyanobacteriia; order Cyanobacteriales; family JASJDA01; genus JASJDA01. The sequence continues at coordinate 15,431 of JASJDA010000125.1, read as the reverse complement.
TAAAAGCATATTCGGTAAGATTGGCACTGGTAATAAATAGATATCGGCGATCGGCGATCGCTGCTTTGACGTGCAAAGATCCATATTTTCCTTCCCGATCGACAGGACGATTGTTTTTCGGCCAAACAAATACTTGTGCTTGTCGAATAATCTCAATTCCAAAAGCAGCTTTTAGACCAAAAGAAATTTTGCCTTCTCCTGATTCTGGTGTTTCAGCAATTAACCTAACCTTAACGCCACGATTTATGGCAGCTTCTAGAGAACGAGCAATTTCTGGAATTTTATAAACAGCAAAACTAATTAAGGTCAATTCATCTCGTGCATCGCGAATTAACTGTAGTAAAACTTGGTCAGTTCTGCGAAAAGAAGCACCAGTAGTTTCTGGTCCAGTCCAAACTAATTCTACATCTAAAGCTTGGCGAACCCGATCGACAGAATATGCCGCACTGCTTAAAGCTGCTGCGAGAGAGCAACTATTCCAATTATTCTTATCTTGTTGCCAAATTGAGAGTAGTTCAGCAACCACACGCCTAAATTTTGGATTGGGTAGTTTTCTTAACAACTTTGCTACGAGAGCTTCATTATATTGACAAGGAGAATCTTGGAGAAGATCAATAACCAAAGCGAGAACTGACGAGGGTAAAAAATTTACTACTCGATCGACCTGTTGCAATAGTAATAGCGATCGCCCATACGCATTGGGTTTAGGTCTCTCCTCCTCCTGATGGCCGCCCAGCGATCTTCCTTGTTTCATTTAAGTCTCAAAAAAAGCTAGACTATCGATCGCGACTGTGGGAACGAGAACGGAACGATCGAGAAATTTATTTCCACGTTCGCAAGAAGTTTCTGGAGAGAATAAACAAGCATGACAGGCTGACCAATGTAAAGAATAGGTACCCTCGCCAGGTTTGTGTTCGCTACATAGAGGATCTGAAGCACACAAGGACATTTGTTGAAGAGCTTGAGCAATATGATAGCCAAGAGTTTCGGGTTCTCCCAACTTTACTAATCCACCTAAAGTCCCTTCGCTATCAGGAGCAGCAGTGTAAATTAACAAGCCTGCTTGCGGCCCATTTTCAGCCTGTGGTGGTTGAGAGTAAATGCGTTCTCTCAAACTAGCTACATTGTAACCACATTCGAGAGCTAACTGGCGCATTAAAGCGTGAGCAAACGAATGTAATAAGAGGTAACGAATACCAGGAAAAGGAACTTTATCCACAATGTCTGGATTGCGAGTGTTTAGCCAGTTTTTTTGCGCTTCTTTTACGTGCGTCTCATGTTTTTTGACTGTCTGTTGTTTCTCCCATGCTTGTAATCTATCTTCGTTAAATTGGAGAAAAATGCCTTCTCCCTTAATTTCTGTTGCTGGCAGCCACTTTGGTGCATAACGGCTGAGTTTAGCAATATATTCATCATTTTCTGGTTCGATATCGGCAAAATCTTCAGAAGATTGAATGCGAGTAAAACCAATTAAAGCTCGAACTTCTCTTAGTCTTTCAACGAGAACAGTTTGGGTAAAATAATCTTCGTAGTCAACAGGAGAACGAACGGGTCGCAATTGAAAATCTTTTCTATTCTTATTAGGATCTGCCTCAGAGAATATTTCCCATTCTGGCGTTTTTAAATCTTGGTGATTAGTTTCTTCAATTCCTTGCTGTTTAGCTTCGACGATCGACCAGATTTCTTCTGTAGAATACGGTGCAAAATCTTGAAGCTGTCCTGTTGCTTGTAAGGCAGATAGCAAAACCTGCAATGTTTCTTGGCTATTAGCTTTACCTATAGTGACCCAATTTTGTCCGACTAATTCTTCTAGCTGGTTGTCAGCCGAAGGAATTGAAAGAGCTGAGAGAGTACAAGAAAACCAACTATTTGACGCACCTAAAAGGATGCTTTTCATCTGGCGATCGCAATCATCAAAACTGTGAAGGTGAGGATGACGACCTCTACAAGCTGGCAGATTCTTTTTACCTAACTCGCCAAAAGCATCGGATAAACGACGGCTAGAGTGACAACCATCGCAGCTAACTACAATATCAGTGGCGGCACCCGATACCCCATATTCTTGTAGGCGCAAAGATCCGTTACAGTCACTATTACCTTGGTGAACGAAATATCGCCAAGGAAAATCATCAAGATGTGCTTTTTCGCAGGCAACGAGAAAACGGGCAGGAATTACGGCGGGTGGTTTGTTGGTTTTGGGACAGTTGGTATGAACGTAACGGGCTTCGTTAGGGCGATAGGGATTGTGTTTGAGTTCAAATAATCTTGACTGTAAAGGAGCAAGCAACCGACATTTAGGACAAACCATCCAACTGGGGAAAGGGGCGACAGGTATGCCAATGCGCGCTGCCTCATCTAAGGGAGTTTCGGATGCTTCAGAAGGCATTGGGGGGAGACGAAGCTCTTTTACTTGCGGACCAAGTCGGCGACGTACAGCCACCAAAAGTCTTGGTTCTGCCAATTCGATAGTGCGATTTTTTTCCCATTCTTCCAAACCCATGACCATAACGGCTAAATTAGGTAAATCGGCGATCGCGCCAATACCATAGGTAAATAAAATCTGACTGGGGCGTAATTCACCTACTTTATACTTTTTAAAATTACTTTGAGTCATAGAAGTAAGGATAAAAGATGAAGGATGAGCGATGAAAGTTAGGGGATGAGGGATGAAATTTAAAGGATGAGGGATTAAAGTTAGGAGATTAGCATTCATCCTTCATCCTTCATCCTTCATCCTTTTTGACTATATGGCTGGGGCAAACGAGAATTATCTTCATCGGGGGGAGAATCCGTTAAGACTAAGCCAACGGTAGGTTCGACATTACGGAGAGAATTGAGACAGGTAAAATCATCCCATTGTCCTTTACCCGCAGCTTCGATTAACTTAATTGCTGTACCGTCTCTAGAGGATGTTTGATATTGCAAAGTAGTGCCTGATTCTAATTGCGCTACTCGCCTTAACCATTTATCGAGTTTGACTGACAACTCCCGACGGAGGCGATCGCCTGCTTGATTTCCTTCAATTTGTTCGGCTCGATCGACAATAGCGTCGAGGGCTGCTCTAACGTATGGGTGGTTGCGTTCAATTTTTCCAGCACGATCGTTGCCATTAAACTCTTCTCCAGCTTGTCTAATTAATGAAATTAATAAAGCCGTTAAACCTCGATCTAATGCCCCCGACGCGAAAGGAGTGACCGAAAGAGCTTCTACGTGCTGATAAAAAGTAGCGTGATAATGAGCAAAACGTTCGTAATGGGACAAGTCTCGCGGTCGCGCCCAATTATAAACAGTAATTACTAACCCTGGATGAGTTCTTCCTACCCGCGAGGTAGCCTGGATGTATTCGGCAGTATTTTTCGGTTGACCACAAGCAACCATTACTCCCAAACGTTTGACATCGACCCCTACAGAAATCATATTAGTTGCCAGAATCACATCTAAAGGATCTGGTTTGTCAACTTGGCGATCGGCTTTACGACGCGATCTATTTTCGGCTTCAGTTTCAGGATCGAAAGGAATTTCTAATCTATCTAAAATGACGGGAATTTCAGTAGAATCTTTGCGAGAGGTCAGTTCCTCCATCCCTCCCATCCTTATATACCTTTTAGCCAGTCCTCGCTTTTCCATTTTGGCCAAACGGTTACGAATATCATCTTCTACCAAACGCCTCGTTCCCCCTAATTCTCGCAAAGAATTAAAGTATCCAACTAAAGTCATCCAGGGGTCTGCTTTTTTACCGTACTTTTCGTATAAAGCCTGGGAAGCGGATAGGACAGCAAGGTAAACGCGAATTATGGTTGCTTTTAAACGCCGTCCAGGGGCGCAGATACCTAGATAGCGACGACCAGGGGTTGCCTCGCTAGGCTGTCTTTGCCGTGAAAAGAAATTGTCTTGGATGTCTAAACCCTGTGGGGGAAAAATCTGAAGCTGTCGTAAAAAAATGTTGTGAACTTGTGTTTGAGCTTGACGTATGGTGGCAGTTGAGGCGATAACTTTGGGTCGGACTAGTTTGCCGTTAACTTCCCAAGAGGCTAATTTGTCTACGACGGTTTCATAAAGTCCCACTAGAGTTCCTAAAGGCCCGCTAATTAAGTGTAGTTCATCTTGAATTATCAAATCTGGCGGACGTAATTTACTAGAGGGTATAGTTTTGGCAGCAGGAAGAGAGCCTGTTTTATTGTGTCTCTCTTTATCTTCTACATCAGGGGAACGAAACCCGTGTCTTTCGCAGTAACCGCTAACTTGCCCGAAGAGCATTTGTACTTGACCTTTCCAGGGCATTTGAGCAAACTTATCGACTGTGGCAATAAGTAAAGTGGGAAGGCGACGGTAAATTTCTTCATCAACGACTAAAACAGGCAAACCTTCACCTTTAGAAAAGATACAGCGACCTAAAACATCGCCACATTTAATATAGGTGCGTCCTCTACCCTTATCTACTGGTTCGACGGTAATATTTTTACCTGGATCGATTTTGCTACCGCACCAGGGACAGTTTGTAAGCTGATGGGGCGTACCACCTTTAATTTGTCGAGATTGACTTCGTAGTTGTTTGATACACTCTTCACTTTGAGAGGTATAGTTAGGGGTGCTATTTTGACCTACCCACAAACCAATCCGAAAAGGTTCCCTACCCCATTTAGATTCATCTTGGCGACGAATAGCTTCGCAAGCGCAGATTAAAGCAGTAGCCCTTTGAAATTGTTGGAGAGTAAGAAGACGAAGAGTATAGCGCATTAGAACGGCTACACCGTAGTTTCCATCTCTACCTCCTAGTTTGCCCTGCAATCTTCTCAAACCAATAGTGTAGGCACTAAGTCCTAAATAAGCTTCTGTTTTACCTCCTCCAGTGGGAAACCAAAGGAGATCGGCGATCGCTTTTGTAGGATCGGAACGATCTTGATGATGTATGTCTGTAACGCTGGGGAGATTGAGCAAAATGAAAGCTAACTGGAAAGGATACCAACTGCGATTTTTAGGCAAATCGATATCTTCTAATTTGAGCTTTTCGCCTCTTCTTTTTTTCTCTGCATAGATTGAATGGATGCGCTGCTTCCACATAGCATTATTCATAAACTGGAAGGCTTCAACCGCTTGGGGGTTATTTTGCAGCACAGTTATACCAGCTTGGATGCGTTCTAAAGTTTGTTGGCAATTCGCGATCGCATTTTTAGCTACATCCTCATATTCTGTCAGTTCTTCAGCGCGATCTCGAAGAAATCCGCTTTGCGGTGCGTCGATCCGTTGTTGCTGCTGTTCGATCCAGCTAGAGTAAGCAGTAACCAGAGGATTGAGATATGTCGGTAATTCTTTAGCTTCGGCTTGGGATAATTTTTGCATATCCAGAACCAAGCCTGTCAATTCGGGAATTTCTGCCTCGGTAGGTGGAGTAGTCTTGGCAACTTCATAGGTAGGAACAAAACTCGTAGCCAAACAAACAGCCCGTTTTGTATTATTTTCTGTAGTTTCGGCTCGAACGCTAACCCCGTGTCCCACGGCAAATTCTACCTGGTGGCGATATAGCATTGCCATTGCTTGGTTTTCCTGGTGGATTAATGGGTCGAGGTTTTTAATGGAAACAGGTAAAGGTTTACGCAGGAAAATATCTTGATTAGACGAGTCTGGGGAAGTAACAAATAGTTCTGGTTGGAACAGCCAAGCGCGATCGCGCAGTTTATTGGGTTCTTGTTGGGCATTAACTAGAAAGAGGGAAACAATCCATTCTCCATTGTCTAGACGGCGTATTTTTCCCTTTACATATACGTCTGGTTCTTCTTGAGGTGAAACTACCCAGTGAATTTCTCGACCTTCAACTAAAGCTTCAGTTGTTCTTCCTTCCTGGGGATACCGTTTCCAAACCTGTTTGGGACTGCCGTCGTCTTTAAAGCTAATTTGACTCTTTTCTCGCTGATATTTCCCCCATTTGGCAGTAATTGCTATTTTATCTGCTTCGCCGCTAACGCAAAAGGTCATTCCCATTGAAGAAGGGAACATGGTATTAGGAGGAGGAACGCTTGCTTCTGTACTGCCTTCTTCTGGACTATCTTGACCGACAATTTCGAGACTCTCTTGCAGTTCCGATTCTTCTTCAAGAGGTACTTCATCTTCTTGCTGTTCGTTCTTTTTGCGTCGAAGCCGAGGTGCGAGAAGACCTACGAGATATCGATCTGTAATGCTTTTTTCTTCGATTTCTTCTTCTGAACCACCTACAGGGCCGAGAAGGTCTTTGAGAATCGCTGTTTCAAGTTCGGCACGAATTGTATAAGTAGTAGCTCGATCGAGAATTTTTAAGGATGAAGGATCGGGGATGAAGGATGAATTTTTTTCTCTTTCCTCTTTCAGATTTTCGCCTTCATCTTTTCGTTCTTCCTCTATTTTTTCCCCTTCATTTTTGACACTTGCTTGTTCCCATACTTGAGGTGTAAATTGAGATTCCGATCGCTTTTTAGATCGAGATTTCGACTTTTTCGAGCGACGAGATTCACAAAAAAGGATAATTTCGCTAGCTATATTATCAGCGATCGTGCCATCAATTCCTAAGACATCAGCATTATCGGAAAGATCGAGTTCAGCTAATAAAACTTCTAAGTACTTTTGCTGGGCGGAAACAACTTCACTCCAGTCCAACTCTGCTTTTCCATCTTTTAATTGTTGATTTATCTCGGCTAAATCTAAGTCGCCAGGTAATACGGGAGGAAGTTTAATTATTTCCATAATTTGCTAGTAAGTAAGAGGTTTTTGAAGGATGAATTATGAGGGATGAAGGAGGATCGAAACGATGAAAGCGGAAGCATCAAGGATGAAAAAGAACAAAATCATCCTTTATCTTTTCTCCCTCATCCTTAAAAAAATCATCCTTCTTAATTTATCCTTCATCCTTTTATTCCCAGGTTCCACCATTGAGGATCGAAATTTTGCAGTAGGATTCCAGGTTTTTTGGCTGGTACTACTATTAGTAAGGCACGCATGGCTCTTGTCATCGCTACAAATAAGGTGCGACGTTCTCGGTTGTTGATTTCTGTTTTAACATCTTCAGGTGTACCTCTGGCAATAGTTGGGAAAGAAGAATTAAGAAATCCCGCGATCGCCACTATGGGAAATTCCAATCCTTTTGCTGCTTTTAAGGTCAGAATTTTTACTCCCTGTTTATTCAAATCTAATTCTTGGCTGTCGGTGTAATTAGCTTCTAATCCGTTATAACTTAGTTGTTGGGCTAGTTTCGTGCCTGCTTTGGCTGTGGGTACGAGAATGGCACAAGAAGCAATACCAAGGCGGTATTCGCGAGCAGCAGTTTGACAGAAACGTTGTAATAGAATAGCCTCGTCTTCAGTATTATTGACGGCACGTACTGCGGGTGATGCTCCATTGTGAACGTATTCGCGATCGACTAATTCGCGATCGATTAGACTTTCATTAAGGTAAGAATGGGCGGCTATATCGATTTCTTGAGTAGTGCGGTGATTGATGCGGAGAATGCCCGTGCGTCCCACAAATTTGAGATCGCTATGAATATCACTCCAACGGAAACTACTACCATATATAGATTGATTGGCATCAGCAGTAATAAATAAGCGATTGACAGCGCGACAAAGTTGGATGAGAATGCGAAGAGCGTTAGGATCTAAGTCTTGGGCTTCGTCGATAATAACTGCATCGTATAAAGGTGGATTTTCCCTTTGGCGCAGCAGTTGGAGGGCGCGGGTACGGAGTTGCTGCCAAGTTAATAGATTGTGTTCGCTGAGGACTCGATAGAAGTGTTCCCGCAGATGCCAGATGGCTTGACGTTGAATTTTATTGAGAGGAATTTGGCGACCATTTCTAGGTGTAGCTTGATAAGCTTCCAGAGTAGTAATCTCTCTGGCTTCGATAATGCTGTTGATTTCTTCGAGAAGATAGTCTGGGTTGAGACGATCGAGTATTTTTTGTTTGGCGTAGCGTTGTAGTTTGTTCCCAGGTAAAGAGGCGATCGCTTTTGATAATGCTTGTTTGAGCAATTTACGTGCTTGTGTGGTACTAACCAGTTTAGGGCGTTCGTGACGAACTAGAGAAAAAGCGATCGAGTCTGCTGTTTTTACTTCAACATATTTAATATCATCTCCGAGTAAACTGGTCAGCAGTTGCTCTGAAAATGCCACTAGAGCGTTAGTGTAGGTAGTAAATAAGATTTTGGGGTTCTCAGTGCCAGCAGCTTTGAGAGCTTCTATAATTGCCTTGACGCGATAGAGTGCAACGGTACTTTTTCCCGTTCCTGGGCTACCTTTAAGCAGAGTAGCACCTTTAGCATCGATCGCCCAGTTAACGTATTTTTCTTGTTCGGGATTGAGTTTGAGCAGAAAACCGAGTAAATTTCCTTGTTTGAAGCGTAATAGATCGTCGGTACTGCCAGTGAGGAAAGAAGGTTGAGCCAGAACGCGATCGAAGTTAGGAGTCGTAATACAATCAAAAAGACGATTTCTGATTTCTTCGGGTACGTCTACCGCGATTAAATCGTCTAGAGTGCGACAAGCGATCAGGGGAAGAAAATACTCTTGGGAGATTCGCAAACTTTTCAGTAAATCTTCGTCTATTTTTACTGGCAATAAAGTTGTATTGTCTTGTTGTTTGAAAATTGGAGTTTCAGGAGCAATTTGGGGACTTAAAACTGTTTCTAAATTAGGTAGGTTACTAATATCTATTTCAGGAGTTTCAGCTACTAATTTACTTCCTTTATATACATCTTTACGGGCATCAACTCCCAGTAAAGTTACCCAACCATCTCCATAAGTATAAATGATGCGATAATCGCCAGAACGCAGGCGATAGACGTTACTTTTGTAACCCTGTAGTTTTTTCTTGAGATTGCCGTGAGGTTTGGGATCGTTGCGGAGAACCTCGATTTTTTCGAGAATCTGAACCACTCGCTCTTTGGAGATGGCAAGTAATTGGTTGGTAAAAGTGGGTTTATGAATAATTTCAAAGGTCATGGCAAAGAGTCAAGAATTTAGTACCTTTGTTACTTATCATTCCCCAATTAGTTTATTTTCTCTCTATTTAAGATTGGTTTAGCAATAAATACTAGCTATTTCCTCTGCTAATTCTTCTAGAGTATATTGGAATGGAGAGACTTGATAGCGAGAGAGAATATTGATAAATTCTGCTCGATTTAAGCCAGCTATTTCTGCTGCTTTACCTTGGGAAATTTCTCCTAATTCATACCATTTTACAGCAGCAGCTATCCGCATTTGTTTGGCAAATTCTTCAGGGTATTTCCTATTCATAGATTTTCTCTCTATTAAGATAATCCTCTTTAACTCCTAGTTCAAATGTAGGAAATGGGTAATCTTCTTCTGATATTGGATTAATTATTACCTCTACTTCATCTTCTTCTTTGAGGTTTTCTGGAATATTTTCTAGCAAAATAATATTTTTTCCTTTGATAGAGCCTTTCATAATATTTACCAATTACCCAATTTTATATTTTTATAAATTGATGAAGATATGTAGCTGTTTATTCTGAAGCCAAAAACATTGATGGAGAAAGATGGAAAAAATTGCTGAGTTTTTGAATCTGTTGGGCAGTAATTTCTTGCTTTTTCTCTAAAACTTTAATAACTGTAGATTCATCATCAAAAATAGAAATGAGATTATGATACTGTAAATTATCTTCATTTATTAAAGCTTTAAGAAGTTCTATTCCTCTGAGAACTGGCATTGGTTCGTGTTCTTCTTCGTATTCATAAACAAGAGTTGCTAGTACCTTAAGATAGTCTCGATCTTCTTGAGTAATATTTTTTTTATCTAAAATAAAATCAATTCTTTCTTGTGTAGTAATAAGTTGGGCTTCATTAGTAATTGGACGTGGAGGAAAAGTATTGATTAACTCAAGATAATAGTTACTTGTAGTTTTAAAACTAGTCGTCATTTCTATATCTCCTTATTAATTTCTTAGCACTTAAATGCTAACTGCGAACTATTTCTTCCTCATTTAATAAACTTGCTATTTCTAATATTCTATCTGACTGATAGCGAGTATGAATTGATAATAGATTTCTGGTTGCTTCTAAAGGAAAAACTTTTCTCCAAGCCAAACACTCTTTTTGTCTTGCTGCTAATTCTGGATGAAAAGATTCGGGAACATTTTTAGCGCACCATTCAATTATTAAAGCAGCATCTCGTAGTAAATAACTTGTTAGTTTATCTTGCTGAGAAATAGTTGCTTGCGTCGAGATGGTAGCCAAAGTTGATGCTAAGTTACCTAGTTGTTGCTGCCAAGTTTGAGTTTTTATGCGTTCGTATAATGCGTCACGTTTCATATTGTCGATCGCTTTCAAATTGAACATTACGAAACTGTATGAACCTCTAACTTTACATTTAATTGTTTTCTTAAAAAAGTAAAAATAGCACTCAAATTATTCATTGTCGGATTGCCTTTTGCCGATAACATTCTGTGCAAACTTTTACTCGGTAATGAGGTTTCATTAGCTAATTTTTCAAAGCCTGTAGTCGCATTTACCAAGTCTCTCAAAATTAGTCTGGCTGTTTCTGGTTCGCCGTTCAGAAAAAGAGAAGCTGCTTCATCTAGCAATGCTTTGGCCAATTCAGGTTCTCTTTGAACTCTGGCATTAACTGTTTCTCTAAAATCTCTAGTTATAGACATATTTCTAATGTATTCTTGAACTTTCATTTGAAATTTATAGTAACTTAAATGTTACTATAAAGCAAGATTAAAACAAATTTGCTTGTTCAGACGTTGTTTTTGCTTTCTTTTTCCTAGATTTACCTTTTTTCTTCTTTTTATCGTGTAATCCTTGAGCAACTTCCTCAGCATATCTGTCGTGATTTAGTTGCAAAAGCCGATCGAGTACTTCTCGTCTAGCTGCTTCGCTAATGGTGTAGCGAAGTCCCTGTTTAGTTTCGTGAAAGTCATGCTGAAGTGATGAATTATGAAGGATGAGGGATGGGTTATTTTCTCGTTCATCCTTGATCCTTCCCCCTTCATCCTTTAAAAAGTCTTTCCAGCCGTAAGCAGCAGCCACAGCGTAGTCCATTTCTACGTGGAGTTGGCGGAGTTTGACGATATCTTCGCTTGTTTCTTCAGGATCGTGGAAGCGGTTGTAGGTTTTGGTGAGTCCTTCTTGGCGAGAAAGCATTATGTTTTGGCGATGGGTATAGTATGATTCGCCAATTTGTTCTAAGTTAGTAGTTGATTCGGGAAATGGGAAAGTGTGAAAACCATCAGTAGAAGAATAGCGGATCCCTGCATCTCTCATTGTGGAACAATTTTTCCATGCCCAAGCATCATGAATTGATGACTGTAAGTTAGCAAAACTGCCATAAGTTGACAAAGCAATAATAACTTCAGGAGCAGCATAAACTATTCCAGTAGGAACAAAACTGAAAGAACCATGTTTACTGGTAAAAGGACGAAATAAAACCCGATCGCGCCCTGCGATCGCCTCATAAAGTTCTCCACGGATTCGCCAAAATTGCCACCAAGGTGCAGACGCAACATCAGCAGCTTTTGCTAATCTTTCACTTCTAACTTTTTCCTCTACAATCTTCAAACAATCAGGATAATCAGCAGCATAGGGATGTCCTTTTGGTTTCTTTGGATCGTCGTGTTCCGCATCCAAAGCCCAATCATGAAAATTAATTACCCAACGACTTGGTGATTGATCGGGATTAGAGTTTAAATCCTGTCCATTTAAATATGGAAATAAAACATCTTTATTGCGAGGATTTTTTTCAATCAATGCTTGGGCTTCTTCAGTAGTCAAAACAAACCCCATCCCCAATACATACGAACCAATAAAAGATTTACTTTGATTTGCCGCTAGCCGATGGGGTTTTCCTACGGCTTTTCCTGGTATGGTCAAATATGGCGTAATTCCTTTAACTGGCTTCTCATCTAAAACAAATTCTCCTTTCCACTCTCTTTTACGCAGCCAGATATAAGCTACTTCTAAACTAGCTGTTCCTTCCCATTTGCGACTGGGTACAGCGCGCGGAATAATGCAGCCATCAGTAACCAATCGATCTAAACCCACTTCTCGCGTATCTCCTTGAGAAATAGTATTAGTAGCAACCAAACCCATACCGCCATTATTGTTAATTAACTGTTGTCCCCGTAAAAAGAAATAGGCACAGAGATCGGCATTTCCTTTTGTATTGTTAGCTATCCATTCCACCATGTATTCACGATAGGCTGTTCCCAATACACCTGTAATCTTTTTACCGCCCATGAAAGGAGGATTACAAACGATCGCGTCAAAACCACTTCGGAAAGATGAATTATGAAGGATAAAGGATGAATTATTTTCTTGTTCATCTTTCATCCTTCCCCCTTCATCCTTTCCATCCTCCTTCCGAAGAAACACTTCAGGAAATTCTAACTCCCAGTGAAAGGTAGATAAATTTTCAGGTAGGATAGCCCGATCTCCCTCCGATACGTTCACACCATTTTGGGCTGAGAGTAATAATCTTTCTCGCAAGGCTTCTTTTTCAGAAGCTGAAACATCAGCTAAATAAGCAGAGATGAGTAAATCGGCACTAACACGCAAATCGTGAATTCTGGCGTTGGCTTCTGATAACAGAAAGGCTTTCTCTTTGCGATCTTGGGGAGAGTTTACGGGTTTGGCTTCGATTTGTTTGCGGAGGGCGATCGCGGCTTCAACTTCTTGCCACAGGCGATCGCTTCCCAGATCCAGTTGGGTTCCTTGAGTAGTATCTAAATTCCAACAACTTAACTGTTTTAAATTTGCCCCAACTAGAGAATCTCCATGTTTGAGAGAATGGTCGAGAAAAGTAAAGGGTTTGTCTTTTTGTAGGGTTTCTAACCACAAAGATAATTTTGCCATTTCTACTGCTAAAGGATTTTTATCTACTCCATAAACACAACGTTCGGCAACAATACGCTTGGCAACAATTAATCTTTCATCGCGATCGTTAGGAATCAAACACTCTTCAGGACGAGACTTGGATAATTTACCCTCTGGAGTAACAACGATCCACTTCTTTTTTAAGGATAAAGGAGGAAGGATAAAGGATGAATTGTTTTCTCGTTCATCTTTCATCCTTGTGCTTTCATCCTTTCTTTCCGCTATTTCCCAGGCTTCTGTTAATCTTTCTCCCAAATAACGACACACTTGTACCAAAAAAGCCCCCGAACCCATAGCAATATCAGCAATTTTGAGATTTAATAATTCGGCTGCCGATTTTAGTTGCCATTCTGCTTTGGGTTTACCTTCTGCTACTCCTTCATAAACTAGAGGTTCGAGAGTATAGCGGACAATTTCCTCCGTTAAACTTTTAGGAGTGTAGTGAGTTCCCGTATCTCTTCTATTTGAACCCTGGGTTACATAAACGCTACCTTGAGGAATGACTAAGGGATAGTCAAAAGTATCCTTACGAATTAAACCCGCAAAGGGAAGTACTCTCGCTAAAAGTTGGCGATCGTTGTGACAAGCAATTAGCAAAGATGAGTTATGAGGGATGAGGGATGAATTGTGTTCTCGTTCATCCTTCATCCTTCCCCCTTCATCCTTTATTTTGAGTGCCTTTCGTAATGCTGGGATAGTTTTTCCCGTCTCCTTTTTAAGATATTTAACTAATTCCTCTTCTCCTTGGGCTAATTTCCCCTCCAGATCGTCCAATAATACTTCTGGTTCTTTATTTTTCGTACCCAATAGACCTAAAACCGTTGTAGCTGCCCGTACTGCTGTATGGTCTAAGAGACCTTCATAAACGTGACCGATTTGTTCAACATCCAAGCCGCGAAAAGAGAGACGACGAGGTTCAATTCCTCCTCCTGGTACTTTAACTTGGAGAATTTGTAAGGCTTCTAATAAATGCAGTACGGTACGATTATCTACACGAAGCAAGGATGAATTATGAAGGATGAAGGATGAGTTGTTTTCTTTTTCATCCTTCATCCTTCCTCTTTCATCATTATTCATACTTCCTTCTAAGAAAGGAAAGCGATCGGGATTAAATAAGTCCCCACCGTAGGCAGGTAAGCGCAACAAATCGTGGTCAATGCCTGCATATACAGCCCGAAACAAAGCCAGCAGACGACACCAAGCATCGTAACGTCGTTCTAATATTTCTTCTCCATAGCGATCGGCTTGTTCTCTCAATTCCTCTCGCATGGTGGAGACAGCATAGGACTGGTCATAAAGTCGATCGCCTAACAATAATAATCCCTTTTCCTCCGCACAGAAAAGAAATACTAAACGCATCATCACGAATAAAGCAGCTTCATAAAGTTCTGGATCGGAAATATCTTTTAGCAGAGTGCGATCGCCGTCTTGGTCGAGTTTGTCTATTTTTTGTACTAAGACTTCCACTGCTTTACGTACCTGAAAGCCTAGCTGGTCAGTAATTTCTTGTTGTGCGTTTTTACTGTTTGCTAATAAAGCTGTTAAAGTTTCGTCTTCTTCTACCCCAAAGAAACGACGTATTCCCAACAGACTGCGAAATGCCCGCAAAGTAATTTTTTCCTCAACCCAAAGATGGCTATACCAAGAAATAAAAGTTGCCGTTTCGCCTCTTGGGGCATTAACTAGCATCCATTGTTCCCCATTGGTAACTAATCCCAAACTCACGTTAGTTCCACGGAGTAGTTCGGTCATGCGAGTAGCGGGTGAAGCTTTCCAACGAGAATCTTTATAAGCTTTTTCTAATCCCTGATATGTGGGGACAATTTGAATTAATAAATGAGGTTTATTTGTATCTGGTTCGACGAGGATAAGATCGGGAATTAAAGTTTCTTGATGTTCGGCAATAGTTACGTGAAAGCTAGGAGTAATTTGCTGTTTTGTTAATAGTAATTCTACGGGAATTTCTAAAATTTCTTGTAAAACTAGATCGATCCAAGCACGATGAATTGATGAATCGTATCGTTCGTATTGCCACTCGTCATAAGCTTGTTTTAGTAACCGAAATTTTTCGGAATCGTGAGCTTCTAATCCTTGAGGAAAAACACGTACAAGTTCATTTAAACTCAAAAAAGAACCAGAAGATTCAACTAAAGACAACCATTCAGCATGATGACGAGCAACAGACATATTTAAAGGATGAAGGATGAATTGTAAAGGATAAAGTGAGTAAGATGATTGGGGATATCTCCTCTTTTTTTATCGTTCCCAATTTTTTGTATAATCCCTCATTTATAGTTTTTTTTGGGGTTGTTTAATTAGTTTTGTTTTAGTTTTTTGACAGAAGTAATAAAAATAGATATAAGTTTATTAGCTTCTTTTGTTAAAAGATTTAATTTTTCTGCTTTGATAATTTCAGATTCAATTAGTAGCTCTAACCAGTAATACCATTTCTCAAAAGTAACTGGAGAGATAAGAAATACTTTTTATTAATAAAAAAAGCTCAAATCCCTCTGTTCCCTATTCCCTATTCCCTATTCCCTATTCCCTAAGTCTCTCGTTATTTTCGAGAATTGG
>JASJDA010000124.1 GCA_030065755.1 Prochloraceae cyanobacterium | reverse complement strand
TGAGTACCGTAGGGCATACGGGATTTCAAGCTTGGGGAGATGAAACCGCTATTTTAGCTGGTGAGAACCTGTTAGAGTAAGTTTTGTCTTTGAACCAAGAATCCCACGCGCTTTCAGCCGTGGGAGTGTCAATTCAAATTAGATTACGGTAGATGACAAATTTAAACCAACAATGAGCGGATCGTGATCTGAAGTACGGAATGGATCCACATTGTAAAGGCTGTTAATTTGACCTAGAGATTTAAACTCGGTATTGTAGTCTAGAATACGAGGTTCGTCTGCATTGACGTGCCATTCTGCTGCACCTGTTACTTGAGATGTCAGGCTTGCACTAGACAAAGCATGATCGAGATAGCCGAATTGACCGTCAAAGGTGTAAGAGTAAGGATTGGCGTTGTATTTATCAATTAGGTCAGTATAACCAGCATTTTTAATGGCAGTTATGGGGTCTTCTTTAGCGTAAGCGTTGAGGTCGCCAACAATGAGGAAGTCAGGGTCATTCACGCCAGTAGGGTAAGTATTTAACCAGTTCACCAAATCGTTCGCTGCTGCTACTCTAGTTGCATTCCAGTTACCTTGACCGTCTCCTTGGTCTGCATCTGCACCCGTACCGTTTCCACCTTTAGATTTAAAGTGGTTAACTGCTACGGTAAATGTTTCTCCAGTACTTACTTGCTGGAAAGTTTGTGCTAAAGGCTGACGGTTGCGATCGGCGAATGCACCCGTGCTAAGGGTAGCGGCTGTTCCCACGGGAGTTACTGTGTCGGTGCGATAAATCATACCTACTGCAATTTGGTCGCCACCTAGTTGAGATGTTCCAGGATCTACAAATGCATAGGTATATTGGGACTGAGCGGCATTAAGACCTTTGACGATATCTTGAATAGCGCTGTTAGAGCCATAGCCGTCATTTTCTACTTCCACAACTCCGATGATATCTGAATCTAATTTCACCAGAGCGTCGATCGTTTTATCGCGCTGTCTTTGGAATTCTTCAAAGTTATCAGCGCCACGAGAAGTGGGGAAACCGCCACCAATACCGTCGCCGTTAAAATAGTTTAGAAGGTTAAAACTAGCTACTTTTAGCGTACCGCCAACATTAGGATCGGTGTTAGAGCGAGGGTTACTAGCAACAAAGTTAGGCTCAACAGTAGGTTGAACGCGGTAGTTACTGAAACTATAATCTAATACACCAGTTACATTAGCGACCGTATCTCCAGCACGTAATGTATTGGAAGCAGTTAGTCCTGTACCTGGATAAGCTAGAGGATCGGAATTTTGAACCGTACTTCCATCATCGACAATCAGGCGATTGAGGTCGTTTTTTGCCTGTAATGCGTTGGCTTGAGCACCTGGTGCAACAACATTAGTCGGTTGGAACAAACGTCCACCACTAGATAAAGTAACTTCCCCGTAACGCCCGAGATTGAAGGTGTTAGTAACGGTAAGGTTTTGAGGTAATTCAATTAGCATTCCCTCATATTTTTCTAGAGTGCTGGCATCAGCAAAGGGTAAATTTACTTTAGTTGCAGCGATATTATTTCCCGAACTAATTACGCTGAGAGAACTAACATTATTTATTTGCGTCTTATCGAAGAATTCGTTAACTTGACCTGTTACTTCGACTAAATCTCCTTCTCTAACATCGATGCTACCAGGGGCGTAAACAAAAATACCGTCAGAGGTAGAGACATTGCCATCTCCAGTTGGATCTTGGATGAAGAAACCATCTAACTCATTGTTAGCTTGGAAGTCTCCAACAACAACCCCGCGAACAGTATAAGATTGGCCGTTTCCTGCCAAAGAGCTGGTTAGGCCAGTACCTTGAATGGTATATATGGAAGTCGAATTAGAAGTACCGCCAGTACCGCCAGTACCGCCAGTACCACCACTACCGCTATTACCACCGCCAAAGTTTTGACCTGTGTTAACTCTGTTATAGGTGCTTGCTACAGCTGTACTCCAAGTGAATTGTTCATAGCTAGTGCCAGTACCAGTTAACTGCAAAGAGGAACCTATAGGAGTCGAACTAGTTTCACTAACACCAATATCGGTACTGGTAAGACCTGCAGCAGTACCGCCAGTAGCAGTTAGAGTTCCTTCGTAACTGAGAAACTGAACTACAGTATTATTGTTATCAATTAGAGCAATTCCGTCAGGAGCACCATTTTGCAGTCCATTCGTTGGTTGCGCAAAAAAGACAGTACCAAAACCATTTTGCTGGTCGGCAATAGTTCCGCTTAAGTCGATCGTCCTGTAAACAGCACCATCTTTGCCATTGTATAATTCTATACTCCAGCCAGTAAGGTCAGTGCCTGCATTTCCAGCTACTTCGATTCCTTCATTGGTATCCGTGCTGGTGTTATCGTAGTGGATTTCGTTGATAAATACAGTTTGACCACTACCGCCACTAGCATCGGTAATGCTAAATGAAACAGTTGACAAGGTTGATAAGTCTTGTCGAGTTTTATCGCTTCCACTCCAGTTAGCTTTATCGCTAATAGCACTTAGTAACTCAGCTTTGGTTCCAGTTGTGGGGCCATTGTAAACAGCGTTATCAATTTCATCAAGGGCGAGCGCTGTTGTTCCATTTGTCAAAACTGTTGGCAGAGCAGATGAATGAGTAGTAGCATATGCTTGCCACCCTTTACGCTGGCTGTTGAGAGCATAAAGGAGTGTGGGGTTGATTTCACTGCCTTGATATGCTATTATTTGGTCTCCCCTTGAGGAAAGCATGAGATTGCTATTACTGACTTTAATTACTGACCCAGCAGTGTAATTTTGTTCTGCTCTCCAAGCAAAAATATTTTCTCCACTTCTAAAGGTTCCATCGCTTTTCCAACCTTTATCAGTAAAGTTAATTTCAGTACCAGTATTTATGTCGTTAAGAACTAAAAAGGAAAATTCATTAGGATTGTCAAAATTAAACCCGACGATCGCCAAATCGCCAGCCTGGAGGCTTGTTGGTGCCATAAAATTAATCTCTCAACAGTTATTTAAAAAATTAAAATCTCTTTTTACACAAAAACAAGTCACTTTTAAGTGACACGTAAGATTGTTACGTTTTATATAGAGTCAGGCTGCGATCGAAATCAATTAATTATTGCGATCTTAGTTATTGACAAAATAGTTGTAAAGTGGTATTAGCCCCTTGGTCTAGATGTTATGTGGCGATCGCTTTTAACTATTCACATATATCTATATATTATATGATTAACAGAGATGTCAAGCACTCAATACGTGTAAAATAGATTGACAGAGATTGGGAATTGAGAAACCCGAGATGACAGATAAAAAAAAATACAAACCAGGGATGCATCCTAACTCTCTAGGAAATCTGACCAATCGCGAAGGCAGACCCAAATACTACGAAAGTACTAAAAAAACTAGAACTGTAAGTGTTACTGATGAGGGTTGGGAAGGTTTTGAGCAATTAGCTAAACAGAATGGGTGTTCTAGCAAGTCAGAACTTTTAGAAAAACTAGGTAGGGGTATAATTAAGCTGCAAATATCTGCCTAATCTGGGTTTAAATACAGTTTTAATCAGAATCACTTCATAAATTATTTATTTTTATAGCGATCGCCAAAACCGAACATAGCTAGAAAATATAATTCTCTAGCCAATGGTTTTAACTTTTAGTTAAATAAAAAATTACATCCTTTCTAACACTTGAATTCCCAAAAGAGAGAGTCCCAATTTCAAAGTACGCGCTGTTAAATCAGACAAGACCAATCGAGATGTTTTCACGGTATCTTCTGCTTGCAAAACGGTACAGCGATCGTAAAATTGATTGTATTTCTTACTCAGTTCGTAGAGATAATCGCACAGACGATTGGGTAATAAATCTCGTTCGACTTCTACAAGTATGTCACTCAACTGTAAGATATGCTTGGCTAAAACTAACTCCTCTTCTTCTTGCAAAATAATTTTGATATCCTCTCCCAAATTGTCAAAATCAATATTCCCTTTACGACTAATTCCCTGAACCCGCACGTAAGCATAAAGCATATATGGTGCAGTGTTACCTTTTAAATCGAGCATTTTATCGTAACTAAATTTATAGTCGCTGGTACGATTTTGACTCAAATCTGCGTATTTAACAGCATCAATACCGACAACTTTACCAACATTATCGATAAATTCATCCGATTCGCTGCGATCTTCTTCTAGTAACCTCGATTTTAAATCCTTACCAGCCCGATCGACTGCTTCATCTAATAAATCCCGTAGCTTTACTGTTTCTCCCGAACGAGTTTTTAGCTTTTTCCCGTCTTCTCCTAACACCAACCCAAAGGGGACGTGAACCACTTCCACATTTTCTGGAAGAAAGTCTGCGCGTTTTGCTACTTGAAACACTCCAGCAAAGTGATTGGACTGTCCCGAATCCGTAACGTAGACAATGCGATCGGCGCTGTCAGAAGCGATACGATAGCGTAAAGCTGCTAGATCGGTAGTAGCATAATTG
The DNA here is from genome assembly GCA_030065755.1 of Prochloraceae cyanobacterium. Classification (GTDB taxonomy): domain Bacteria; phylum Cyanobacteriota; class Cyanobacteriia; order Cyanobacteriales; family JASJDA01; genus JASJDA01. Next base: position 19,458 of record JASJDA010000124.1, on the reverse strand, counting down.
TAACCACCATCAGATTTTTGCACGATTAAAGGAAGGCGATCGCCTGCTTTATTGGTAAATCCTTCCAGAAATACGCACATAGCGCCATCGCTTTCTTCTAATAAACCCTGCTTCTCTAAATCTTCCACTACTCCAGAAAGAAAAGGGTTGTAAAAAGATTCTCCTCTTTCATTTAATTTAATATCGAGGCGATCGTAAATTACTTGAAATTCTCGCCGAGACTGATCGCACAATAACTTCCAAGCGTGACGAGTATCTTCTTCTCCTGACTGTAACTTTACAACTTCTTCTCTTGCCGTTTCTTTAAATTTTTCGTCCTCGTCAAAGCGTATTTTGGCTTTTTTATATAGGGAAACCAAGTCGCCTAAATCTAAAGCATCAGCAGTAGTTAATGCTTCGGGATATACTTCCCGCAAATAGGTAATTAACATCCCAAATTGAGTTCCCCAGTCTCCTACGTGGTTGAGACGCAATACATCGTGACCCCTAAATTCTAAAATTCTGGCAATACAATCGCCGATAATAGTAGAACGCAGATGTCCTACGTGCATTTCTTTGGCAATGTTGGGACTAGAAAAGTCTACAATTACTTTTTGAGGGGGTTGAGCCGTTTCTACTCCCAAACGATCGTCTTTTTCAATGGCGCTCAGTTGTGCTTCTAGATAAGCCGGTTTAATAGTAAGATTAATGAAGCCAGGGCCAGCTATTTCTGGAGCTTCACACATCTCAGTAATGTTTAAATTTTCTACTATTTTTTGAGCGATCGATCTCGGTTTTTCTCCCAATTTTTTGGTCAACGACATCGCCACATTAGACTGATAATCGCCAAATTTAGGGTTAGAAGCCAGAACTACTAAAGGGTCAACCCCCGCCATTTCTGTCCCGAAAGCGGTTACTAATGCTTCGTTAAAATGATTCTTGAGTTGGTAGAGAAGAGAATTCATCTGCGATTGCGATCGATTTAAGGTGACGTATCCACTTTTAAAAAAGGGGATTTACTATTTTAATTTTAGGATTATCTAACTTCAAAAGTAGTAGAATCCAACAAGCGATCGCCCAAATACATCTCTACTTTCCAAGTGCCTGCTGGAGATGCACTACCGATTTGATAGCGACAACGAGTTGGCCAAACTTCCCTATCTATATTGCGGGTTTGATACCTGTTTTGACGAGCAATTTGACCGCTAGGATCGATCCAATTACACTGAAGGTCGAGTTTTCTTCCTACAGGAGCTTGTTGCAAAGTCACCCGATAGTATACTCTTGAATTGGATTGGCGATCGACAGTACTCAGATTTCCTCCGTCGTCTTGAGTTAAGGTAATGCGACTTTGGGATGCGCTAACTTTAGCTAATGCTTGTTGCTGATTTTGAATGAAAATAGTAGTAGCAGCGATCGATGCGACTATTGCCAAAGCAACTCCCACACCAATCCAGCGATTGCGTCGCTTCTGTACAGCCATTGCTTCTCGACGGCGTAGCTGTATTACTGCTTCATCAAGTAGATCGATGGGAAGATTTAACTCGGTCAAAATCTCCTCAACTTGTTTCCTATCTAATTCAGCTTCTCGCTGCCTAGCTAATTGGTCTACTTCGGTAACAATTTGAGCTAACTGCTCGTCTGTTAATTTATCTTTCATTTTTGCTCTTGGCTGTTGGCTATTTGCTATTAGTTTCTATCCCATCTCCCCCTCTACCTACCTTGCATTAATAGGTTATTTCATATTATAATTGTGAATTGTGTCGAATTTTAGTTAATATATGCCTAAACTGAAAACTAAAAGATCTGCTGCCAAGCGTTTTCGAGCGACTGGGAGTGGCAAAAAAATCTTTCGTCGCAAAGCTTTTAAGAATCACTTGCTACAACATAAAAGTACTAAACGCAAGCGACGCATAACAGGTTTAACTTTAGTACACGAAAGCGACGAAAAGAATGTTCGCTTGATGATGCCCTATATGTAAGGTTAATCGAAAAGGGCTCGACAAAGTTAACTAAAATGGAGGCGATCGAACATAATCGCACCCACAAGACTAAATAATTTGCTTTCTTTAAACTATAGATTAATCAACAGTAGTAGCTATGACAAGGGTAAAAAGAGGTAACGTTGCTCGCAAACGTAGAAAAAAAATACTCAAACTAGCCAAAGGTTTTCGAGGATCTCATTCTAAACTTTTCCGCACAGCTAATCAGCAGGTGATGAAAGCATTGCGCAATGCTTATCGCGATCGCCGCAAGCGCAAGCGCGATTTTCGTCGTCTCTGGATTACTCGCATCAATGCAGCAGCCAGACAAAACGGTATGAGCTACAGTAAACTTACGGGTCAGTTGAAAAAGGCTAATATCGCTTTAAACCGCAAAATGCTAGCCCAACTTGCTATGCTCGATCCTCAAGCTTTTAGCAAAGTTGTAGAGTCTGCCAAACAATAAAAGTGGTGTTTGTGTTTATAGTAGTAAGTTTTTCAAGTAGAGACGTTCTAGTTAACGTCCCTACTATTCGCTCGATCTCGATTTTGAATCGAGCATGTTGATTGCCATTTCTAAAGTTACTTTTAGTCGGTTAATCGCAGCAGCTAGCAGCCCAATTTCGTCATTGGTTTTATGCTTGTAATCTTGAGTCACGTTCCCAGTACTAACTTCTTTAGCCCAAGCAGCTATCTGTTTTAAAGGTTTGATAATAGTTTGTTTGAGAAATAAATCGATAATTAGAATCGACAGTATAGAAAATATACTAATAACGATAACAGCTATAAACTGCGTTCTTCTGTCAATATTAAAAGCTCGAGCGACTGGAACTGAGACTATTTGAGCCCCAACAATTTCATTTAGTTTCCAACCAAAACCGTGTTTTCTGCCGTAGGTATTGATTTGATTTTGGGGAGCATCTTTCGGATCTCCGTGACATTTCAAGCATCTGCGACTATTAACAGCCAGAGGACGAGCAATATAGAAAACATCTCCTTTCACAAACGAACGATAACCTTTTTGTTCTTTTAAGTTTGGATCTTCACGAAATTTTTCAATAATCTTTTTTTCAAATCCGTCTGCTTTATCTCTTAAATTGGTGGGATTTATAGTAGCTTCTCTATAGAGAAAATTCTCATATCCTTCAATACTTCTCAAGTATTTAAAAACTGTTTTAGCCGAATAAGCTGGTACAGTTTCTGAGATAAAATAGCTTTCTGTTTCTAGTCGATCGGACAACTCTGGGTTGACGTGTTCGCTGGTATATCTACGAACCGAACTCATAGTATCAATTAGTATTGAAGCTTTTTGAGTAAATATCTGTTCCACATTTTTTTCTAAAACCGTAGATAAAGAAAAACTACTAATGCCCACTATTATTGTAAAAATCAACAGTAATAGTAAGTTGAGCTTAGTAATGATATTAAAATTCTTGAATCTTAGCATTTTTATCTTTTCAAAACAGAATAATCTTCGCTATTAGAGCTAATAAATATTTCAAGAAAATTAGTTGTCGATCGAGAAAATTTTTTAGAAAACACTGATTATTAACTCAAGCAGACAATAAACGAGGGGTAAGACATAGAAAGTGTGGGGCATGAAAATTCGTCCTTCATTCCTTTAGTTAAATATGTTGCAAGTTTTGATTGGAAAAAAATATACTGTTAAGCTAACTTTTTCTTAAAATTATACAATAAATAATACATTGTCATGACTAATAAAACAATTTGAGGTTGAGTTAGTTACCTGAGGGCTATTTTTCTAGCCATCAAATCAAGCCAAAACAATATAATACAACAAATTTAGATCGGTTATGCGAGCGCCTTTCCTCCTCTTGTTACAACTTGTAATACTTTTTAAAGCCTGTAATTTAAGCACTTCTCCGTCAAAAAATATAACTATTGGAGTAGTAAATTTCGATCGAGATGAACTTTCCCTCAAGCAATATTCTTCCCTAGAAAAAACTCTAGAGGTCAAAGTCGATAGCTCTGTTAAATTAGAAAGAGCTGACAATAAATCCAGCGCCATAGGCAAAATGGACAACAAAGATTGGGATTTGGTAATTGCTCCTCCTGGATTAGCAGCTTTGGCCATTTCTCAGGGAAACTACGAACCAATTTTTCCCCTAGAAGGAGCGCACAGAAGTCTTTCTGTAATGGTGGTCAAGGCAGAAAGTCCCATAAATCAATTATCCCAACTAAAAGGCAAAAAAATCGCTCTGGGTCAAGTTGGTTCTGCCACTGGATACTTTTTACCGATATACAATCTTTACGGAACCACTCTAGCTGAAGTCCGTTTGACACCTGCTCCTAAAACAATTTTAGAATGGATTGCTAAGGATGAGGTAGTTGCTGGAGCTATGTCTCTAGAAGAATTTGAGCGCCACCGTTTGGATTTTTTAGATACGAAATTCCGAATTCTTCATACAGATACTCACAATATTCCCAGCGGTTCAATTTTAATCTCAAAAAACATAACACCAAATAAACAGGAGAAAATCTATAAAGCATTACTCAATATATCCCCAGCGATCGCCAATTCAACAGGATTTATTCCTAATGCACCAGTACCGAACTATCAATATCTATTGGAAGTAGTAAAAAGAGCCGATCTAATTGCCAAAGACATTGAGGAGAAACCCGCTCGTTTATATTAAACTAGCGAGTTAATCCCTAGCTTCCCACTAAGGGCCGATCGCCGCGTAGTCAACTAACTGCAATAATTTTTGTCGTAGAGTCTCAAAACCAAAGCGAGAAGTTGCCGAAAAAAACACTGCCAGAGGATATTCCTCTTTTGCTATTGCGAGGGTTTCGCTATCTACGAGATCGATTTTATTAAAAGCAAGGAGCATTGGCCCTGGGGCGATCGGCATTTCCGATAAAATACTAGTAACCGATCGTATTTGACTTACCCATGCTGGGTGAGATAAGTCTACCACGTGCAGCAACGCATCTGCTTCAGTCACTTCTTCTAGGGTAGCGCGGAAAGCATCCATCAGGGAGGTAGGTAAATTTTGAATAAAACCTACTGTATCGGTGAGCAAAATTGTCCGAGATTCCCCTGTAACTGGATAAGTTAAGGACAAACGGCGGGTTGTCGGATCGAGGGTAGCAAATAATTGGTCTGCGGTATATACTTCCGCGTTAGTCAAGGCATTGATCGTAGTAGATTTACCCGCATTGGTATACCCAACAATAGCAACGGTAGGAACGTCTTTTTTTTGACGCTGTTGGCGCAAGCGAGAACGATGAGCTTGCAGTTGATTGACTTCTTGCTGTAATCGTGCTAAGCGCCGTTGAATGGCGCGGCGTTCTGTTTCTAGTTTAGTTTCACCAGGTCCTCTAGTACCAATACCACCACCTAAACGGGACATTGCTTGACCTCGACCGGTGAGGCGAGGCAACATATATTCTAGTTGAGCTAATTCTACTTGCAATTTTCCGGCGCCAGACTGGGCGCGTTGGGCAAAAATATCGAGAATTACTTCGGTACGATCGACTACTCGAACGCCTATTCTACTTTCTAAATTCCTTACTTGGGCTGGAGAAAGGTCGCGATCGAATGCTACTAAATTAGCTCCCAAAGTTTGCGCTCTCAGGGCAATTTCCTCTACTTTACCAGCACCTACTACAGTTTGCGGATGGGCGCTAGGACGTTTTTGGGAAATTTCTTGTAATACTTCTCCACCAGCAGTATCTACTAACCTTTTTAGTTCTGCTAAGCTATCGTCAAATTCTTGCTGCGTCATCTGCTGGGTCATCAGTCCCACTACCAGCACCCGATCTTGCTTGTCATCTACCTGTTGGGCGATAAATTCTCGTTGAAATTCTGCTTCTAATCCTTCTACTAAATCGAGAAAATCCTGTTTAGTGAGAACGTCTAGACTTAAAGCAGGGGAAACATCCCAATAATCTCCAGTCTCTAGATTGGGATCGGATTGGGGAATAAGATGAGCTAAATAGGTTTCTTTTACATAACCAGTAGCACCACCTCCTCGGCGTTGAAAACCCTCTCCAGTTAAAGTGATAACTACTAAAGCGTCCAGTCTTTGCAACACCATTGCAGTTAAACTAGACTCTTTAGGGGGTTCTGGTTGCAGTTGGGTAGCGATGCAGCGAATGCCACAGAGTCTTCCTGCACCGTAGCGAGGGAGTTCTAAGGGTGGAATCTGGGTTTGACGGGGAGTACCAACCCCGACTCTGATTACCTGTCCTCTGCGGTTAACGTAAGCGCAAACGGACTGGTTAATTTCGGTGCTAATTGCTGCCAGTCTTTGGGCGAATTCTGGCGTAGTCAGCCAATCGTTTCTAAGTCTCTGATGATAGAGCTTTTTTAACTGTTTGATTTGGCTAGATTTTAGACCTTGTAGGTTTCCGTATATAGTATCTATAGGCTTTGCTGGTGCTAAAACATTACTCTTTATTCTAGCGCTCGTCTTTGAGAAGAGACCGCTAAGTTTTTTGTATTGTTTATTGTTGCAACTCAGAAGTCAAAAGTTAAATATTTTTAACTTCTGCCGAGAAATGTTCTTATTTTGATTAAAGTCCCCTCTGTACCCTCTAACCTATCCTGCTAACCCATAACTTACCCTCAGAAGGGGACTTTAATCAAAATAAATTCATTATCAGACGTTCTGACCTCGGTGAGTGTCTCGGAGGGAACAGGGAACCGGCGTACCGTCAACAGTATTCCCCTGTTGCCCATTGCCTTGGTCTGAAGCCCCCTCTTTCAAGACGGAAGAAGTTTGGGAGAGGTCTAAATCCTCTTCTAAACTAGTCACTGTTGCCTGTTCCCTATTCCCTGTTCCCTTTAATTCACACTTGTGACTTCGAGCAAAGCGATAAATTGCCGCTTATATAATTAAAGATGGAAATTTATTTATATTGACAACTTAGTAAAAGTTAGCCGAGATCGGTGCTGCCTTCCTCGATGCTTTAAAAACACGAGGATTCTACTATAAGGATTATATTGGTGAGAAGAATCAAAAGCGATCGTAGTTCAGAAAATTTTAAGTTTGTACGACTCTGGGGGAATATTTTCTGGGAAGCGAGAACTCGCATTCTTTTCTGGTATACGTCAATATTAATATTTTTAATAGCACCTTCTTTTCTGGCTTATCGCGAAATTGTATACTCTCGCGTTGATGCTCGCGTAAAAACAGATTTAATAGAAGAGCTAAACTCGTTCGAGTATGCCTACAAGCAATGGCGTAGTAAAAACAATAGCTCTTCTGCAAACCTTAAAAAATTCATCAAAGATTTTTTGAATAGGGAACTACCTGCAGATGATAACTACTTAATAGCCATAGTAGACGGTCGTTTTTACAAATCAAGCCCCAGAGCTTTACCGAAATCTTTAAATACTGATTCTCGGTTAATGAACTATTGGGCGACTCTCTCTCAAAGCGATCGAGGGGAATATGAAGTGAGCGATCGAGAAATTGTCAGCATACTTTATATTGCCCAAACTATCGTAATTGAAGGCAAAGTAGGAGGAATTTTCGTAGCCGCTCATACAACTGCTGGGGAACGTGAGGAAGCTTTACAAGGAGCAATAGTTTTTTTACAAGTGACGGCTATTGCTCAAACACTGGCTCTGATTTTTGCTTGGTTAATTAGCGGTCGCGTTTTGGCACCATTGCGGGAGCTAACGGTAACAGCTAGTTCTATTAAGGAATCAGATTTGAGTCAGCGCATTCCGGTGAGGGGTAGTGGAGAAATAGCTGAGCTGACGAAAACGTTCAATTCTATGATGGATCGCCTTCAGGGAACTTTCACCAGTCAAAAAAACTTTATCAACGATGCGGGACACGAACTGCGAACCCCAATTACTATTATCCGAGGACACCTGGAGTTACTAGGAGACGACCCAGAAGAGAAAAAAGAAACTTTGGCTTTGGTACTTGACGAGCTAGATAGGATGTCTCGTATAGTCAACGAATTAATTTTTTTAGCCAAAGCAGAAAGACCCGATTTTCTCAAACTAGAAACTGTAGATGTAGCTTTATTCGCAGAAGAACTGTTTACTAAAATTAAAGCCTTGGGAAAGCGAAACTGGCAATTAAAGAACAAAGCCATGGGGAAAATTATCGCCGATCGCCAAAGACTGACCCAAGCCATAATGAACTTAGCTAATAATGCTGTTTTTTATACCCACAAAGAAGATTCCATAACTTTTGGTTCTGAGTTAACGGATAAAGAAATTAGGTTTTGGGTGCAAGATACTGGGGTTGGTATTTCTCCTGGAGAACAAAAGCGCATTTTTGAACGTTTTGCTCGGTGTTCAAACAGTCGCACTCGTCGTCGTTCTGAGGGAGCGGGTTTAGGACTGCCAATAGTTCAAGCGATCGCTGTTGCTCATCAGGGACGAGTAGAATTGTTTAGCGAACCAAATGTCGGTTCGACTTTTACTATTGTCATTCCTTATAAGTTTGTTTGGGAGGTTAGCTCCAATGAATCGCATTCTCATCGTTGAAGACGAACCTCGTATAGTTTCTTTTCTCAAAAAGGGCTTGCAAGCTAATGGCTTTGCTACTGGTACCGCAACAAATGCGAAAGAAGCCATCTCTATGGTTCAAACTCACCAATTCGATCTGATGCTTTTGGATTTGGGTTTAGCTGATGAAAAAGATGGTTTTACGGTTTTAGAAGAGTTGCGCGGTCAGGGAGAACAAATTCCCATTATTATTCTCACAGCTCGTGATGAAGTAGGTGATAAGGTTCAAGGCTTCGATTTGGGAGCCAATGATTATGTCACTAAACCTTTTCGCTTTGAAGAACTGCTGGCAAGAGTACGAGTCAGAATACGGGAATACAACTCTTCTTCCAAGCAATCTTCTAACCAATACGAAAAGATACTTTCATTTAATAATATAGTGCTAGACCTCAGCACCCGTAAAGCTAAAGTAGGTTCGGAACATGTGGAGCTATCGGCGCGAGAATTTCTCTTAGCAGAGACTTTTTTTCGCCACCCAGGACAGGTAATGAGTAGAGAGCAATTACTCGATCGCGTCTGGGGTTACGATTACGACCCTGGTTCCAATATTGTAGATGTCTATGTGGGCTATCTGCGCAAAAAGTTAGGCAGTAAATTAATTGAAACCGTTAGAGGTATGGGCTATCGGTTGCGAACTAACTCAAAATAATACTCAACCAAGGTTGTTAAATTCTCGTAATGCCATCTGCGATCGAGCGCGAACTGCTATTTCTGGATCGGTCTCAATAATTTGTTTTAATTTTTCTAAAATTTGTTTGACAAAATAACTTTTATGTGGATTAAAAGTCTCAAAGAGTGCTTGTAAACCTACCACCGCAGCATAGCGAACCACCCACTCTCCATCATTACAAACTGATAATAAAGTATTGAGAACTTCTGTTTGGGCGGGTAAAATCTCCTTTGGAGGCAATTTCGACCAATTAATAAATCCCAGTCCTCTCGCCGCCGCACGACGCACGCTGAGAGAAAAATCCGTACTAGCAGCTTTTAACAAGAGGTCTAGGGCGCTAGGATCCCCTACCCCAGCAAAAACGCGAATTGCCCAAGCTCTTGCTCCATAATTGTAGTCGTCAAGATTATCTAACAAGTAGGGAACCGCTGGCTCTCCTATATATATCAATCCGTCAACAGCAGCCACAGCTGCCCCTGGGTTATTAAAACCCAATACTTCAACCAAGGTAGGAATTGCTGTTTCACTTCTTACTTCAGCTAATGCTTCAACTGCTTCTAATAAACCGTCAGCAGAATCAGCTTTTTCCACAGCTTGTATTAATTCTCGCGTAGATTTAGCCATTATCCTACAAAAGTCCGTCCATAAGCTTCATTAATTGGATACTTTCCTGAGATAAATCCACATTTGTCGAATCTTGTTGCAACTGATATTCCAGCAGTCCTCTCAGAGAAATTAGTTTCATGCTATTTTCAGCTAAGGTAAGGGCGATCGCCTCTGCTGCAGGCAAATAACCAATTGCTCCTAAATCTATAAGTGCCGATCGACGCAATTGTAAGTCATTTCCTTGCAAAGCTTTAACTAAACGCTCTCCATAAACTGAATTTCGGGTTAATTGATACATAGCTCGTGCTGCGGCATACTGTACCTTAGGAAAATGATGTTCTACAAAGGGTTTAATCTGCTCTATTGCCTCAGCTGCCCCTAGAGTTCCTAAAGCTTCGATAATTGCTTCGTAGGGTTGAACTAGATGGGGTTTACCAGGTACTTGTTTTGCTGCTGCTAAGCCACCATCCAGCAGTTTCAGTAAAGCCGAAATACAACTGCGATCGCCTAACATCTCCAATGCTTGGGCTGCTGCTTCTCGCACGTAGAAATCCTGAAATTCCAAACAGCGAATCAAAGGTGCTACCGCCCTACTATCCCCCAGTTTGCCCAAAGCCCTTGCAGCATTGCGCCTTAAAGGGTAGCCTCCATCTGGCGCTCTATCTTCTTCATCTTCTAAAGCAATTAACAGTGCGTCAATAGCTGCTGAATCTTTGACTCTAAACCTGCCCAACCACCAAGAAGCATAATAACGCTGTCCCAGGTCTTCTTTCTGTAGTAGATTGGCGATCGCTTCTTCTACTGTCAAAGATTGGCTGTCCGAAGGCTCGTACTCTTGTTGCATTTTTTCGCGCTCGATCGTAACAATGCCCAGAATAGTAAACAAATACTAGCATTTGGCCGGCATTCGCATACTTTTCTGGGCAAGAGTTTTAACAACTTATGTTGTTCCTAATTTATTCAAGCTATTTTTTAGTGGAATTAGCCTGAATCTCTTGACTGCCTGAGATCTTAACAATTAGCTGAGGGCATTAATTGCGTAGTCGATGTAGTTGTTTGCTTCGGTAGCAGATTGACCTTGCAAACCGTGGTTAGCTTTGATGTATTTTAGAGCCTCAATGTACCAACTTGGAGATAGCTCGTAGCTGCGATTGATTTCATCCAAACCAGCTACTAAATACTCGTCCATGGGACCTGTACCGCCAGAAACTAGGCAGTATGTAACCATGCGCAAGTAGTAACCAATGTCGCGAGAGCATTTAGCTTTACCTTCCTCGGTAGAAGCGTAACTAGGTCCAGGATTGGTTGTGGTGTAAGGGAATTTGCTATACACCGCTTGAGCTGCACCGCTCACTAAGCTTTGAGCATTATTGGTCAAGGTCTTAGCTGCTTCTAGAGCAGCATTGGCGCGCTCGAAGCGACCAAATGCGATTTGAATTTCGCTGTTGCTCAAGAAGCGACCTTGAGAATCTGCTGCTGAAACTGCTTCAGTTAGAGGGGTTTTCATTGTTTTGGTATCTCCCGATTATTCCGTTTGCGTTTTACTTAAAACAAAATCCTTTAACTCTAGATACGAGCTACTATTCGCGATCGCCTATGCAACTGATGCTGCTGCACGATCGAAGTAGCTAGAAATTTCAGAAGCTAGAGCGCTGCAATCTCCAGGTGTAATACCTGCTGGATCGTTAACAATAGCTAGTGCTGCTTCTTTCATTTTTTGTACGCCAACTGCTACGGAAGCGCCAGGAGTTCCTAGTGCTAGGTAGGTTTCGCGCAAACCATTGAGGCAACGATCTTCTAGTACGCTTGCATCACCAGCAAAAATAGCGTAAGTTACGTAGCGCAGGATAATTTCCATATCGCGCAAGCAAGCAGCATTGCGGCGGCTGGTGTAAGCGTTACCGCCAGGAGCGATCAACTGAGGTTGCTCTTTAAATAGCTCTCTTGCTGCGTTAGTAACAATAGCCGAAGCATTACTGGTGATTCGGTTTACGGAGTCCATCCGCTTGTTACCCTCTTTAACGATATTGCTGAGAGCATCTATTTGAGCTGTGGACAAAAATTCGCCTCTGGCATCAGCCTGAGAAACTACTCTTGTGAATGCATCAAACATTGAATCAATCTCCCTGTTTCTAGTTTTTTGGCTTAAAATTCAAAACGAAGTTATTAGGAAGGTGGTTTTAAGCTGCTCTAGCAACCTATTCTGGTGAGACAGACACCTAGCGCTACAGTTTTCCTCGTCCTTTCTTAAAAGTTTGAGTGACTTTGAGCGGTTACTCGAACTTTTTTTTAAGAAATCTCAGAAAACTTTATGTTTTTATCATATACCGCTGAAAAGCGTTTAATCTGTTTTGAGGTTGACGAGCTTCCTGTCGTTTACTGTCCTCAGCTTACTTTTATACAATGCTGTGGAGTATTTATTTGTTACATATTGTTAATGAGCGAGCCCATCTCTTAACAAGACTTAAAATACTTACAGACTAATAATGCCAAAAGCAGCTAAAGCAATGGATATCAGCATCAAACCTAAAAGTCCAGAGCCACCGATTATAATTGCTGTTCCCAGCAGGCGAAGTGGTAATGGATAGGGCGGACGTTGCCAGGCCCAAGTATAGGCACTAGCTTTCATCCAAGGATATTCTTTGAACTCTTTAGAGAAGTAGCCTATCTCTTCCAATTTGGCCCGATAATCGGCTCCATAACGAGGCATGCGAGCAAAAGGCAAATCTCCCTGAGTCCGCTGGGGTAAAATTCTCCGCCGTTGATAAGGAACGATATCGTCGCCAAAGTTGTTCAGATATTCCTCAGTACTGAGCAAAGCATCAACAAAGCCTTCTAAACCCTTAGTTGCGAGGACAATTGACCAGGCTAGTTTTTCGCGATCGTTGTAAACTTCCCTTCCCAAGACGCGCTGAACGCACATCTGAACGAACCGATAGTTACTATTTGGTTGGTAATTACGCTGACGGAATGATTCGGAAAGTAATAACCCCCGTACGAATTCCCGCACTTTAATTTGACCTGCTCTCAACTGAGATTCCAAAGCGGCTTGGCGGTTGTAAGAAATAAGCTGTTGTTCGTTGAAAATTTGGCGATAGGCTGCCTTAATCAGCTCGTTGGTTTCTACCTCTTTTGGTAGATGAGAAGTGGTGTAAATTCTCGGCTGTTCGTCTCCTGGTATTTCAAAACCAGCTACCCGCTGGTTTTGACTTGAGGGAGAATAGCTGAGTAGAGGAATCGCCATAGCTTGTTTAGCCCTCCTTTGTGGATTTAGCGCGGATAATTTATCTGCACAATCTGAATCTATCTGCGGAATATTGGAAATTACACAGAGATTCTGGTAAATTTATTGCTAAAAGTTAAGTACATCTACTTAACTCGCTCTTTATTCGAGATTAAGGGATCTGGAGACCTAAAATCTAATTTTGTAAAAAAAGAGCAATAATATGTAATATTTGTTACTTTTTTTCAACTCAATGCTCTCATTTGAGTTATGCTAAAAAACGCCAGTACTTATAGCAGCTAAAGACGTGGTAATAACAATACGAATAATTTCGATTGTACTTGAGACAGCTAGGAATCGATCGATCTGCCCAACTTAGGGAGGTGGGAGAGTTCCTTAACAAAGTAAAACAGACTGTTAACCGCAATCGCGGTAAAAGCCTATATTAGTGGGAAAATTAATTCTTCAAACTTCATTCAAGCTATTCCTCTTCTTTCTCCCTAACCCACTTCAAACTAACTTTGTGTTGCGAGTTTGCGTTCTAAATCGAAGAGAAACCCGTGAATATATTCTTCAGTCCACTCCTGTCCGTATAAACGAGTAAACATTCCCCTTGCTGGGTCTTTTTCTGCGCGATAGCCAACATAGCGCATTTGAGCTTGTAGAATTTCTTTTTGCCTTTGAGTATCAGTAATTGGTTCTGCTCGATCGACAAAACCCAGATAAGCTTGAAGATAGTCGCAAAAAGCTGTAAATACTCGCGTTTCTACTACTTCAGTTTCTTGAGGACGAGTCCACAAGAAAGCAGGAGAAAAAAATGGCTTTGCTTCTTCGGGAAAATCTCCACCCCAGCTTAAATGCTCTTGATGAGCTTGAAAAATTGGTAATATAGGCTTGGTATATTTTTCTTGATAGCCAGGTTCGTCTCTAAATAAGGGCTGCATATCAATAGCAATTAAGTGACCCCCTGGCAAAGTAACTAAATCGGCGCCAAAAAAAGGTAAGTCGTAGATTGGTTCGGGAAAGATCACGAAATTCAGTACTTGTAAAGAATTTCCTCCCCGAACGTGAGCCGCTCTAATTTGGCGTAATTTAGGGGATTTAAAGGCGTGACTGGTAGTGATAACCTGCTCTTGCCTTTTACCCTTTCCCGTAGTAGTTTCTTTTCGCTCGAAACCTTCAGGAATAGGGTATGGTTCTAAGTTTAGTCGCTTCTGTAGAAGAGCGATCGCGTAATCTAAAAAAGGTTGATATAAACTCATCTTTTGCCTGATGTAACAGCCATGGGTATGGCATCTTCAAATAAAAACTCGTAGAGAAATCTCTCCGACCACTCGTGACCGAAATAACTAGTAAACAGACCTGATGCTGGATCTCTTTCAGCACTGTATCGATCGTAATCTTTTTGAGCTGTGACAATTCTTTGAATATCTTCTGCGGTTTTCAGAGGTTCTGTTTCCTCAAGAATTTGCCAATATAACTGTAAAAATTCTTTGTAAGCTGGAAATAAACGTTTTACTACTGTTTCACTATCAGTTTTGGCAAACAGCAAATATTTAGAGAAATATTGGTTAGCATCATAAAATTTCATTTCTAGATTTTGAGCCAAATCCTGATACTTATCGCGAATTGGGCGCATTGGTTCGATATACTTATCTTGATAAGATTTATCGCGAAATAAAGGTAAAAAATCTAGAACAACCAGAATTTTTTTCTTGCCAAAAGATAAGAAATCAATTCCCAAAAGCGGTAAATCGTAGTGATGAGCTGGATAAATAACGCTATTAAAAACTTGAGCCGATTCTCCCGCGTCGATATAGGTGTAACGTATTTTGCGCAATTGGGGACACTGATAGCACCAACTGCGAATGGTTGCCTTATTTTTCCCTCGATCGCTTTGATTAAATTCCAACCCAGGGGGAATAGGTCTACTACTCAGATCGAAGCGACTAAAAAGCTCTTCCTCTAAATATTCGCGAAAAGATTGATACATCGATTATGACTCAGATATTATAGCTCTATCTGAGCATATAGGAGATTATCGCTCTCTGTCTCATTTGTAAGAGACAAAGCAACAATAATTGACACTCCCCCTCTCCCTCTCTCCCCACACTCCCCACACCCCCCACACTCCCCACACTCCTCCCCACACTCCCCCTCTTCAAGTTCAAATTCTGGCGAGATTATTTTGAATCATTTGCTCTAATTCTTGCTCCAAGACGCAGCGACGTTCGGAGCAATAAGTCATTAAGTTAACACCATTCATCATTCTTACAGTGCTAACCCGCACGCGAAAATCGTCAGTAATAAACCAGCAACGTTCTTGACCTTGATTATTTTCGTAATCTGTGTTAATGGTCAGAATTCCATCTTTACCGAACCAGTAGCGACTGACAACTGGGATGCTTTCCACATAACCGCGATCGCGAATTAATTTTCCACTCAGACCGCTTTCATCGTCGGGAACGTCAATTAAAATTGCTGCATAATCTGGATTGGGTTCTTTATCGTCTAGATTGGGTCGCCAATAAAAACTCGCTCCTCCTGTTGCTCTAGCGGGATCTATCTGTTCGATTTGGCAAACTTGTTGCACTTTTTCATCGTTTTTTTCTATCACTTTAACGATCAGATTAGATTGTCCCGATTCGTCTGCGGCATTATCAAAGTGATGAACGCTTCTTTCTGTAAACCAAGTTCCTTCACTTTTGCGAAAAAAATCCATCATACTCATTGGGGGATTAAGGCGCATCGATCGTTTGACCTCCCTAGTTGTAAAAAAAGATAATTATTTTCAAGCGAAAAAAATTATACGATAGCAAGTTAATTAATAGCTTGTATCTAATATGCGGACAAGCAAAGCTATAAACTAAAAATCATTACAAATTTTGACAATGGAAACAATTACGATCGGCAACAGCAAGAAAATGCTAGCCTCAGATATTTTACAAAAACTGCGATCGGGAGAAGATATTGTCGGTTTGGATCTTGCAGAGATAGATTTATATGAAGCCAAGCTGAGTAACGTAAATTTAGCAGAAGCGAACCTAACTCAAGGTATTTTTGCTAATGCTAACTTTAGAGGAGCCAACTTAAGTGGAGCAAATCTCAGCCAAGCCGATCTGCGCGGTGTAGATTTCACAGGAGCCAATTTGAGCGGAGCTAATTTGCAAGGTGCGTACTTAAACCGAGCCGATTTGCGGCAAACTAACTTTAAAGATGCCAATCTCAATGAAGCTAACTTAGAAGTAGCATTATACGATCGACTGACAATTTGGCCCGAAGGATATAATTATAAAAGTTCAAAAGCAGTAGGTCCAGGTGCTAATCTCAACGGTGCTTTTCTCAATACAGCTAATTTGAGAGGAGCAGATTTACGATCGATTAAACTGATTGGAGCTTATCTCAGCGGAGCCGATTTAACCGGAGCTAACTTAGAAGGTGCTTCTTTAAGCGGAGCAAATTTGCAGGGAGTTTTTTTTACTGGAGCGATTTTGCGCAATGCTCGAATCGGTGGAGCCGAATTGAAAGGAGCAGATTTGCGTGCAGCGGACTTGACTGGAGTAGATTTTAGCAATTTAACTAATATTGCGGGAGCAGATTTCAGCTTAGCGCAAGGACTCAGCGAAGCTGCTAAAGCTCAAATATTGAGCTACCCTACTACAGATTTAAATACTTGGAATCCTTATACTCGCAAAACTACTCAAGATAGTCTTTCGTGACCTCGGTGAAAGCCTAGAAGGGAACAGGGAATAGGGAACGGGGAACATAAAATTTCACAATTCAGCGGCATCTTTTTCGACGTGAGTTCGACGAAGCTAGAAAGACTGAAATTAGGGTAGTCGGGGCTATACCTCCGCACTGCAGAAGTATAGCCCCCAACTACAACCCACCTAAAAAGATGGGTTACATTAAGAAAAAATTGATTAATTTAGTCTAATAACTTGGGCTTCGATTTATCCAAGTTATTTTTTATCGTGTATGTGAGTACCAGCGACATCTAAAACAACCCGATAAAAATCAGGGTTGCATTCTTTTCCACGATCCTCAATAGTACCTTGAAGCTGGACTACTTGATAGTCGGTAAATTCTAAATCATCATGCTTTCCTCCTTTCTTTAATTCCTCAATGGCCTCTTTGACTGCATCATCAAAGCTTTTTTTTGAGGATGCTATGACGCGAATCACATCTTGATGTTCGTTAGATCCTTAAAGTCCTCAGTGTTAAGGAGATCGCTAATAGAAGATAACTCCTGTGCTGTGAGTAGATTGTCAATAGAGAAAATCATTTTTCGATCGAGAAACTCCATCAGCAGCTTACTATGGCGATCGCCAATTTCATGTTTATTTCATATTTGCGTGAGATATTAAGTACTGTAAACAAATTTTAAGCAAAGTAAGCATGAAAAAGACAACTAAAACCAAAGCTCTCAGTCTATTAGTATTTCTAGGATTAACTGCGACTGCTACTGCTCCCGTACCCGTTTCCGCAGGTGAAGATAGTTACTTGAGACAAGAATATTCTCAAGATAGTGAAAGCGGCGAAGGCAGCAACGGTGAAGCTGGTGAAAAAGGTAGTGAAAGTGATGAATATGGTGAAAGTGATGAATATGGTGAAACTGGTGAAACTGGTGAAACTGGTGAAAGCGGCGTATAAAAACTAATCAAAAAAAGCTTAAAGTAATTAATTCTCAAAAGATTATAAATATATTTGAGCGGAAAAATTCAATATAAGCAGTAAAGCTCCTTTATCCTAAGTGAGCTTTATTTTTTTGAAAAATAATCTTATTTTTTACCTAAACTTTGAATTACAGTACGGACAAAAAAGAAGTCCCTAACTAGAATCTACGATTTGGTTAGGGACTTCTTTTTTGTATATAGAAACACGAGGTGTCAAAAAAACGAGAGATTTTTTCAAGAGATTTTTTCTAACTTTAGAATAAGAGAGTTGATTGTTTGCTCTATTTTGTTTAAGTCTGTACTAATTGATTCAAGCAAATCTTCAGGGGATCTTTGAGAATTATTAATTTCTAAAAAATGGTTATTAAATTCATACATGGTTTTTTGTTTGACTGAAATTATCACAAGTATAAGTAATTTAAATCACTTTATGCTCGAGCTACTTTAGGAGAAGAAAGACTTCTGCCATCTAGTTCCTGTCTTCTGCTTTCTCTGACAGTAGTTTCGATCGTTAACAACTGATTCGAGCAAATATTCACTGGACATTGAGGAAATTTTCCAATTATTGAGGTTTAAATACTGATTAGCAATTTTCAACATGGTTTTGATTAATTGAACTCTTCTTGTCTCTTATTATTGCACTATCTTTTGAGATGTGTCAGTGAGAAAAAGTATGAAAAAGTCTAATAAAAAGTATGAAAAAGTATGGTCAAGGAATCGGATAGGAGTTGAGAATTGACTGAATATCCTGTTTGGTTAGGAATAGATCCAGGACTGGCGATTATCGGTTGGGCAATTCTCAAACAACTACCCACTGGAGAAGCCTCTTTAATTGATTATGGGACGATCGAAACATCCAAAAAGGCTCCTACTCCTCAACGTTTAGTGGAAATTGAAACCGATTTGGTAGAGATACTTCAAGAATTTCAACCTCGTGGAATAGCAATGGAGATGCCTTTCTTTAACAGGGAGATTAAAGCCGCAGGTGGAGTTCTACAAGCTGTAGGGGTTATTAGTCTGGTTTGCTATAGAGAGTTAAAGATAGAACCTATACTGCTACATCAGTCTAGCTGGAAAGCTCACATTGATTACGGACGAGCAACTAAATCAGAGGTGGCGGAAGTTGTTCGACATTTGTTCGACTTAGAAAGCCTTCCTATTGACGACAGTGTAGATGCCATAGGGATAGGGTATGCAGCTTTATGTGGTTTGAGAAATCAGATTAAATAAGACGAGGTGAATATTGTCTACAAATTTCCTCCGTCTCGATAAAAATGGAAACGTCCAGCTCCTAAATAGCTAGCATTCGATCTTTCTCCTTGAGGAAAAGCTGTCACCCCAAATAGATATACCCCAGCATATCTAGGATTTTTCTTGGGAAGAATCCCAACAGTAAAAATTGTACCAGGTGCGATCGGATTCTGAAAAATCAACTCAATTGACCGCGTTTCCTGCTGGAGATTTATTGCTTGTAAGCCGAGCATTTCTCCTTTTGAGTGCGGTGTACCTCTAAAAGCTAATGCTCGATCGACATGGAAGCGAACCAATTCATCATTATCTCTTTGTTGAATGACTACTTTTTGCAGAGGCTCTCCTGCATTTTCTGGTAGCTCAATGGTGAAATAATATTTGGCTCCCCAAACTCTAGCATTGCTCATAGTACTATAAGCTTCTAACAGGCGAGGAGATTTTTCAACCTAATGTAGCAAGGATTCCCCCTCTTCAAAAACGAGTGTTCGTTCAGAACACAATGTTTTAAGTGGGGGAGGAATTGCTACCAATATAACGGAGCGTAGCGACATCCAATTGTAATAATTGTTTATGGG